>NZ_DATMFZ010000095.1:0-19485 GCF_035556675.1 Geminicoccus sp. | reverse complement strand
TAGATCACCGCGGCCAAGCCGGCGCAGGCGCCGGAGATCACATAGGCCCAGAACATCGTCCGGCGCACCGGCACGCCCGAGACCGCGGCGGCGTTCGGGTTGATGCCGATCGCGAACAGCCAGCGGCCGAACAGGGAGTGGCTGATCGCCACATGGGCCAGCAGACCCACGGCCAGCGCGATCAGCAAGGAGAAGGGCAGCTCGAACACCCGCCCCTGGCCGATGAACACGAACTCGCGCGGCAGCGAGCCGATCGAGCTGCCGTCGTCGGTGAGCAGGGTGGTGACCCAGATGGCGGCACCGGAGAAGAACATCATCGTGGTCAGCGTCACGATGAAGGGCGGCATGTTGAAGCGCGTGGTGCAGGCCCCGTTGAAGGCGCCAACCGCGCCGCCCACCGCCATGAAGGCGAGGATGCCGACCGCCACCACCAGGAAGGCCGGCATGCCCACCAGCGGTCCGCCATCCATGGTGATCACGGCAGCACCCAGCACGCTGGAGAATGCCAGGACCGAGGTGGCGGACAAGTCGATGCCGGCCACCACCAGCACGAACATCTGCCCGATCGCCACGATCAGCAGCGGGATCATCGCCGCCAGTATGTCCCGCCAGGTGTCGGCCGTCAGGATCTCCGGCACGATCATCGCCATGCCGGCGACATAGACGACGGTCAGGAACAGGACGAGATACTCGGACAGCAACAGGCGCCGCCAGAGCGGCAGGCCCGGCGCCGGAGCAGGTCGGTCGAGCCTCGTCGTCTGCGCCGGGGTCATGACGATTCCAGCAAAGGGCGCGTGATCGGAACGGAGCGGGCGGCACCGGCCGCCCGCCAGATTGGTGACAGCTCAGCCGGAGATCGGCTTGCCGCCGTTCTTCTCCCAGACGATGTAGCCCCACATCTCGTCGCGGACCTGGTCCTTGTTCTCCTGGGTGATCACGAAGCCAGGATCCATCAGGAGCTTCTCGGGCTTCTTGCCGGCCCACATGTCCTGGAAGGCCTGGAAGGCCATGTCGACCTCCAGGAACAGGTTCTGCACGCCGCAGGCGTCCAGGTAGCCGTCCACGATGCGCTGGTAGGCGCCATCGTCGCCATCGAAGCCGCCGAAGATGACGTGGCCTTCCTCGTCGCGCTTCTTCCACATGTCGAAGGTCTCGAGCACCTGCTGGATCTGCGGGTGCATGAAGTCCGACGAGGTGAACAGGAAGTTGATGTCCGGGTTGGCCTGGAGCGCGTTCATCAGGCCAGCGAACGCCTTGTCGGCGTTCCACTCGGTGGCGACGCGGGCCACCACCTCGATCATGTCCTGGTGCTGGTCGACGATGTCGAAGAAGCCGTCGCGGCGCTGGATGGCGTTCACGTCGCCCAGGTCGCCGATCAGGATGCAGGCCTTGTACTGGCCGCCCCGGCGCTTGGCCTCGTCCACCATGAACTGCACGGTATCGCGCGTGATCTGGCGGTTGTCGGCCTGGATCGCCACCGAATAGGCATCCGATTCGGCCGGCGGGCGGTTGAAG
This sequence comes from Geminicoccus sp., assembly GCF_035556675.1. Taxonomy (GTDB): domain Bacteria; phylum Pseudomonadota; class Alphaproteobacteria; order Geminicoccales; family Geminicoccaceae; genus Geminicoccus. The sequence continues at coordinate 17,970 of NZ_DATMFZ010000095.1, read as the reverse complement.
TGCACCATCGGGATATTGGCCTCGTTGGCCGCCCGGATGGCCGGAATGACTGCTTTCGAGTCGGTCTGGATGATCAGGATCCCGTCCACCTTGCGGGCGATCATCGCCTTGACCTGCTCGAACTGCTTGTTGTCGTCGAAGTTCGAGATGTTCTCAAGCAGCTCCCAACCGTTGGCCTTGCCCTTCTCCTTCATGATGTCGAGGCCCGACACCCAGAAGGGCGACACCAGGCTGTCGAACAGGAGGGCGACGGTCTTGCCCTCCTGGGCCTTGACCATGATCGGCAGGCCGGCAGTGCCGGCGGCCAGCAGGCTGCCAATGGTGAATTCACGACGCGCCAGTTTCATGACGTTCGACCTTCCCTGATCCAGCGGTGCTCTCATGGTCGCCTAGTCGTTGCCGGGCGGTCGGCACCTATCATGCCATCAGACAGTATGGAGGTGCCCGATCCGCGTCAATCCGGCTCGCGTTCCCCAAGCGGAGACTGGCCCGCCGTCGCGATCCGCCATAGGTGAGCGGAGAGGAGCGGCGCCATGCCCTGAGCGCCGCCCGGCGAGTGGAGCAGGATGAATGCGCGAAGCGGTGGCGGTGTTCGACGATGCGGTGTCGCTGGAAGGTGCTGTCGCCGAATTGAAGGAGCGGGGCTTCGCCGACGAGGACCTGAGCATCCTGGGCAGCGAGGAGGCGATCGAGGAGAAGCTCGGCCACAGCCCGCGGCAGGCCGAGGATGCCGAGGACGATCCGTCCGATCCGCGCGAGCAGGTGATCCCGGCCAAGGAACTGGCCGAGCACGAGCGCACGCTCGCCAATGCCTACTGGGTGCTGCCCACGCTGCTGGGGGCCGGTGCGGTGGTGGCGACCACGGGGCCGCTCGCAGCATTGGTGGTGGGTGCGGTTGCCGGCGGCACGCTGCTCAGCACGGCGCTGGCCGGGCTGATGGACGCCCGCTACGCGGAGCATCTCGACGAGCAGCTGGAACGGGGCCGTGTGCTGCTCTGGGTCCGCACGCCCGACTCCGACCGGGAGCAGGTCGCGCTGGAGGTGCTGCAAAAGCATGCCGGGCGCGACGTCCATGTCCACGAGCTGCGCCCGGAGGCGTGATCGAGGCAGCACTCCGGCTGGATGCGCCCAAGAATCCAGCCGCATGACGTGATGCAGATCACCAGCCGCCAGCACCATCTCGATTGAGGAATGAAGTCGATCGGCCTATAGCATCATCGTTCTTCCAAGAGCCTGACGAGACCTCGGCAGCCGATAGCCAGCCAGCTATTGCGGTGGAGGTTCCGATGCGCCTGTCGATCGTCGCGGCCTTGGTGCTGGTCGCCCGGCTCCCGCTGCCCGCCCTGTCCCGGCTGTGACGGGCAGGAGCGGCCTCATGACCACCGACCGCAGCGCCACCCGGTCCCCCTGCCTGGATACGCGAGCCGTCCTGCAGCAGGAGTTCGACGCGCTCTGGCCGGGTGAACGGCCGGGCGGCCGCCCGTTCACCTCGATCGACGAATATGGCCGGGCAGCACTGGCAAAGGACCAGGCGGCCCTGTGCCTGTCCGGCGGCGGGATCCGCAGCGCAGCGTTCGGGCTGGGCGTGCTGCAGGCGCTGGCGGCGATGAACCTCCTGTCCCGTTTCCAGTATCTCTCGACCGTGTCGGGCGGCGGCTATATCGGCAGCTGGCTGCAACGCTGGCTGCACGCCTGTGCTGCCGGCGGCAGCGACCGGGACCCGGTCTGCCAGGTCGAAGCCGAGCTTGCAGGGACTGCCCCGGAAGCCCGCCAGGTCACCGCGCTGCGCGAGCATTCCAACTTCCTGAACCCGCGCATCGGCCTGTCCTCGATCGACAGCTGGGCGGCTATCGTCATCGTCGCGCGCAACCTGCTGCTGAACTGGACGGTGTTCCTGCCCTTCCTGGTGATGGCGGCGACCCCAACCAATTTCTACCTCTCGCTGGTGCTCAGCGCCAACGAGGTCACCACCACCGGCGCGCTGGTGGCGGCGCTGGCGCTCCTGTTCCTGGCGACCTACCAAATCTGCATGTTGCTGCCCTCGCACCGGCGCAGCCAGCTCGGCCACGATCAGGCCAGTGCCCGCAACCACCTCCAGCTGCGGGTGGTCTGGCCAGCCCTGGCCTCGGCCATGCTCCTGCCGGTCTGGCTGGCCCACGACATCCAGGTCCCCGTCCCCCCGCGGCTGACCGGGATCGCGGCACCCTTCGAGCTGAGAGGCAGCGGGCTCCTGTTCGGCGACCTCTGGTCGTACCCGCAGCCGCTGCAGCAGGCACTGGTGGCGATGAGCCTGCCGTTCGCCCTGCTCTGGCTCGTGCTGATCGGCGCCTATCTCGCCGCGATGATCCGCAGCAGCAGCCAGGTGCGCGACCTGTTCCGGCGCAACCTGCTGGTATGGGCGGCGATCTCCGCGATCGCCGCCGCCTTCGTCGCCGCCTGCGTGCCGATCGGCTGGCAGATGTTCGGCGATGCCGCCGGCCTGCGGCAGGCATGCCCGGCCGGGCAGTCCATCCAGGACTGCTACGGCCAGGCCATCGTCGACCGGGCGGCACTGGGCCAACGGCTGGTGGCAGCGCTGGCACCGTTCTGGATCACGCTCGGTTACCTGCTCTGCTCCGCTTTGTTCGTGGGCTTCCGCCGGGCCTCCGGCCTCCTGTCCAGCGAGGTCGACCTGCTGGACGCCGATCGGGAATGGCTGGCACGGATCAGCGCCATGAAGGTGGTGCCGGCGGTGATGTGGGCGGTCTTCGCCCTGATCTGCCTGCCCCTGCCCCGCTGGATCCTGGCCGGACCCGACTGGCCGTTCAGCTTCAGCGTCACCATGCTGGCCACCGGGATCGTCAGCGTGTTCGGCGGCAAGAGCACGCTGTCCTCGCTCAAGCCCGTCACGGACGGCCGGATGCGGCGCTGGCTGACGATCGACATCCTGGTGGCGGTCACGACCTTCGTGTTCCTGGCCGCCCTGTTCCTCACCCTCGCCTATCTCGAGCTGAAGGCCGCCGTCCGCGTGGCGCGATGGCTGGAGACGATGCCACCCTTCATCTGGCGGAAGAGCCTGAGCCTGGGCTGGCTGGGGCCCTTGTCCGAGCCGATGCTGCTGGGCCACCTGGTGATCCTGGCGGTCCTGGCACCGATGCTGTGGCTGGCGGGGCGGCGGATCAACGTCAACCAGTTCTCCCTCCACGGCATGTACCGCAACCGCCTGATCCGCGCGTTCCTGGGTTCGGCCCGCGCCGAGCGGCTGCCCAACGCCGCCACCGGCTTCGACGAGGAGGACAATGTCCAGCTCCACCAGCTGGACACGCGGGTGGCCGGGCGCCGCGTCCTGTTCCCCGTGATCAACGCCACCATGAACCTGACCGACAACAATACGCGGCTGGGCTGGCAGGAGCGCAAGGCCGCCTCGTTCATCCTGACCCCGTTCGCCTGCGGCAGCGCCAGCCTGCCGAGCGGCGACAGTCAGGCCGGCGGCGCCTATGTCGAGAGCGCCTGCTATGCCGGAAGCCAGCCTGGGCAGCTCCCTCCCACCGATCCGGGCGAGAAGACCGGCATCACGCTGGGCGGGGCCATGACCATCTCCGGTGCCGCGGTCAGCCCGGCCATGGGCTATCATTCCTCGCCGGCCACGGCCTTCCTCATGACCCTGTTCAATGTCCGGCTGGGCGTGTGGGTGCCCAACCCCGGCTATGCGCAGGCCCATCCCCAGGATGCCGGGATCTGTCGGCAGGCCTCGCCGGGCTTCGCGATCCTGCCGTTCCTGAATGAGCTGCTGGGCCGTGCCGGGGCAAAGCGGCGCTTCGTCTACCTGTCGGATGGCGGCCATTTCGAGAATCTCGGCCTCTACGAGATGATCCGCCGGCGCTGCCGCTTCATCATCCTCTCGGACGCGGCCGCCGACCCGGACTGCCGGTTCGGCGACCTCGGCAATGCGGTGCGCAAGATCAAGATCGACCTTGGCGTGGACATCGAGTTCCTGCCGATCCGGATCGCCCCCAGGGGCAAGGCCGATGCCGGTACCACCTCGTTCGCTCTCGGGCGGATCAGCTACCCGGAAGCGGCTGGCGACCCGGAGCGGTGCGGCTGGCTGCTCTATCTCAAGCCCACCTATCTGGAGGACCTGCCGGTCGACGTGCGCGCCTATGCGGCAGCGAACTCCCTGTTCCCGCACGAGCCGACCTCGGACCAGTGGTTCAGCGAATCACAGTTCGAGAGCTACCGGCGCCTGGGCGAGCACCTGATGAGCCAGTTCCGCCCGGCCAGGCAGGACCAGCCGGTCACGCTTGAGGCACTATTCCTCCAGGCACGGGCGCGCCTGCTGCCAGGGCCGGCGGCCAGCTCGGCGGGCCACTGCGGACCGGCCGGCGAGGCGCCGGGAGCGCTCGACGGTCGCCAAACTGGGCTAGAAGTGCTGCTGGCAGGGCCAGGTTCGGGACCCATCCCGGCACCATCGCCGTGACGGCCGCACGCGGCGGCAGGCTCGCCGTGCCGCGCGGTCAAGCGCGGTTGCTTCGCACCCGGCTGACCGCGTCCTTCCAGCCGTCCACGAGCCGCGTGCGCTCACCCGAAGCCATGCCCGGCGCGAAGCGCTGCTCGCAGCTCCAGGCCTTGCCGATATCGTCGAGGCCGCCATAGAGGCCAGCCCCCAGGCCGGCGAGATAGGCGGCGCCGAGTGCCGTGGTCTCGATCACTTCGGGCCGTTCGACGGGGACATCGCAGATGTCGGCCAGCCACTGGCAGACCCAGTCGTTGGCGACCATGCCGCCATCGACCCGGAGCGCCGCCGGCAGGCCGACGCCGCCGGCCGCGGTCACGTCGTCCTTCATGGCGGCGAGCAGGTCCGCGGTCTGGTAGCCGACGGCTTCCAAGGCGGCGCGGACGATGTGGCGGTGGCTGGTGTCACGGGTCAGGCCGAAGATGGCGCCGCGGGCGTCGGGGTCCCAGTAGGGAGCACCCAGGCCGGTGAACGCCGGCACCAGATAGACGCCGGCATTGTTGTCGAGCGAGCGGGCCAGCGCGTCGGTCTCGGCTGCGGTCCGGATCACGCCCAGCCCGTCGCGGACCCACTGGATGGCCGCACCGGCCACGAAGATCGCCCCTTCCAGGGCGTAGGTCGGCTGGCCGTTCAGGCGCCAGCAGAGCGTGGTGAGCATGCGGTTGCGCGACGTCACCATCTCCGCGCCGGTGTTGAGCACGGCGAAGCAGCCGGTGCCGTAGGTGCTCTTCATCATGCCAGGCGTGAAGCATGCCTGGCCGAAGGTGGCGGCATGCTGGTCGCCGGCTACCCCGCGGATCGGGATCGCCCGGCCGAACAGGCTCGGGTTCGTTTCGCCAAAGTCCCCGGCACTGTCCCGGACCTCGGGCAAGAGGGCATAGGGGATGCGCAGCCGGCCGAGCAGCTCGTCGTCCCAGCGCTGGTGGCGGATGTCGAACAGCATGGTGCGGGCGGCATTGGTGGCGTCGGTGGCGTGGAGCGCGCCGCCCGTCAGGTTCCAGAGCAGCCAGCTGTCGACCGTGCCGAACGCCAGCTCGCCCCGCTCGGCCATGGCGCGGGCACCCGGCACATGATCCAGCAGCCAGGCGAGCTTGGTGCCGGAGAAATAGGGGTCGATCACCAGGCCGGTGCGCTCGCTGACCAGCGGGCCCAGCCCGTCCGCCTCCAGCTCGCGGCAGAGCTGGGCCGTGCGCCGGTCCTGCCAGACGATGGCACGATGGACCGGGCGACCGGTGGCGCGCTCCCAGAGCAGGGTGGTCTCGCGCTGGTTGGTGATGCCGATGGCCACCACCGGCCGCCCGTCTACCCTGGTCAGCACGTCGCGGCACACCGCCAGCGTGTCGCGCCAGATCTCGTTGCCGTCGTGCTCGACCCGGCCGTCGAACGGGAAGTGCTGGGTCAGCTCCTGCTGGGCGCTCGCCTGGACGCTGCCGAACCGGTCGAACAGGATCGCGCGCGTCGAGGTGGTCCCCTGGTCGATCGCCAGCAGCAGTTCGCCTGCCATCCTCGTGCCCCCTCCCCGGTTGTCGGGCCGACGCTAGCGCGCCTCCCTCGTCATCACAATAAACAGAAAATATGTGTTAATTAGATTTTCTTACACTGTGTAGAATGATAATCAGCTCGATTTAACGGCACTGCCCGCCTATTGCAGCCTTCGGTCGACCGTCCGAAGGCATAGCCGATGATTCCGATCGTGATCGATCCGCGCCTCGTCCCGATCGCCCTGGTGGGTGCGGGCGAGAGCATGCGGCGGCGGGCCGAGTGGCTGTGCCAGGGCGGGGCGGAGCACCTGACCGTGTTCACCGAGGACCGGGTCGAGGATGTGGTCCGGATCGCGCGCCTGCCGCTGCCCGAGGAGCTGGCGCAGTTCCGGATCGTCTGGATCAGCGGGCTGGATCCTGCGACGGCCGAGCCGCTCGCTGTGGCCGCGCGGGCCGAGGGCGTGCTGGTCAACATCGAGGACCACCCGCCTTTTTGCGACTTCCACACCCCCGCCCTGGTCCGGCGCGGCGACCTGCTCGTCTCGATCTCGACCGCCGGCAAGAGTCCCGGCCTCGCCATGCGGCTGCGGCGCTGGCTGGAATCGCAGCTCGGCGATGAATGGGCCGAGCGACTGGAAGCCATCGCCCGCAAGCGGACCGCCTGGCGACGCCGGCCGCGCACGCTCGATGAGCTGGCCACCCTCACCGACGCGGTGATCGACGGCAATGGCTGGCTGGCACCTGCAGAGCGCACGCCGCATGGCGCTCCCGCAGCCGGCCAGCTCGCCAGCGCCACGCCCAATCCCGCGCCCAGCTCCACGCACTGAGAACGACCATGGCCAGCTCCTCCCGCGCCCTGCCCATCCTGCCGCCGACCGCCCCGTTCTCGGATGCGGCGATCAAGGCGCTCAATGCCGGCCTCGCCGAGACCAGCCCCGAGCAGCGCACCTGGCTGGCCGGATTCCTGGCAGGCTATGCCGCGGCCACCGCTACGGAGATCTCACCGGCCCAGGCGGCACCGGCCGCGGCACCCAAGCGCAAGACCCCGCTCTCGATCCTGTATGCGACGGAGGGCGGCAACACCGAGGCGTTCGCCCAGAAGTTCGCCAAGGCCGCGGCCAAGCAAGGCTTCCAGCCGAAGATCCTGGACATGGGCGAGATAGAGCCGTCCGCGCTCGCCGGGATCGAGAACCTGGTGGTGATCGCGTCGACCTGGGGCGAGGGCGATCCGCCGGCCCGGGCCGTGCCATTCGCTCAAGAGTTCTTCGCCGATGGTGCGCCCAGGCTGAAGGGGACCCGCTTCGCCGTGCTGGCGCTGGGCGACACCGCCTATACCGAGTTCTGCGCGTTCGGCCGCCGGCTGGATGAGCGGCTGGCCGAGCTGGGTGCGGTGCGCGTGCTGGACCGGGTCGATTGCGATGTCGACTACGAGGGGCCGGCGGGCGACTGGTCATCCCAGGCGATCAAGATCTTCACGCCGGCCGAGACCGACGAGCCCAGCGCCGAGATCATCCATCTCGACCGGTTCGCGCGGGCCGAGGAGCAGGAATGGAGTGCGAAGCACCCATTCTTTGCGCCCATGAGCGAGCGCGTCACGGTCACCTCGTCGCGCTCGTCCCGCGAGACGATTCACGTGGAGCTGGACCTCGCGGACTCAGGGATGGTGTACGAGCCGGGCGACAGCCTTGCCATCCTGCCGGAGAACGACCCGCGCCTGGTCGAGCAGATCCTGAAGCAGGTAGGTCTCGGCGGCGACGATGCGCTGGCGCGCGAGCTGACCCGCGCCAAGGACGTGACCACCCTGTCCAGGGCGACGCTGGAAGCCTGGAACCGGCTGCACCCGCACACGGAGCTCGGCGAGATGCTGGCCGGCGATCGCTGGCGCGGCTTCGTCGCCGACCGGCAGCTGATCGACCTGTTCGAAACCTTCGGCGCCACGGTCGGCAGGGACGAGTTGCTCCAGCTGCTCCGCCCCCTGCCGGCGCGCTCCTACTCGATCGCCAGCGCGCCGTCGGCGCATCCGGATGCGGCCCATCTGCTGGTCTCGGTGGTGCGCTGGCAGAGCCACGGCCATCAGCGCAACGGCGTGGCCTCGTCCTTCCTGGCCGACCGGCTCGGTCGCAACCAGAAGCTCGGCGTGTTCCTGAAGCCCAACCGCCACTTCCGCCTGCCGGCCGATCCCTCAACCAGGGTGGTGATGGTGGGACCCGGCACCGGAATCGCGCCGTTCCGGGCGTTCCTGCAGCACCGCCGCGAGACCGGCGCACCCGGGCAGAACTGGCTGTTCTTCGGCGAGCGCAACTTCACCCACGATTTCTACTACCAGACCGAGCTGCAGGACCTGAAGGCGGACGGGGTGCTGAACCGGATCGACCTGGCCTTCTCGCGCGACCAGCCGGAGAAGATCTACGTCCAGGACCGGATGTGGCAGCAGCGCCAGGACCTGTGGGCCTGGCTGCAGGACGGCGCGCATCTCTACGTGTGCGGCGATGCCACCCGAATGGCCAAGGATGTCGACCAGACCCTGAACCGCATCGCCATCGAGGTGGGCGGGCTCACCGACGACAAGGCCAAGGCCTGGCTGCAGGACGCCACCAGGGCCGGCCGGATCCAGCGCGACGTCTATTGAGAAGCCAAAGCAGATGAGCACGCTCTCGAAGAACGAGACCATCAAGGCCAATAGCCGGGGCCTGCGCGGGACCATCGCGGAGGGGCTGACCGAGACGATCACCGGCCAGCTCGCCGAGGACGACACCCAGCTCACCAAGTTCCACGGCTTCTACCAGCAGGACGACCGCGACCTGCGCCCGGAGCGGCGCAAGAAGTTCCTGGAGCCGGCCTACAGCTTCATGATCCGGGTCCGGCTGCCGGGCGGGGTGTGCACGCCGGCGCAGTGGCTGGCGATGGACGAGATCGCGACCACCTATGCCAACCACTCGCTGCGGCTGACCACGCGCCAGACCTTCCAGTTCCATGGCGTGATCAAGACCAACCTGAAGCGCACCATGCAGGCGCTGGACCGGGCGCTGGTCGACACGATCGCGGCCTGCGGCGACGTCAACCGCAACGTGCTGGCCAGCTCCAACCCGCACGTCTCGACGACGCACGCGACCGCCTACGAGCTGGCACGCCAGCTCAGCGAGCATCTCCTGCCGAAGACGCGGGCTTGGCACGAGATCTGGCTGGACGGCGAGAAGGTGGCTGGCGGCGAGGCCGAGGACGAGCCGATCCTGGGCAGGACCTACCTGCCACGGAAGTTCAAGATCGTGGTGGCGGTGCCGCCGGACAACGATGTCGACGTGTTCGCCCAGGACCTGGGCTTCATCGCGATCCTGGACAAGAAGGGCACAATCGCCGGCTGGAACGTGACGGTGGGCGGCGGCATGGGCATGACCCATGGCGAGCCCGCCACCTTCCCGCGCGCCGCCGACGTGATGGGCTTCTGCAAGCCCGACCAGGTGCTGAAGGTGGCAGAGCATGTGGTCACGGTGCAGCGCGACTGGGGCAACCGGTCGGACCGCAAGAACGCGCGGCTGAAATACACGATCGAACGGCATGGCCTCGACGCCTTTCGGGCGGAGGTCGAGAAGCGCTGTGGCTTCAGGCTGGGCGCACCCAGGCCGTTCCGGTTCGACGACAATGGCGACCGCTATGGCTGGGTGCAGGACCATGAAGGCTTCTGGCACTTCACCCTGTTCATCGAGAACGGGCGGATCAAGGATACCGACGAGAAGAAGCTGCTCACCGCCCTGCGCGAGATCGCCAAGGTCCATGACGGCGAGTTCCGGCTCACCGCCAACCAGAACCTGGTGATCGCGAGGATCGCGCCGGAAAAGCGGCTGCTGATCGAGCAGATGCTGGCCGAGTACGGGCTGGTCGGCCAGGAAACGGCGCTGCGCCGGGGGGCCATGGCCTGCGTGGCGCTGCCGACCTGTGGCCTGTCGCTGGCCGAGGCGGAGCGCTACCTGCCGGACCTGGTGACCGCCCTGGACGAGACGGTGCGCGAGGCGGGCCTGGCGGAGGATTCGATCACCATCCGCATGACCGGCTGCCCGAACGGCTGCGCGCGCCCCTACCTGGCGGAGATCGGCCTGGTCGGCCGCGGGCCCGGCACCTACAACCTCTATCTGGGCGGCGCCTTCGACGGCACGCGGCTGAACAAGCTCTATCGTCGCGATGTCCAGCACGACCGGATCGTGGCGGAGCTGTCGCCGCTATTGAAGCGCTATGCGGCGGAGCGAAACGAGGGCGAGCGCTTTGGTGACTTCGTGATCCGCCAGGGCGTCATCGCGCCGACGACCGCGGGCCGCCACTTCCATGACGACCTGCCGGCCGGGGTGGACGACGCCGTCGCCGCCTGAGGCGGCGCGCCGCTCTCAGCTCTGGTCGTGATCTTCCAGCAGGTCGTCCAGCTTCTGGCCCAGCTGCTCGGTGACGTAGCCGCCCACCTGGAACGCCCAGCCGCTGGTATGGGCAGCGATCCTGGCAGCCTCGTCCTTCACCTCCTGGGAAGCGGTGTCGGCAGCAGCCACCGTGTCCACACGCAGCCAGCTCGCATCCGGCTGGCTGAGCCAGGTGAACACCAGGGTCAGCCCGTCGAACGTCTCGACGCGGACCCGCTGCGGCGCTTCGTAGAAGGCGATCTCCGCGACCGGCCGGACGTCCATCAGGGTGAGCTGGGTGAACAGCTGCGACAGCTCGGTGAGCTTGGCCTGGTCGGCCACCCGCCCAGCCGGCACGCCCGCCAAGTCGAAGTCCGCATCATCGGAGTTCGTCCGGCTGGTGGTGACCAGCACGCCGTCCTGTGGTTCCAGCGAGACCAGCTTCACCCGGTCGGCGTCCAGATCGACGATGTCGCTTTCGATCCACTCGTCCGGATCACTGAGAGCGGTGAGGTCGCCATCGGACAGCCACGCTTGGCTCTCCTCGGCCAGGCGAACATAGGTACCGGCCCGGCCGGGCCCGAACACGCCGAAGGCCCGCTTGCCGACCACCAGATCCGCGACCGGCTGCCCCCCGGCCTCCTGCAGCACGACCCGGTGCGAGCGGGCGCTCTCGCTGGCCGGATCCTCCAGCTCGAGGCGGGCCAGCCGCTCGGGCAGCGCGGTCTTGGCCTCGACGATGCGCAATTCGCCCAGCTTGCGCAGGAGGGTGACCACGGCGCGCTGGTCGGCGGCAAAACCCCGCTTCTCGGCCACCGTCCAGCCCCGGCCCTCGTGGCTCTCCAGCGTGGTCTGCCCATCCGGCCCGCTGATCTCGATCCGGACCACGTCGTTGATCCTGGTCGCCAGGTCCGGCACGAGCGGCCGGTTCAGGCTGGTCGAGGTGAGCGGCGCATCGCTGACGACCAGCGCTGCCGTGGCGAGCCCGACCGAGATGCCGGCAATCGCCGCCAGGATCACGAAATTGCGTGGCTGCATGGGCTCGTTCCTCCTCAGCCCTGGGCCGGGCGGAAGCGCTTGCGCGTGCGCATCCGCCGCCAGAGCGCCACCAGGACCGCGATCACCGCGACGGCCAGCGGCACGGCCAGGATGTTGATCAGGGTGAGCCGGCCTTCCAGCCGGTCGATCTCCTGGTTCAGGGCGAGTTGCACGGCGCGCAGCTCGGCGCGCAGGTCGAGCATCCGGGCACGGAAGCCCTGGACCTCCTGGCGCTGCACCTCGGTCAGCACCATGCCCTGCTGGTCCTCGCCGATCCCGCCCAGGTCCTGCAGCTTGGCCTGGACCTCCTCCAGGCTGGCGGTCAGCTCCTCCTCCTTGACCCGGTAGGCTGCCTCGGCCGTGCGCTGCAGTTCCTGGATCCGGGTGAACGGCCGAAGCGTGATGTCGCGGCCGCGCAAGGACAGCAGCGCGTCGGAGCCGGCCAGCGTGTCGAGCAGGTTCAGGACCAGGTCGGCGTTGGAGGCGATGGGCAGTGGCTGCCCCTGGCCCGGCTGGGCGGCCAGCCAAGCCTGGTCTTCCAGGAGGTCGGCATCGGCCACCACCACCACGTTGAGCGGCGCCTGCGCCTCGGCGAGATGGGCAGAGGCCGGGGGTACGGCCGGATCGTCGCTGGCGGGCGGGGTCGGATAGGCGCTCTTGGCCGGCCCGGTGACCCGTGCCGCCAGGGTCAGCGGCTCGCTGCCTGGCTGGAACGCGCGCAGCACGGCGATCGGGTCCGGATAGGCGCGAATCGGGGCGGCATCCAGCAGGCCGGCTTCCGGCCCGGTCTGGAGGAGCGGGGTGAAGCTGGTGGTGGCCCCCTCGACCGGCCGCAGCACGCCGGGCGACATCAGGTTGATGACTTCGAGGTTGGCGACGGCCGGCTCGCCCGGGTCGACATGGCTCCCGTCGAGCGACAGCCAGGGCAGGTAGGGCAGCACCTGCTGGCGTCCGCCTTCCTGTGGCAGCGCCACCTGGCGAGCTGCATCCGGGTCTCCGGCGATCCGGTCCGGCACGAGCTCCACCCCCCAGGAGGCCAGGAGCCCGTCGATCTTCGCCGCGAAGTCGCCCGGCACCTGGGCTGCCGCCTGGGCCGCCTCGGAATAGGGATCGACGAAGGCCAGCAGATGGCCGCCGCGCATCACGAACTGGTCGATGGCGTAGAGATTCTGCTCGGGCAGGTCGTCCGGCTGGACCAGCATCAGGACCTGGATGTCCGGGTCGATCTGGTACTCCTCGCCGCTCAGCATCCGCACGTCGTAGAACTGGCGAAGCTGCGTCAGGATCTGCCAGGGGACCTGGCTGTCCTGCATGCTGCCTTCGAGCGGCAGGCCGGTGATGATGCCGAGCATCGGCTTGGTCGGCCGGGACAGATCGAAGACCAGCCGGGTCAGGTCGTACTCCAAAAAGCGCTCACGCTCGGGGCTGAGCATGGCGATCACGTCGGTGTCGTCGGTGGTGTTGGCGCCGGCAATCCCCAAAAACGCGGTGCTCTGGTCGGGCCCCAGGATCGGCTGCAGCCCGGCACCCACCGCCCGGTCCTCCTCTTCGGAGAAGGGCTGCGGGTCGATCACCTGAACCTCGACCCGGCCGCCCGATGCCTCCCGGAAAGAGTCGAGCATGTCGCGCGCCTGCTGCGCATAGCTCCAGAAGTACGGATTGGTCTCGCGCAGCGACGAGGACAAATAGAAGCGCAGCCGCACCGGCTCCTGGATGTCCGCCAGCATGGCGCGGGTGCCGTCCGACAGGGTGAACTGCCGGTTCTCGGTGAGGTCGAGCGCGGGCCCGCGCAGGGCGATGCCGGAGAACACGTTGAACGCCAGGAAGGCGATCAGGGCCAGCGGGATGCCCAGGATCGACAGGATCCGTCGGTCGAGATGCATGTCGTCAGCCAGCCTTCTTCAGGTCGACCAGGAGCTTGTTCACGAACAGCGCGGTGCCGATCAGGGTCAGGATGAAGATGGCGGTGGTGAGCGGCAGCGTGCCCTTGCTCAGCGCGGTGAAGTGGGTGATCAGGCTGAACGAGGCGACCAGGTCGACCAGGAAGCCCGGCGCCCAGCTGCGGAACGCCGCCAGCACCAGGTCGACGCCGCTCATCAGGAACAAAAAGCACAAGGCCGCGCCCAGCACGAAGGCGACCACCTGGTTCCTGGTCAGCGCCGACATGCACGAGCCCAGTGCCAGAAAGCAGCCCGCCACCAGCCAGCTGCCGAGATAGCCCATGGCGATCACGCCGTTGTCCGGGCTGCCCAGCCAGTTGACGGTCACCCAGATCGGGAAGGTCAGCAACAGGGCGATGCCGCAGAACGCCCAGGCCGCCAGAAACTTGCCCAGCACCAGGGGGAAGCTGCCGACCGGCAGGGTCGTGATCAGCTCGATCGTGCCGGCACGCCGCTCCTCGGCCCACAGCCGCATCGCCACGGCCGGCACCAGGAACAGATAGAGCCAGGGATGGAACATGAAGAACGAGGCCAGATCGGCCTGGCCACGCTGGAAGAAGCCGCCGACATAGAAGGTGAAGGCGCTGGACGCGGCCAGGAAGATGATGATCAGGACATAGGCCACTGGCGTAGCGAAATAGCTCGCCAGCTCGCGGGCGAACACGGTCGCGGTCTGACGTGCGCGCATCGTCGTCTCTGGATCCGTCAGTGCTGCGTGGTGGTGAGCTTGCGGAACACGTCGTCCAGCCGCCCGGTCTCGACCCGGAAGTCCTGGATCTCGACACCCGCCTCGAGCAGCCGGTCGGCCACGGTGGACGCGATCCGCTCGCCCTGGATCGGCACCACCAGGAGATCGTGGCCGTCCGCGGCATGGTTCATCCGCTTGACCTCGTAGATGCTGGGGATGTCCGAGAGCGCCTCGACCGCGGTCTCGATCTGCTGGGGCAGAAGGCGCAGGGCCACCGCGTCGTGCCACTCCGAATAGGCCTGGAACTGGGCGGGCGTGGCGTCCGCGATCAGCTTGCCGCGCGCGATCACGATCGCCCGGGTGCAGATGGCCGTGACCTCCTCCAGGATGTGCGTCGAGACGATGATCGCCTTGTCGGCGGCCATGTCGGCGATCAGCGCGCGGACCTCGTGCTTCTGGTTGGGGTCCAGGCCGTCGGTCGGCTCGTCCAGGATCAGGACCGGCGGGTCGTGCAGGATGGCCGCGGCCAGGCCCACCCGCCGCTTGAAGCCCTTGGAGAGGGTCTCGATCGGCTTGTAGGCGACCTCGGCCAGATCGGTACGCTCGATCGCGGTCGCGATGTTCTCACGCGTCTCGGCAGTGCCCATCCCACGCATGGAGGCGACGAAGCGGAGCAGCGCCAAAGGCGTCATGTCGCCATAAAGGGGGGCGCCCTCCGGCAGGTAGCCGATCGCCCGGCGCGCCTCGAGCGGCCTGGCCTCGACGTCATGACCCATGATCCAGGCATGGCCGGACGTGGGCGTCAGGAAACCCGCCAGCATCCGCATAGTGGTCGACTTGCCGGCACCGTTGGGCCCCAGAAAGCCCACGACCTCGCCCTGCCGGACCCCGAAGCTCATCCGGTCCACCGCGGTAAACCGGCCGAACCGTCGTGACAGCTGATCGAGGCGGACCGCCTGCTCCATGTTCTCCTGACCCCCGCCGGCAACCCCGCTGTGCCGCTCGTCCCGATGCAGTTGAACGTCCGGCGCGCGCTGCGCAAGCATCAACCGCCATTCATGCGGCCGCACCCCGCATGGCTGTGACCGTGACTTGCCAGGAACACGGCCGGTTTATAACCCTTCCGGAGGGTGAATCGTCACCGCCCGTTCGAGGACCATCGATGGCAGCAGCCAGCATCGCCCAGCGCGGCGGCATCGCCACCCCAGGCAGCGGACGGGCGCTGCCGGTGGCCGTGGTCACGCTCGCGATCCTGCTCGTCTGGTACCTGGGCGCCATCTGGCTGAACGCGCCGCAGGTGATCGACCGCTATGGCGATCAGCCTTGGACCTGGCAGCAGCTGGCAGCCGACAGCTGGTCGATGGACCGCCCGGTCCTGCCGGCACCCCATCAGGTCATGACGGAACTGAACAAGACGGTGTTCCAGACCGCAGTCACCTCCAAGCGCTCGCTGGTCTACCATGGCTGGATCACCCTCTCGGCCACCCTCTTGGGCTTCGTGCTGGGCACGCTGCTGGGCATCCTGCTGGCCGTGGGGATCGTCCATGTCCGCACGCTCGAGACCTCGCTCATGCCCTGGGTGATCACCAGCCAGACCATCCCGATCCTGGCGATCGCCCCGATGGTCGTGGTGGTGATGGGCTCGGTGGGGCTCACCGGGCTCCTGCCCAAGGCCCTGATCTCAATGTATCTGTGCTTCTTCCCGATCACGATCGGGATGGTGAAGGGGCTGCGCTCGCCGGATGTGCTGGCCACCGAGCTGATGCATACCTGGAACGCGACCCAGACGCAGGTCTTCTGGAAGCTGCGCTGGCCGGCCGCCGTGCCGTACCTGTTCGCCTCGCTCAAGGTGGCGATCGCCATCAGCCTGGTGGGGGCCATCGTCGGCGAGATGCCGACCGGCGCGCAGGCCGGGATCGGCGCCCGGCTGCTCAGCGGCTCCTATTATGGCCAGACCGTCCAGATCTGGGCGGCCCTGGTGATGGGCTCGGTGCTGGCGGGTGCCCTGATCGCGCTGATCAATCTCGCCGAGCGGCTCACCCTCCGGGCGATGGGGGCGCAGACGTGAGCCGCCAACTGGCTACGAGCCTGGGCCTGGCCGCCCTGCTCCTGCTGGGCTGCTGGTGGGCGCTGCGCCTGGTCCATGGCGGCCCGGTCGGTCCAGGTTTCTGGCTGCTGGTCCTGGTGCTGGTGGCGGTTGCCTGGCTCGCCCTGGACCGGCTCTCGGCCGAACCCGTCACTGCCCGGATCGTCCCGGTCCTGTTCGGCGCCTGGCTCCTGTTCCTGTGGGAGGTGGTGGTGGCCGGCTTCGACGTGCCGCGGGTCCTCCTGCCGGCACCATCGGCGATCGGCCGGACCATCGCGAACTCGCTGGGGCTCCTGCGCGCCGACTTCGTGCAGACCTTCGTGCGCGCGGTGGTGCCGGGCTGGGTGATGGGCTGCGGGGCGGGCTTCGTGGTGGCCCTGCTGATCGACCGCTCGCCCTTCCTCCAGCGCGGCCTGCTGCCGATCGGCAACCTGGTCTCCGCGCTGCCGATCATCGGCGTGGCGCCGATCATGGTGATGTGGTTCGGGTTCGACTGGCAGTCCAAGGCCGCGGTCGTGGTGATCATGACCTTCTTCCCGATGCTGGTGAACACCATCGCGGGCCTGGCCCAGACCAGCGCCATCGAGCGCGACCTGATGCACTCCTATGCCGCCAGCTACTGGCAGACCCTCCTGGCGCTGCGCCTGCCGGCGGCGATGCCGTTCATCTTCAATGCACTGAAGATCAACGCGACCCTGGCGCTGATCGGCGCCCTGGTCGCCGAGTTCTTCGGCACGCCGATCGTGGGCATGGGCTTTAGGATCTCCACCGAGGTCGGCCGGATGAACCTCGACCTGGTCTGGGCGACCATTGCCGTGGCCGCACTGGCCGGCTCGCTCAGCTACGGCCTGCTGGCCCTGATCGAGCGGATGGTCACCTTCTGGCATCCCTCCTATCGTCGACGTCGCTGAAGCGCAGTCCGTCCGGGCGCATGATTTGCCGGACAGGTGGGGGAGAGTTGGCTCGATGAGGACATTGGCACTGGCACTGACGGCCGCGACCGGTCTCACCCTGACAACGGCGGCGGATGCCGCCGACCAGCTGACCCTGCAGCTCAAGTGGGTCACCCAGGCGCAGTTCGCCGGCTACTATGTCGCCAAGGACAAGGGCTTCTACGAAGAGGTCGGCCTGGACGTGGAGATCAAGCCGGGCGGCCCGGACATCGCCCCGCCCCAGGTGATCGCCGGCGGCGGTGCCGACGTGATCGTGGAATGGATGCCGGCCGCCCTGGCATCCCGCGAGAAAGGCGTGCCGCTCGTCAACATCGCCCAGGTGTTCCAGAAGTCCGGCATGATGCTGACCTGCCGCAAGGACAGCGGCATCGTCGACCCCAAGACCGACTTCAAGGGCCGCACGCTCGGCGTCTGGTTCTACGGCAACGAGTACCCGTTCCTGTCCTGGATGGCGACGCTCGGCATCCCCACCAATGGCGGGCCGGACGGGGTGACGGTGGTCAAGCAGGGCTTCAACGTCGACCCGCTCCTGCAGCGGCAGGCCGACTGCATCTCGACCATGACCTATAACGAATATGGTCAAGTGCTCGACGCCGGCATCAAGCCGGAAGAACTGACCGTGTTCCAGTACGAGGACCAGGGCGTGGCGACCCTCGAAGATGGTCTCTACACGGTGGAGAAGAATCTCGAGGACCCGGCGATGGTCGACAAGCTCGCCCGGTTCGTGAAGGCCTCGATGCAGGGCTGGTCCTACGCAGCCGAGCACCCCGACGAGGCGGCGGAGATCGTGCTGGAGAACGACGCGACCGGCGCGCAGACCGAGGCGCACCAGAAGCGGATGATGGGCGAGGTCGCCAAGCTGATCGGCAGCCCGGCGGAGGGCGTGGGCTATCTCGATCCGGCTGCCTAT
>NZ_DATMFZ010000094.1:0-5558 GCF_035556675.1 Geminicoccus sp. | reverse complement strand
GAGCGTACCTTCTCCATCATCAAGCCGGATGCCACCAGGCGCAACCTGACCGGCGCCATCAACGACGTCATCGAGAAGGGCGGCCTGCGCATCGTCGCCCAGAAGCGGCTGCGCCTGTCCCAGGCCCAGGCCGAGGGCTTCTATGCCGTGCACAAGGAGCGGCCGTTCTTCGCCTCGCTGGTCGAGTTCATGACCAGCGGCCCGGTGGTCGTGCAGGTCCTGGAGGGCGAGAACGCGGTGGCGCGCTATCGCGAGATCATGGGCGCCACCAACCCGGCCAACGCCGCCGAGGGCACCATCCGCAAGCTGTTCGCCGAATCGATCGAGGCCAACTCGGCGCACGGCTCGGACAGCCCCGAGAATGCCGCCATCGAGATCGCGTTCTTCTTCTCCGGCATCGAGATCGTCGGCTGAGCTGCGGCGCGGCCGGCTTCGCCCTCAGGCGGCGCCGGCCGGCTTCACCCGTGCGGCACTGGTGATCAGCCAGGTCACCAGGATCGACAGGAAGGTGGCGACCGCCGCCATGACCAGCACGAGCTGCGGCTGGCCGCCATCCAGGAGCAGACCCACCAGGGTCGGCGCGAAGGTGGCACCCAGGTCCAGCCCGGAATAGGCGAAGCCGAACACCTTGCCGGTCGAGCCCACCGGGGCTGCCGCCCGTACCATCAGGTCGCGCGAAGGGGTGGTGGAGCCGACCGCCGCTCCGGCCACCGCGACCAGGGCCAGCAGCATCCCGTCATTAAGCGGCAGGAAGGCCACGGCCAGCATGCATAGCGCGCCGATGCCGAGGCCGACGCTCATCAGCCAGTCCTTCCGGCCCGAGCGGTCCGCGAGCAGCCCGCCAATGCCGGTGCCGATCGCACTGCCCAGGATGAACGTGGTCACCGCGGTGGTGCCCAGCACCAGCGGCACGCCGTGGAGCTGGACCAGTGTGGCGGGCAGGAAGCCCTGCAGGGCGATCATCGCGATCGACTGCAGCGCGAAGAACAGGAAGCAGCCGAGGATCGCCCGGCCGAACAGGGTGGCGACCAGCGAGCCCTGCGGTGCGGCACCGCTGGCCCGTGCCTGCTCGTGGCCGGTCGGGATCGCGATGTCCGGGCGTGATGCCAGCAGGGCCGCCAGGATCAGGAGACCCGGCACGGCAGCACCCAGCAGCGCCACCCGCCAGCCGAAGCTGGTGGCGAGCAGGGTGACGAATACCGGGGCCGCCGCCCAGCCGAGCGTGCCGCCGATCGTATGCACCGAGAAGGCCCGGCCCATCCGCTCGGGCCGCACCCGCTTGCCCAGGATCGCATAGTCGGCCGGATGGAACACGCTGTTGCCGATGCCGGCCAGCGCTGCCAGCGGGATCAGCGCCGCCCAGCCGGGCATCAGGCCCATCAGGCCGATCGAGACGGTGAGCAGGGCCAGGCCCAGGATCAGGATGCGGTGCGCCCCGAACCGGTCGACCATGAAGCCGGCCGGCGCCTGGGACAGACCCGAGGCGGCGAAGAACACCGAGCTCAGCAGGCCGAGCTCGGCCCAGCTCGCCCCGAGCTCCGTCCGGAGCAGCGGGAACAGGGGCGGCAGTACCAGATGGTAGAAGTGCGAGGCGAAATGCCCCGTGCCGATCAGCCCGATCACCTTCAGATCGGACGATGCCGGCGCGCTTGCCGCCAATGCCATATCGCTGAGCCACCACTTTTGCCGCGCCCGCCGGACCGACGGCGGGTCATTGCCGTAACGCCACCCGCCGGCAGGACCGGAAGGTGGCGTCGCGGTGACCGGTCTAGTAGGTCCGGCCGCTTGCCGGAAGGGTGTCGGGCGCGTCATCCTGGACGGTGGGCTGGACGACGGCCGGCTCCCGACTGGTCCGGTAGAGCGAATAGACTACGCCTGCGGCCAGGATGCCGAAGGTGACGCTGAGCGAGATGGCCGGCGGCAGCTTGCCCCAGATCTGGGTGTAGAAGATCTTGCTGCCGATAAAGATCAATACCAGGGCCAGCGCGTACTTCAGGTAGTGGAAGCGGTGGATCATCGCCGCCAGCGCGAAGTAGAGCGAGCGGAGGCCCAGCACGGCGAAGATGTTGCTCGTGTAGATGATGAAGGGGTCGTCGGTGATGGCGAAGATCGCCGGCACCGAATCCACCGCGAACACGAGGTCGACGAACTCGATCATCACCAGCGCCATGAACAGCGGCGTGGCGTAGCTGACGAGCCGGCCGGTGCGCGGGTGGGCGGCCTTGGTGAAGAAATGGTTGCCGTCGAGCTGATCGGTGACCCGGAACAGCCGGCGGGTGATCTTCAGGACCGGGTTGCTGGCGATGTCCGGCTCGCTGTCCACCGAGACCAGCAGCTTGACGCCGGTGAACAGGAGGAACGCACCGAACAGGTACATCACCCAGTCGAATTCCCGGACCAGGGCAGCACCCAGGAAGATCATCGTGCCGCGCATGACGATCACGCCGATGATCCCCCAGAACAGCACCCGGTGCTGGTAGATCCTGGGGATGTGGAAATAGGTGAAGATCAGGGAGATGACGAAGACGTTGTCGAGCGAGAGGCTCCACTCGACCAGATAGCCGGTATAGAACTCGGCGGCGGCATTGCCGCCCATCTGCCAGAGCACGTAGAGGCCGAACAGGCCGGCCAGGGCCATGTAGCCGGTGGAGAGCAGCATCGACTCCCGTACGCCGATCTCGCGCTGCTTGCGGTGCAGCACGCCCAGATCGAGCACGAGGATGGTCAGGACGATGCCGAGGAAGAACAGCCACATCCAGGCTGGCTTGCCCATGACGGGCGTGGCGACGAGGAGTGCGAGATCCATATCTGTGTCCGTCTCTTACGGCAGACCGGATGTCGACCTGCCAGAGGAGGCAGTCCGACATCACAGCCGCAAGGACGGCTGCCAGAGGGGCCCGGACCCATCGCGGCTGACATTGGGCACAGCCGGCGGATGTTCAAGGGGGCGCGCGCATCTGGCACTGGACGGCCGCGTCGCCGTTGTGTCTGGCTCGGGACCTGCAGACTTCCCGGAGGAACGCTTGGCATCCAGCCTGCATTTCTGGGACCATTCGATCCTGCCGCCGGTGCTCGACCGGGTGATGGCCCGCAGCATGTTCGGCCGGTTGCGCGCCCAGGCCACGGCACCCGCGTTCGGCCGGGTGCTGGAGATCGGGATCGGCTCGGGCCTCAATCTCGGCTATTATCCGAGGTCGCTGGAAAGCGTGATCGGGGTGGACCCGTCCATGCCGCTGCTGCGCCGGGCGCATCGGCGCGCCTCATGGATGGCGTTCCCGGTCCATCTGCGCCAGGGCCGCGCCGAGGATCTGCCGATCGCCGACCAGTCGGTGGACGTCGCCGTCTCGACCTGGACCCTGTGCTCGGTGGACGACCCGGAACGAGCGCTGGCCGAGCTGCGCCGGGTGCTGCGGCCGGGAGGGCTGCTCTGCTATTGCGAGCATGGCCTCTGCCCCAATCCTGCCACGGCCGCCTGGCAGCGCCGGCTCACCCCGGCATGGCGGCGTCTCGCCGGCGGCTGCCGCCTGGACCGCCCGCACGAGCAGTTGATCGAAGCCGCAGGCTTCCGGATCGAGCGGCAGGTGGCCGGCCGCCTCCTGCCGGGTCCGGCGGTACTCGGCTGGCACCAGCTGGGGCTGGCACGGCTTTAGATGTTGCACTTCCACCGATGGACCAGCCTGTCCCGTACGGGTTGGCCGATCGGCAGGAAGGTAGCGATAAGCCATACGGGAGGGCAGAGCCGCTCGCCCTCCCGAGTCCTCACGGACGGACGCGAATGATCGTCTTCCCCCTGCGCCGCTCGGTCGGGTTTAGGGCGGCGACAGCTTCGTCGACGGTCGAGACGTTGCCGATGTTCGTCCGCAGTCGCCCGTCCCGCACTCGCTGGACGATCTCACCCAGTTGGGCGCGATCGGCCTCGACAACGAATTCGATCGCAAGGCCGCCGGCAGGCCGCGTCTCGGGCGGTCCGACGACGGACACCAATGTTCCTCCGGCTCGAATCAGGCGCGCTGATCGCTTGCCGATGTCGCCGCCGATGACATCGAGCACCAGATCGACACCACCGACGTCTTCCAGCGCGTCGTTGTCGAGGTCAACGAACTCCTGCGCGCCGAACTCAAGCGTCTTCTGACGGTCGGCCGCGCGTCCGGTGCCAATGACATACGCACCGGCTTCGCGCGCGAGTTGTGTCACCATCGTCCCGACTGCGCCTGCCGCGCCGTGCACTGGGACGCTCTGCCCCGCCTGAAGGCGGCCGTGCTGGAACAGTCCCTGCCACGCGGTAAGGCCCGAGATCGGCAGGCTCGCGCCCACCGCGAAGTCGACATTACCCGGCAGCGGCGCGAGGTTGCGTGCCTCGATCGCCACATACTCGGCCAGGGTATCGTCGCGGTACCAGTCGGCGAGGCCGAACACTCGCTGTCCGATTGACAGACCCGTCGTGCCGTAGCCGAGAGCAGTAACCACTCCGGCCAGCTCATGGCCGGGGATCGACGGTGTTCGGTCACGACCGCGGCGATCGGTCTAGGTCGAGGGCCACTCCAGCTCGGTCGGGACGAAGCCCGACGCATGAATGCGAACGATGACGTCGTTGATCGCTGCCGGCGGCTCGGGCCGCTCGGTCAGCTTCATCCCGGCCAATCCCACCGCCTGGTCCGTTACAACAATCGCCTTCATGATGATCTTGTCCTCGGCCATTCGTTTCCTTGGAATGGCGCAACGTTGGACTGCCCGTTCGACACCTCTTGTCAGGAGTCATCCTCCCGAACGGCTCCCTAAGGCTGCTGCTCGACCAGCGACACATCATCGACGCTATGCCCCGCTCAGCGGGCCAGGACCGGATAGCCTTGCGTGTAGATCCAATCCGACTGTCGCGCCGGCACGTGACACGATTGACAGTCCGTCGTGTAGTCGGTGGATGTGGTCTTCTGGGGATCGGTTGCGTCGAACCAAGCCCAACCCCAGGCGTCGCCCCAGAGCTTGCTTCCTGGAAATCGGCCGACGCTGTCTTTCACCATGACGAACTAGCCAGTGAGAGTGCCGGCACTGCATACGTGTGAGGATCGGCGAGAGGCTTTTCGCTTGCGCTCCATCGGCCGTGGCGGCCTGATCTTTTCGTCATCGCTCAAGCGTTGAGGGGATGGGCCGTGGATGGGGAGGATGCGCGCATCCTCCCCATCCACGGCTTGGTCAGTCCCAAGGGGAACAGCATGGATGCCAAGGCACGGATCGGCCCGTGATGGCCTACTGGCCATCACACCCGCGGTGATGGAGCCGGCGCCTGCTGCGCCGGCTGGATCAAGCTTTACCAGCAGATCGGGGTCAGGCGGATCGGCTGCGGCTGGCCCAGCTTCACCAAGCCGATCGAGCCCGCCAACATCCAGGAAAAGCGCGACCTGACCCACGGCATGATCCGTGTCGAGGTCCGCTCGGCCCATGGCGACAGCCATCTGGGCCATGTCTTCCCGGACGGGCCGCCGGACCGGGGCGGGCTGCGCTACTGCATCAACGGGGCGTCCCTGCGCTTCGTCCCGCGCGAGCGGATGGAGGAGGAGGGC
>NZ_DATMFZ010000093.1:0-11076 GCF_035556675.1 Geminicoccus sp. | reverse complement strand
CTTGACCCGGGCGGCCAGGGCCGCCAGCGGGGCCGGCTGCGGCTGGAACACCGGGATGGTGCTGCGGATCGCGTCGGGTGCGCGCAGGAGCGTCGCATGACCGCCGCCTGCCACCAGGGCACGGACCTCCGCCGCCCTGGGATCATCCATCACCGCGAATATCTGGCCACCCACCTGGTCGAGGAAAAGGTCCGCCCCGAGACCCAGCAGCGCTTTGGCGGCCGCAACGCCCTCGGTGGGCGCCACGGACAGGCGCCACAGGACCGGCCGGTCCGGCAGCACGCGCAGGTCGCGGAGCCGCTGCCAGAGCGCGATGCTCTCCTCGGCCAGCACAAGGTGCGGCAGGCCCTTGCCCACCACCTCGCCGATCAGGCCCTGCATCCGGTCCTCGACCGACGGGCGCACACCTTCCACCCGCAGCAGCGCCACGGCGGTCTGCGCCCTGGCCAGCGCGTCGACCTCGCTGCGTCCCGCTGCCTTCGCCGGCAGCAGGGCCGCCCCGGAGATCTCGAACGCGGTGCCCGCTGCCTTGCGCATCCGTGCCGCCAGGTCGGCCAGGTCCTCGCCGAAGATTGCGAGCGTCTGGGTGCATTCGGGGGCCGGCAGCACCTTGAAGGTCACGTGCCCCATCACCGCCAGTGTGCCGAACGAGCCGGCCAGCAGCTTGCACAGGTCATAGCCGGTGACGTTCTTGACCACCCGCCCGCCGGTCTTGATCGCCTCGCCGCGCCCGGTGACGCACTGCACGCCCAACAGATGGTCGCGCGGCGCCCCGGCCTTGAAGCGCCGCGGCCCCGCCAGGTTGGTGGCGAACACCCCGCCCATCGTCGCCTGGCCCGGTGCCGCGCCATACCAGCTGGACGCATCCGGCGGCTCGAAGGCCAGCTGCTGCTGGCGCTCGGCCAGCGTCGCCTCGATCTCGGCGAGCGGCGTGCCGGCCCCGCAGGACAGGACCAGCTCGCCCGGCTCGTAGAGGGTGATGCCCGACAGCCTGCGGGTCGAGAGACCGGTCGGCTGCGCTGCGGGCTGGCCCAGCCCGAGCTTGCCGCCCTGGCCCAGCACGGAAATGGGCCGCTCTTCCGCGAGGGCGGCGGCCACCATGTCGGCCGCCTCGGCCAGGCTCTGCGGCAACAGGAGTTCCATCGGGCAAATGTTCCGGCGGTCAGAAGCGGGGCAGGTCGGCGAACGGGATCCGCCCGCCGGAGACGTGGAGGCGGCCCATCTCGGCGCAGCGGTGCAGCTTGGGAAAGACCTTGCCGGGGTTCAGGATCTGCTCGGGATCGAAGGCGCACTTCACCCGGATCTGCTGGTTCAGGTCGGCCTCCGTGAACATGGCCGGCATCAGGTCGCGCTTCTCCACGCCCACCCCATGCTCGCCGGTGAGCACGCCGCCCACCTCCACGCAGAGCTTGAGGATGTCGCTGCCGAACGCCTCGGCCTTCTCCAGCTCGTCCGGCTTGTTCGCGTCGAACAGGATCAGCGGATGCAGGTTGCCGTCGCCGGCATGGAACACGTTGGCGACGCGCAGCCCGTAGCGCTTCGACATCTCCTGCATCCCGGCCAGCACCTCGGCCAGGCGTGCGCGCGGGATCGTCCCGTCCATGCAGTAATAGTCCGGCGAGATCCGCCCCACCGCCGGGAAGGCCGCCTTGCGCCCGGCCCAGAACAGGAGGCGCTCCTCCTCGCTCTGGCTGACCCGGATGGTGGTCGCACCATGCTGGCGCGCGATGCCGGCCACCGTCTCGATCAGGTGGTTCACCTCGACCTCGGGCCCGTCCAGCTCGCAGATCAGCAGCGCCTCGACGTCCAGCGGGTAGCCGGCATGGAGGAAGTCCTCGGCCGCCTGGATCGCCGGCCGGTCCATCATCTCCAGCCCGCCCGGGATGATTCCGGCGCCGATGATCGAGGCCACCGTGTCGCCGCCCTGCTCGGAGGTCGCAAAGCCCATGAGCACGGCCCGCGCCACCGGGGGCTTCTGCAGGATGCGCACGGTCACCTCCGTGACCACGCCCAGGAGCCCTTCCGAGCCGGTCATCAGGCCCAGGAGGTCATAGCCCTCGGAATCCAGGTGCTTGCCGCCCAGGCGCACGATCTCGCCGGTGGGCAGCACCATCTCGATGCCCAGCACGTTGTTGGTGGTGAGCCCGTATTTCAGGCAGTGCACCCCGCCCGAGTTCTCGGCGATGTTGCCGCCGATCGAGCAGGCAATCTGCGAGGAGGGGTCCGGCGCGTAATAGAAGCCGGCGTGTTCCACCGCCTTGGTGATGCCGAGATTGGTGACGCCCGGCTGCGCGGTCACGGTCCGGTTCTCGAAGTCGATGTCGAGAATCCGGTTGAACTTGCCCATGCCCAGCACGATGCCGTCGACCAGCGGCAAAGAGCCGCCCGAGAGCGAGGTCCCGGCGCCGCGCGGCACCACCTTGACCTTCTCGCGATGGCACCAGGCCAGCACCGCCGAGACCTGCTCCACCGTGCTGGGCAGCACCACCGCGATCGGCACGGCCCGGTAGGCCGAGAGCGCGTCGCACTCGTAGGGGCGCAGGCCCACCTGGTCGGCGATCACGCCCTCGCCCGGGACGATCGCGCGCAGTGCAGCCACGATCTCCTCGCGGCGCGCGAGAATGCCCTCGTCGGGCGGTGGCATGTGCATGGCGATCTCCCGTGGCCCGGGCCTTTTTGGAAAGGTTCCGGACAGATGGCAACGGCCGGGGCAAGGACCGTTGCCCGGAATGGGATCAGCCGCGCTCGAAGTAGCGGATCAGCTCCCAGTCGGTCACGGCCCGGTCGTACTCGGCCTGCTCCCAGCGCGCCGCATGGACATAGTGATCGACCACCGCGTCCCCAAGGGCGGCACGCATCACCTCGGACCGGTCGAACCGCTCGGTGGCCTCGCGCAGCGTGGACGGCACTGCCGGCACGTCGCCGGACTGGTAGGCATCGCCGGAGAAGGCCTCGGGCAGCTCCAGCCCCTGCTCGACCCCGTGCAGCCCGGCCGCCAGCAGGCCGGCATAGGCGAGATAGGGGTTCACGTCGGCACCCGGCACCCGGCACTCGACGCGCAGGGAGGCACCGCCCGAGCCCAGCACCCGGAAGCCCGCGGTACGGTTGTCACGGCTCCAGACCAGGTTGGTCGGGGCGAAGCTGCCGGCCACGAAGCGCTTGTAGCTGTTGAGGTTGGGGGCGAGCAGCAGGGTCGCGTCGCCGCCAGCCGCCAGCAGGCCCGCGAGATAGTTCTGGAACAGCTTGGAGAAGCCGTTCTTGTCGTCCTTGTCGGCGAACAGCGGCTTGTCCGCCTCCTGGTCCCAGAGCGAGGCGTGGATGTGGCAGGAGCTGCCGGCCAGGTCCTTCTTCCACTTGGCCATGAAGGTGATGGCCTTGCCCTGCTGCCAGGCGATCTCCTTGGCCCCGTTCTTGAAGACGACGTGCCGGTCGGCCATCTCCAGCGCCTCGGCATAGACCAGGTTCAGCTCCTCCTGGCCGGGCCCCCACTCGCCCTTGCTCTCCTGGACCGGGATGCCGGCGGCATCGATGCCGTTGCGGATCGCGCGCAGCAGCTTCTCGCGCTTGGTGCCCTCGAAGATGTGGTAGTCCTCGATATACCAGCCGGACGTCTGGACATCGTGGTAGCGCTTCTCGCGCGCGGTGCGGAAATCGTCGTCGAAGGCGTAGAATTCCAGCTCCGACGCCATCTTGGCCATCATGCCCCGCTGCGACAGCCGGGCCAGCTGCTTCTTCAGGATCGCGCGCGGGCTGTGCGGCAGGGGCTCGCCGTGATGGTCGACCACGTCGCCCAGGCAGAGCGCGGTCGCGTCCAGCCAGGGGATGCGGCGCAGCGTGGCCAGGTCCGGCTTGATGACGAAGTCGCCATAGCCCTTGTCCCAGGAGGCGGCCTTGAAGCCGGGCACCGGCTCCATCTCCATGTCGACCGCCAGCAGATAGTCGCAGGCGTGCCATTCCTTGACCACGCTATCTAGGAAGAACTGGCCGGTCGCGCGCTTGCCGATCAGGCGCCCCTGCATGTCGGTGAACGCCACCACCACCGTGTCGATCTCGCCGGACGCCACGAGTTCCTCGAGCTGGTCCAGCGTCAGCATGCCGTTCATGCGAAGGGTTCCTTAAGAGCGCGCGCCAGTGACGTCGATTTCTGGCCGGCAGAGGTGCCGCGTCGGACGACGGAACGCAACGGTGACCTTCATGGGGCCTCCGCCCGGCATCCAGGGCAGGGAGACCGGCAGCCGTCGGAATATCAAGAAGAAGCCGACGATATTTCCAGCCAAAGATGAAACCTGGCTCCGACCAGGATGTTCTGAGGTCCTGGCGTTGCTCGATCCGGCTCTCGGCAGGAACGATCAGGTCGGCATGAAGGATGCGACCGGTGACCAGTGCGTACGGCGACACGATCGACCTCGGCAGCCACGAATGGGGCTACGAGCAGGGGCTGGCCGACCTGAACTACGAAGTAGCCGACGGTCCGCAGGACGAGGATGTCCTGGGCATGACCACCTCGCTCGACGACCTGATCCAGGGCACACCCGAGGACGACATCCTCATGGGCGGGCTCGGCGACGACACGGTCCAGTCGTTCGGCGGCGCGGATTATCTGGATGCGGGGCCCGGCGACGACTTCGTGATCGCGGACAACACCACCGGGCAGGTCCTGGCCGGCAGCGGCGACGACTATGTCTACGTCACCGGCGGCGCCGCCACGATCTCGCTGGGCAGTGGTGCCGACAGCCTGGAGTTCGTGGCATTCGGCAAGGGTGAGCCGTTCGGCGTGCACCGGGTCCTCGACTATGATGTGTTCGAGGACGGCCCGCTCAACATCACCGCCTATCTGGACGCCATGGATCCCGGCAACGTGCCGAACCTGGACAGCAATGGCGACGGGGTGATCGATGCCGCCGACCGCGGCGTGGCGGTGGTCGACGGCACCATGTTCATCGACCTGGCGATCGCCTGGTACCACGACCTGCCGATCGGCAGCTCGGTGATCGCCCTGGACGGCGTGGCCAGCCTGCCTCTGGACGTGATCGGCTGACAGGGGCTGATCAGGGCAGCGGGTCGCGCCGGCGAGGACAGGATCCTGGAGAGCGACCCTGGCAACGACAGGTCGTCGCTGTCCTGGCCGCCTCAGGCGGGCGGCACCTCGACCACCCGCCCGGTTTTCGCCGCCTCCATCACGCAGTTCGCGAGCAAGGTCGCCCGCCAGCCGTCATGGGCATCCACCAGCACGCTGGTCCTGCCCGCGACCGCCGCGATGAAGTGGTCCAGCTCGATGCGATAGGATTCCCGGTAGCGGTCCAGGAAGAAATAGGGGACCGGGTCCTGCTGCGGGCCGTTGCCATTGTGCAGGCTGACCGTGGTGCGCTGCACGTTGCCGGACTGGAGCATCCCGCCCCGGCCGAACACCTCGATCCGCTGGTCGTAGCCGTAGGCGGAGCCCCAGCTGTTGTCGATCCGGGCCATCCTGCCGCTGGCGGTGGTCAGGATCGCCACGGCGGTATCGACCTCCCTCAGCTCGGCAAAGCGCGGCTCGACCAGGTTCGCGGCGAACGCCGCGACCTTGACCGGCTCCTCGCCCAGGAGCCAACGCGCCATGTCCAGGTCGTGGACCATGGTCTCGGTGAACAAGGCACCCGGCTCGTTCGCCAGATAGTCGTAGCGCGGCGGCTCGGGGTCGCGGCTGGTGATGCAGACCAGCTCCGGCCGGCCGATCTCGCCCGCGGCCAGGCGCTCCTGCAGCCGCGCATGGTTGGCGTCGAAGCGGCGGTTGAAGCCGGTCATGGTGACGATGCCGCTGTCCCGTGCCAGGGCCGCCAGCGTGCGGGCGTCCTCCGGGTCGGCGGCCAGCGGCTTCTCGCACAAGGTCGGCTTGCCCGCCGCCAGCGCCTCGTGGACGTAGAGGAAATGCGCCGAGGAGGGCGAGGCCACGATCACCGCGTCGATCGCCTGCGAGGTGATCACGTCGACCGGCGTGGTCGAGGCCATCGCCTCGTAGCGCTCGGCCAGTGCAGCGGCGGCATCGGCATCCTGGTCCACCACGGCACTCAGGCGCGCATTCGGGTGGGCCGCCACGTTCTCGGCATGCAGTCGGCCGATCCGGCCCGCCCCGATCAGACAGAAGCGCAGCTTTGGCGCATGGTCGCCCATCGTTTCCTCCCCTTCGCCGGTTCACCCGAAGATGATAGCGCTTGGCTGCGGCACTCCGGGAGGGGTGACCGGGAAGGAACAGGTCGTTGCGTCTCAGCGGTATCCCGTTGGCCGTCCTGCTGCTCATGGCGGGCGTGTCGATGTTCGCCATCCAGGATACGATCGCCAAGCTCTTGGGCGAGGCCGGCTACCACCCGCTGCAGATCGTCTGGGCACGCTATACCTGCCACCTGCTGATCGCGGCGGCGGTGCCGTTCCTCCATCGCGGCCCGGTGCCGTGGCGCTCCACGCGACCCAAGCTGCAGCTCGGCCGCTCGGCACTCATCGCCATGGCGACCGTGTGCGCCGTGACCGCGCTGAAATACCTGCCGCTCGCCACGGCCGCCACCATCGCCATGACGGCACCCTTGTTCGTCACCCTGTTCGCCATCCCGGTCCTGGGCGAGCAGGTCGGCTGGCGCCGGCTGACCGCACTGGGGGTGGGGTTTGGTGGCGTGCTGCTGGTGCTGCGCCCGGGCATCGCCGAGTTCGACCCCATGGCGCTGGTGATGCTGGCATCCGCGGCGATCTCGGCTCTCTACCTGACGCTCACCCGGATCACCTCGCGGATCGACCCGCACGAGGTGAGCTTCTTCTTCACCGCCGTGGTCGGCTCGGTGGCCAGCCTGCCGGCCATGTTCTT
Source organism: Geminicoccus sp. (assembly GCF_035556675.1). Lineage (GTDB taxonomy): Bacteria > Pseudomonadota > Alphaproteobacteria > Geminicoccales > Geminicoccaceae > Geminicoccus. The sequence goes on along the minus strand of NZ_DATMFZ010000093.1, from coordinate 4,244 downwards.
CGTGTTCGAGGTCCCGGCCAATGGCTGGCACCTCGCCATGTTCCTGCTGATCGGCTGCTTTGGCGGGCTGGGCCACCTTCTGGTGATCATGGCGCACCGCCACGGGCCCGCCGCGGTGATCGCACCCTTCACCTACACCCAGCTGATGGTCGCCGTGTTCCTCGGCTGGCTGGTCTATGACCGCCTGCCCGACGCCTTCACCTGGGCGGGTGCCGCGGTGCTGGTGGGTTCCGGCCTCTATGTCTGGCGGCGCGAATGGGCGCGGGCCCGGGCGGAGCGGCGGCGCATCCCGACCAGTTCCTGAATTCTTTGCCGGAAATCCATCGGTCAAGTATCCGGAAACAGTGACTTATATCGCTGGCGCGTCTAAGCAGGCCTGCTAGCGCACGACGCATCACGCTATAATGCGCTGATCTCCTGCCTTGCAGTGGAGAGGGTTGATGCCACGTTGCGCTTCAAGTACCCGGACTTTGCGGCACCGGGCAGGGCTGCTCGTCAGCTGCGTCCTGCTCGCCCCCGCCACGGCCCTGGCCGCTACCGCCACGGCCTGGGAGCCGCTGCCCGGCCTGTCCGCCGGGCTCTGCCGCTCCGGCAGCGCGTTCCATGCGGCCCTGGCGGCCGCCGACCTGCCGACCTTCCGCACCGAGGGCTTCAAGCCCGGCTATGGCCTGCTCCAGGCAGCGACCGAAACCGACCGGGAGGCAGCGCCGCTTGGCCAGCTGCCGCTGGGCGAAGGTTATGGCAACTCCACGCTCCAGCTGAGCACGGCGAGCGAGCGGGCCCGGCGCTGGTTCGATCAGGGGCTGCAGCTCAGCTGGGGCTTCGACCACGAGGATGCCATCGCCGCATTCCGCAACGCGCAGCTGTCCGATCCCGGCTGCGCCATGTGCTACTGGGGCGAGGCGTTCGCCTGGGGCCCGAACATCAACGCGCCGATGTCGCCCGAGGCGGTGCCCCCGGCCTTTGCTGCGATCGCGCAGGCGAAATACCTGGCCGAGGGCGCCAGCCCGCTCGAGCGCGACCTGATCGATGCGCTGGCCAAGCGCTATTCGGTCAATCCCGACGCGGACCGCGGGATGCTGGACCGGGCCTATGCCGACGCCATGGCGGAGCTGGCCGCCCGCTATCCGGACAATGACGAGGTCCAGGTCCTGTTCGCCGACGCGCTCATGAACCTGCAGCCCTGGGACTACTGGCAGGCCGACAAGGTGACGCCCAAGGGGCGCACCGCCGAGCAGGTCGCGGCCCTGGAGCGGGTCCTGGCACGCAATCCGGACCACGCCGCCGCGATCCATCTCTACATCCACACGGTGGAGGCCTCGACCACGCCGGAGCGTGCCGAGGCCTATGCCGACCGGCTGGCGGCCCAGGCCCCATCCGCCGGCCATCTCGTCCACATGCCGGCGCATATCTACTACCGGATTGGCCGCTACCTGGATTCGCTGGAGGCCAACAAGACCGCGGTCGGTGTGGACGAGGCGCTGTTCGCCAAGGCGCCGTCGGCCGGCATGTATCGCTACGTCTACTACCCGCACAACGTCCACTTCGTGCTGGTTTCGGCCGCCCGTGCCGGTGACGGCCAGGCGGCCCTCTTGGCCGCGGACAAGCTCGGCACGATCCTGTCCGACGACCTGGCCCGGCAGTTCGGCACCGTCCAGGCGATCATGCAGGCACCCTACTTCGCCCGGGCCGAGTTCATGGATCCGACCATGATGCTGGCCCAGCCGAAGCCCAGCGCGGGCCTGCCTTGGGTCGAGGGGAACTGGCATTACGCACGCGGTGCCGCAGCGGTCCGCAAGGGTGATCTGGCCCTGGCCCGCGAGGAGCTGGCGGCGATCGCCGCCATCGACGAGGCCAACGACTTCGCCGACATCGAGGCGCAGATGGTACCGGCGGGCGCGGTCCTGCGCATCGCCCAGCTCGTGCTGGACAGCCGGATCGCCCGGGCTGAGGGCAGGCCGGGCGACGCGGTGGCGAGCCTGGAAGAAGCTGCAACGCTCCAGGACGGCCTGACCTACATGGAGCCGCCCTACTGGTACTACCCGGTCCGGCAGTCGCTGGGTGCCGCCCTGCTGGAGGCCGGCCGGCCGAAGGAGGCGATCGACGCGCTGACCGCGGCGCTCGAGGAGGCGCCGAACAACGCCTATGCGCTGGAGGCCCTGCGCCAGGCCCATGAGGCACTGGGCGATGCCGAGATGGCGAAGGCGGTCGCGACCCGCTTCGAGGCGGCCTGGGCGGGCAGCGCGCCGCCGGCACTCGACGGCATCTGACCGCCTGGGCCGCAGACCCGGCCGCGAGGCCGGATTGTGCCCGCCCCCCCGTCCGGACGATGGTGTCGCCCGGACGGGCGGGTATCGGGGCGGGGAATGGCACGGAATGCCGGTTGCCGGCAGGTGGACGTGGCCGACACCGGCCGCTTCCTCGTGCTGCCGATGGCGATGCTGTACCCGACCCGAGCACCGGCCGCCCCGCTGCGCTTTGGCCCCTATCCGCTGGAAGCGGCACGGGATGCGCCACCGTCGGCCGACGTTCTACGCTTCCTGGCGAAGAGGTGCTTTGACCGCTGAGCGGCGTCCCCGGGCCGGGGGCACTGGGAGCCCATGAAGATCACATGGGCTCCCGGCCGATCTGTGCTATTCTGCCCGATCGTCAGTTGGTCAGCTGCTGACCTGAGCCGCGCAACAGTGCGTTTTACCAAACGAACCCGAGGAAGCGGCCTTTCTCAATGACTTGAATATTTTCGACAGCGTTCACTGCGCATCCAGCCGGTCGTCCAGCGCATCGCGCAGCCCGTCGCCCACGAAGTTGAAGCTGGCCACCGCCAGCGTGATCATCACGCCCGGGAAGATGGCGAGCCAGGGTGCCGAGGTCAGGTATTGCTGGGCGTTGTTCAGCATGTTGCCCCAGCTCGCCATGGGCGGCTGGATGCCGTAGCCGAGGAAGCTGATATAGGATTCCATCAGGATCGCGCGGGCCACGGTGAGCGTGGCCGCGACCACGATCGGGCCGATGACGTTCGGCAGCAGCTCCCGGAAGATGATCGCCGTGTCCGAGGCGCCGATCATTTCGGCGGCCACGGTGAAGTCGCGCTCGCGGAGCGAGCGGATCTGGTTCTGGACCACGCGCGCCACCTCCATCCAGCTGGTGGCGGCGATGATCAGCGTGATGGTGAGCACGTTCGGCTTGATGAAGGCCGCCAGCGCCAGGAGCAGGAACACCGAGGGGAAGCACAGGATCGCATCCACGATCCGCATCAGCACCGCACCCACCCAGCGCCCGTAGAAGCCGGCCACCGCCCCCACCACCGTCCCGATCACGATCGAGATCATCATGGCGAGGAAGCCCACGGTCAGCGAGATCCGGCCGGCATGGAACAGCCTTGCGGCATGGTCGCGTCCGAGCGGGTCGGTGCCCAGGATGTGCGCGCTGACGAACGGCGGGGCGAAGCGGTTGCGGATGTCGATGAACAGCTGGTCGTAGGGGACCAGATGGGGGCCGAACGCCGAGAGCAGGACCAGCAGCACGATGGTGACCAGGCCGAACACGGCCAGGCGGTGGCGCAGGAAGCGGCGCAGGGCACGGTGGCGGGTCGGCGGGGGCAGGACGACCGGCTCGATGGCGGCGGCAGCGGCTTGGGCCATGGCGGTCAGTCCAGTCGGATGCGGGGGTCGACCACGGCGCAGAGCAGGTCGGCCAGGAGGTTGCCGACCAGCACCATCACCGCGGTGAACATCAGGATGCCCATCACCACCGGGTAGTCGCGGTAGCCCAGGCTATCCAGGAACAGCCGGCCCATGCCGGGCCAGGTGAACACGGTCTCGGTGACCAGCGCACCACCCAGCAGCGTCGGGATCTGCAGGCCGGCCAGGGTGATCATCGGGATCAGCGCGTTGCGCAGCGCGTGGCGCAGCAGGATCTGCCGCTCGGGCAGGCCCTTGGCGCGCGCGGTGCGGATGAAGTCCTGGTTGATCACGTCCAGCATCGCCGCGCGCATGTAGCGGCTCCAGATCGCGACCTCGACCAGGGCCAGCACCAGGGCCGGGGCGATCAGGTGGTGCAGGTAGTTCAAGAACGAGCCGTCGCCCACCGTGTAGCGGTTGCCGGGCGGCAGCCAGCCGAGCTTGACCGAGAAGACGTAGATGGTGACCAGGCCGAACCAGAAGGTCGGGATCGACAGGGCGATCATGGCGCCGATCGTCGCCAGGTAGTCGAAGAAGGAATAGCGGCGGATCGCCCCCATCACG
>NZ_DATMFZ010000092.1:0-2395 GCF_035556675.1 Geminicoccus sp. | reverse complement strand
AGGGTGCGCAGGATCAAGGGCCCCAGCTCGCGGCTGCCGAGGCCGGCGATCACCTCGTCGAGGGGGCGCCCTTCGGCTGGGCCGTCCAGCCGCAGCATGCGCCCGGCGATCGGCGCGCAGCGCCGGACCCGCACGTCGCGGTCGACGAACACCACCCCGACATCGATCGAATCCAGCAGGCTCGTGATGTCGTCGGTCAGCTGCTCCAGCTCAGCGATCTTCTGGCGATGGGCGCTGTCCACCCGCACGAGTTCCTCGGTCAGCGCCTTCAGGTCGGCCGCATAGGCCTCCAGCTCGCCATGGGCCTGCTTCAGGTCGTCGAACGCCACCTGGAGGCGTTCGTTGCCGAGTTCCAGCCGCTCCACCGCGGCCTTGAGGTGCAGGCGCGAGGCGCTGAGCTGGCTGGCCAGCACCGATGTGCGGTCCGCGGCGGGATCGACCGGGCTCGGGCCCGGCCGGATCGGGCCCTGCAGCGGCCGGGAGGGGCCGGCCAGCACCAGGACGTGAGGCGAGTCCTGCTCGGGCGATTCCAGCGGCAGGAACATCAAGTCGACCAGGCAGGTCAGCCCGCGTGCCACGTCGAACGGCAGATGGAGCAGCCGCTGAGGTGCGGAACCCGCCCGGGCGGCCTGGAGGGTCTCGCGCACCGGCGACTGCATCGCCGGGGGCAGCGCGCCCAGCCGAGATTCCGGACCCTGTGCCTGGACCAGCAGCGGATGGGTGCCGTGGAGCGGCAGGATCCGGTCGTGCGGATCGATCAGGCAGGCGGCGGTGCCGGCGGTCAGCCGCTCCAGCAGCTCGCCCGTCCAGGGAGTGCCGGGCTCGGCCAGTCCCTGGCGGCCGCCCAGCCGCGCGGTCCAGAAATCGGCGAGCCAGCCCGGCAGCCTGGTGGTCGGCATGCTCAGGCGCAGCCCGTCCGGTCCGTCCAGTTCGACCGATGTGCCGTCGCCGCGGGCACAGAGGCCGCCTGCGGCCCGGATGCCGTCGGCGAGCGGGCTGCCGCGCTCGGTGCCTTCGCCCAGCAGGAGGTGGGCGATCCGGTCCGCCGGCCCCAGGGCCAGCCCGGCGGCCGACGCCCTGGAAGGCGGGCGGCCCTGCGGCAGATGCCGCCAGTGGTCGTCTTCCCGGACGATCTGGGCGGGATCGGCCAGCCGGGTGATCCGCTCCGCCGGGATCGTCCGCCCGGCAGGTCCAGCCTGCCCCCGCAGACCCCTGCCGCTCGGCTCGTCGGCGGGCGGGGGCACCACCAGCAGCCACGCGATGCCGGAGCGGTCCGGCCGATGGGCGAGGACGCGCTCGGCCAGATCCAGGGCACCCGGCATCGGCTCGACGATGGTCAGGAAGCGGGCAGGGACATCGGCGGACGAAAGCTCGTGCTGGGACTGACCCGGCCCAGGTTCGGCGGATATGATCATCATCGCCCAACTGTCCAATGCTGCCGCAGTTTGGTCGAGCGCGAGGGCGGCTTGTCAACTGTAGATTATGAATTGCTGGTTATGGTTCTTCGGAAACGGCGGGTCCGGACGAAGCCGGGCGCCCAGGGAGCGCCCGGCTTCAGGGGGTCGCGGGCTCAACCCTTGATGTTGTCGGGCATCACCTTGTTGTCCTCCCAGGCCTGCAGGAGCAGGTCGTAATTGACCGTGACACCCTGCGGCTTCTCGTTCGCCAGCTTGCGCTTGGGCTCGCCGCCGGTCGCGTCGGCCTTCTTGTACCACTCCTCCGGGTCCACCTCCGGATTGAGCTTCGGCGCGCATTCGCCGCCGATGCCGGCGCGCTCCAGGCGGCGCAGCACGTCGTCCTGCTGCTTGGCCAGGTTGTCCATGGCCTCCTGGGCGGTCTTCTCACCGCCGACCGCCTCGGCGATGTTGGCCCACCAGAGCTGGGCGAGCTTGGGGTAGTCCGGCACGTTGTTGCCGGTGGGCGACCAGGCGACGCGCGCCGGGCTGCGGTAGAACTCGATCAGGCCGCCCAGCTTGGGCGCCCGCTCGGTGAAGCTCGCGTGGCGGACGTCGCTGTCGCGGATCGGCGTCAGGCCGACATGGGTCTTCTTGAGCGAGGTGGTCTTGGCGACGCAGAACTGCGCGTACAGCCAGGCGGCCTTGCGCCGGTCGGCCGGGGTCGAGGTCATCAGCGTCCAGCTGCCGACGTCCTGGTAGCCGAGCTTCATGCCCTCCTTCCAGTAGGCCCGTGCGGCGAGGGCGCCATGCGCCACTTGGGCGTGCCGTCGGCGTTCATCACCGGCAGGCCTTCCTTGGCCGAGGCGGCGGTGAAGGCGGTGTACCAGAAGATCTGCTGGGCGATCGCACCCTGGCTCGGGACGGGACCCGCCTCGGAGAAGGTCATGCCCTGGGCTTCCGCCGGGGCGTAGGCCTTCAGCCAGTCGATGTATTTCTGG
>NZ_DATMFZ010000091.1:0-9381 GCF_035556675.1 Geminicoccus sp. | reverse complement strand
GGCTGATCGCGCAGGCCGACCAGATCGACGAGGGCAGCCGACAGGAGGCGACCATCGCCTTTCTCGACCTGCAGGGCTTCAGCTACCTGGCCGAGGAACTGCCGGCAGCCGGGATCGTCGCCTTCCTGAACGCCTATCTGGAAGAGATGTCGGCGCCGATCGGCGCGCATCATGGCGTCACCGACAAGTATATCGGCGACGGGATCATGGCGTTCTGGTCGCATCTGTTCACGCCGCAGGGCGAGCCGGCCGTGCTGGCCTGCCGGGCGGCCCTCGCCCAGCGTGCCCGCTTGCGCGACCTGCAGGCCCGGGTCCGCGACCAGTTCGGTCTGTCGGCGGATGCGATCGAGATCCGCTGCGGGATCGCCACGGGCGAGGTGATCGCTGGCAGCCTGGGCCCCCATCACGCCCGCACCTACACGGTGATCGGCGACGCGGTGAATCTCGCCGCCCGGCTGGAGGCCGCCAACAAGCGCCTGGGCAGCCGGATCCTGGTCTCAGAGGCGACTCACGCCCAGGCGGAGGGCCAGTTCCGCTTCCGCTCGCATGGCGTGATCGAACTGCCGGGACGGGCGCGCACCGAGCGGGTGTTCGAGCTGTTGGGCGAGGTGTGAGCCGTTTTTTCGGCTGATCCTCGCGGGGATGACCCTGAAGGGTGCTGGCAAGACACCCTCCATCATTTTTCAACACCTCATGCGACCGGGAGAGAAGACGACGTGGCAGGAGGGTCGACTTGGCCAACGGGAGTAACTACGTGCCTTCCTGTCGGATTTAGGTTGCATTTAACCTAAATAATCTCGGTATTCTGCGCGATTTATTTAAATATTGATATCTTGAGTATTGACATTTTCTAATTGTTATATTTGCTTCCGGGCATGATATAGCTATCGAGTGGCGACATGGTGGACGATGTTTCGCCTAGTCTGAGGCCAGTTTTTCAAATGGTAGACGCGACCATTCACCGCCTCAGTAAGAGCAGGTTTGCAAATGATCCAATTGTAGAGCATCGATATTCCGCAATAACAAGCATCGTTAGCTCTGCATATAAACGACATGGTAAGATAATCGAACAGGCAATAGCTGCAATCTTGCGGAGCGCGCCCCATCTGCAAGTGTGGGACGATCCTTTATTCGAAGTATCCGAAGCTGCTGAGCGGCTTGCCAGCGCGGAAACGACTGCACTGGGCGCTACGCTGCCTTATGGGACGGGGGCTCCAGTCCGCACATTGCAGGTGGATCTGCTTGTGTATAACAGCGCCACGCACCAGCTCGGCGCATACGAGTGCAAACGTGGTGCGGGCGTTCACGACTCCGGCAAGATCCGGTCTATGCTTCGGGATATGCGCTGCCTTCGTATGCTTATCCGCTCTTACGGAGAGGGCAGAGGTCTTGAGGTGGAGGAAACAGATGCTCGCATGATTTTCTACTATGGATTATGCTCGATCAGCGAACCGTGGCCGCTGAAGGGAAAAGATATTGATGCCCACTTTGGCGTTCCGGTCCAGGAGGGCGTAGAGAATGTCAACTCTTACTTCCGTAGCCGACTCAATGAACTTCTCGCTTCCATCTAAGCGGTACAGAGTGATCTATGCCGACCCTCCATGGACTTTTAAAACCTTTAGCGTGAAGGGTAAGGGGCGTTCTGCGGAAGCTCACTATGATTGTATGGGTCTCGATGATCTGAAGGCGCTACCGGTTGCCGACCGTGCGGCCGATGATGCGATCCTGCTCATGTGGGCAACCGACCCCCTGCTCGATAAGGCGATGGAAGTAGTTCGCGCTTGGGGCTTCACCTACAAGACGGTAGGATTCTATTGGGTAAAGCAGAACGCCAGTAGCGAAGGCTTCTTCACCGGCATGGGTTTCTGGACAAGGGCCAACCCCGAGCAATGCCTTCTTGCCACGCGAGGGCATCCCAAACGGCTCGCAACCGATGTGAAGAAGCTCGTGGTATCGCGGCGACGGGAACACAGTCGCAAGCCTGACGAGATGTACGGCCACATCGAGCGGCTAGCCGCAGGTCCCTATCTCGAGATGTTCGCCAGATCATCCCGATCTGGATGGGATTCCTGGGGTACACAAGCCGGTCTGTTCGACGAAGGCCCGGTCCAAACTCGGCGATGGGGTTCAGGCAGACTTGATGCGTCGGCTTACTCTGAACATGCAGCAGACCTGGATCTGACCGTTCCCGGTTCTCGGTAGGACTGAAGCTGGTGCTATAACCATGGATCTGGTGAGTATCCACGAGTTCTGCTGAATATTGAAATAATAGGCGAAACATTGTTGCCAGCTTGCTTTCGGGCCGCAATCGTCTTCCGACGGCCGATAACCTGCAGCAACCACCTAACCCAAAGGAACAATCCTTCTGAATTAGGTGGGCTGGAGTGCCCGCAAAGGGTTTGATGTGGTTGTGGGCAGTCAGAGGAAATCGTCACGCCTGGGCGTGAACACGTCCACCAGCGCTCCCGCCTCTAGAGCCACGCAGCCATGCAGCGCATTCGGCGGCACGTGATAGATGTCGCCCGTCTCAAGGCGGCGGGTCTCGCCCGCGATCGTCGCCTCGAACACGCCGGATTCCACCAGGCTCACCTGGGTGTGGGGGTGCTGGTGCATGGCGCCGATGGCACCCTTCTCGAACCGGACCCGCACGGTCATCATGTTCTCGTCGTGGCTGAGCACCTGGCGGTGCACGCCGGGCGCCACCTCCTGCCAGGGTGCGTCGGCGGTGGTGGCGAACAGGGGCATCAGGTGGTTCCTTTCCTGGCTGCGTGAATTTTGAGGAGATGCTGGTAGCGCTGGTGGCTGGCGGCGAGCTTGGGCTCCCGGGCAGCCGCTCACCGGAACAAGGCCGGCAGCCACAAGGACAAGGCCGGCACGTAGGTGACCAGCAGGAGCACGGCGATCGACGCGCCGAAGAACGGCCAGATCGTCCGCATCGCCTGGCCGATCGTGATGCCGCCCACGGCGCAGCCAACGAACAGCACCGAGCCCACCGGCGGGGTGTTCAGGCCGATCCCGGCGTTCAGGATCAGGATCACGCCGAAATGGACCGGGTCGATGCCGAAGCTCTTCACCAGCGGCAGGAAGATCGGCGTGGTGATGATGATGAGGGGTGCCATGTCCATGAAGGTGCCGAGGAACAAAAGCGCCAGGTTGATCATGAGGAGGATGACGACCGGGTCCGACGAGATCGCCTGCATCAGCTGGATCGTGGCCGCCGGCACCTGCATGAAGGCCATCAGCCAGCCGAACGAGGCGGCCGTGCCGATCACCAGCAGGACCATGGCGGTGGTGCGCACCGCTCCAAGCGTCGCCTCGCAGAAGCCCCGCCAGTCCAGCTCGCGATAGACCAGCACGGTGACCAGCAGCGCATAGACCACCGCGATGCAGGAACTCTCGGTGGCGGTGAACACGCCCGAGCGTACCCCGCCGAAGATGATGCCGATCAGGAGAAGGCCCGGCAGGGCCGCCAGCAGGTAGCGGCCGACCGCGGCGAAGCCCGGGAACATCTCGGCCGGATAGCCCCGGCGCACCGCGACGATCCAGGCGGTGACCATGAGTGCCAGTGCCAGCAGCAGACCCGGAATGATGCCTGCGGTGAACAGGTCGGCGATCGAGATGCTGCCGCCCGCGGTCACCGAATAGATGATCATGTTGTGCGAGGGCGGGACCAGCAGGGCGATGATCGCCGAGTTGACCGTGACGTTGACCGCATAGTCCCGGTCATAGCCGCGCCTGGCCATCTGCGGGATCATGATGCCGCCCACCGCCGAGGCGTCGGCCACGGCCGAGCCGGAGATGCCGCCGAACATGGTCGAGGTCAGCACGTTGACCTGGCCGAGGCCGCCGCGCAGGTGGCCCACCAGGCTCGCGGCGAAGCGGATCAGCCGCTCCGCGATGCCGCCGCGGATCATCAGGTCGCCGGCGAAGATGAAGAACGGGATCGCCATCATCGCGAAGATGTTGATGCCCGAGTTCAGCTGCTGGAACACCACGACCGGCGGGATGCCCATGTAGAGCACGGTCGCCACCGAGGCGATGCCCAGGCAGAAGGCGACCGGCATGCCGATCAGCAGGAGGAAGGAGAACGCGCCGAACAGGATCGCCATCGCCACCGGTTCAGCCCTCTGCCCGGCTGATCAGGTGCTGGAGCAGCTTCTCCAGGGCGAACAGGGCGATGAGCAGGCCGCCCAGCACCAGCGGGAGGTAGTCCACGCCCTGCGGGATGCCCAGGCCCGACATGGTGGCATCCCAGGTGCCGGCGGCGAGCTTCGCGCCATAGAAGGCCATGCCGCATCCGAACAGGGTGATGAGCGCGAAATTGGTGCACTGCATCGCCTTGCGCAGCTTCGGCGGGGCGAGGGAAAGGCCGATCTCGAAGCCCAGATGGTCGCTCTCGCGCACGCCCACCGCGGCCCCCAGCAGGATGAACCAGCTCATCAGCAGGAGCGAGCCGGGCTCGGTCCAGTGCGGGCTGTCGTTCAGCACGTAGCGGCCGAACACCTGCCAGGCGATCGCGGCGGTCATGGCGACCAGGCCCGCCGCGGCGGCCCAGAGGGCTACCGCCGCGATCCGGCCGACCACCCGGTGCAGCCCGGCCAGCGGCCCCACCGGCCGGACCAGCGGCGAATCAGGCTGAGCGGTCGGATCCTCGGGAATAGCGGCAGCGGGCATGGCGCGATCCGGCTGGAGGAACGGGCGGAACTGGGGCCGGCTCAGGCCATGGCGCGGATGCGCTGGACCAGGTCCTGGAGCTTCGCGTCGGTCACGAACTGCGCATAGACCGGCTCCATGGCGGCGATGAACGGCGCCTTGTCCACCGGATTGGCGACCGCACCGCCGGCCTCGGCCCGTGCACGGGCCTCCTTCTCGCGCGCCACCCACAGCTCGCGCATCTTCGGCACCGACTCCTTTGCCGCTGCCTTGACGATCGCCTGGTCCTCCGGGGTGAGGCGGTCATAGCTGGCCTTGGACATGACCAGGGCTTCCGGCGACATGGAGTGCTCGGTCTGCGAGTAGAACTTCGCGACCTCGTAATGCTTCACCGAATCATAGGACGGCCAGTTGTTCTCGGCGCCGTCGACCACGCCGGTCTGCAGGGCGGAATAGACCTCGCCGAACGGGATCGGCGTGGCGTTGGCGCCGAGTGCCTGGATCATGGCGATGAACAGGTCGGATTGCTGGACCCGGATCTTCAGGCCCTTCATGTCGTCGAGGGTCTGGATCGGGTGCCTGGCATTGTAGAAGGAGCGGGCCCCCGAATCGTAGAAGGCCAGCACCACCAGGTCGTGCGGCTCGAAGGCGGCCGCGATCTCCTCGCCGATCTCGCCGTCGATGACCTGGTGCATGTGGTCCTCGGAGCGGAACAGGAAGGGCAGCGAGAGGATCTGGGTCTCGGGAATCAGGTTGTTGAACGGTGCGAAGTTGATCCGGTTCATGTCGATGACGCCAAAGCGCGTCTGCTCGATCGTGTCCTTCTCGCCGCCCAGCTGCCCGGACGGAAAGACCTGGACCTCCAGCCGGCCGCCAGTGCGCTCCTTGATCAGTTCGCCCATGAACTGGACGGCCGCCACGGTCGGATAGCCTTCCGGGTGGATGTCGGCGGAGCGCAGCGTCACGGTCTGCGCGCGGGCGGCACCGCCCATCAGGCCGGTGGTGGCGAGGGCGGTGCCGGCGGCCAGCGCGGTGCGTCGGTTGAGCATCATCGTCGGTTACTCCCTGATCCGGGGTTCAGAGGCGGTAGGCCTTCTTGGCGAGGCCGTAGGCCAGGTCATGCGCGAGCTCGAACGCCTCGTCCTCGCCCAGCCGCCCGGTCAGCACGAGCTCGGCGAGAAAGGCGCAGTCGACCCGCCGCGCCATGTCGTGGCGGGCGGGGATCGAGGGAAAGGCGCGGGTGTCGTCGTTGAAGCCCACCGTGTTGTAGAAGCCGGCCGTCTCGGTGGTGAGCTCGCGATAGCGCCGCATGCCCTCGGGGCTGTCGAAGAACCACCAGGCGGGGCCGAGCCTCAGGCAGGGATAGACGCCGGCCAGAGGCGCCAGCTCGCGCGCGTAAGCGCTCTCGTCCAGCGTGAACAGGATCACGGTCAGGTCGGCGCGGTGGCCGACGGCGGCCAGCAGCGGGCGCAGCGCCTCGACATAGTCGGTGCGGGTCGGGATGTCGGCGCCCTTGTCCCGGCCGAAGCGGGCGAACAGATGCGGGTCGTGGTTGCGCCAGGAGCCTGGATGGATCTGCATGACCAGCCCGTCGTCCAGGCTCATCCGCGCCATCTCGGTCAGCATCTGCGCGCGGAATGCCTCGCGCTCGGCGGCCGGGGCGCTGCCGCCGCGCACCCTGGCGAACAGGTCGGCTGCAGCCTGTCCGTCCAGATCGAGCGTCCGTGCCGTCGGGTGGCCGTGGTCGGTGGAGGTGGCGCCCATCGTCTTGAAGAAGGCGCGGCGCTGGCGATGGGCGTCGAGATAGCCCTGCCAGCTGCCGGTATCGCAGCCGGTGAGCTCGCCGAACCGGTCGAGATTGGCGGCAAAGCCCTGGAAGTCGGGATCGACCACCGGATCGGGACGGTACGCGGTGATCACCCGGCCGCTCCAGCCGGATTCCAGGATCTGCCGGTGCCAGCGCAGGTCGTCGAGCGGGCTCTCGGTGGTGGCGATCACCTCGATGTTGAACCGCTCGAACAGAGCGCGCGGCCGGAACTCCGGCCGGGCCAGGCAGTCGGCGATGCGGTCATAGTGGGAATCGGCGTTACGGGCCGACAGCCGCTCCTCCAGGCCGAACAGGGTGGCGAAGGCGTGGTCCAGCCACAGCCGGGTCGGGGTGCCGCGGAACAGATGGTAGTGCTCGGCGAAGCGCCGCCAGATCCGGCGCCCGTCGGTCTCGACCGGCGTGCCGTCCACGCTCGGCACGCCCAGATCCTCCAGCTTCACGCCCTGGCTGTAGAGCATGCGGAACACGTAGTGGTCGGGCACCACGAACAGCCGGGCGGGATCGGGGAAGGGCTGGTCCAGTGCGTACCAGCTGGGGTCGGTGTGGCCGTGCGGGCTGACGATCGGCAAGGGCGTCACTTCGGCCAGGAGCCGGCGCGCCAGGCTGCGGGCAGCGGGATCTACCGGCAGGAGCCGGTCGGGATCGAGCGGCAAGCCTGCCTCCCTGATAGTCTGGTGTCTTGATGACCAGCATTGCGCCGAAGAGTAATATATCAGCTTCGGTGCGGGCAAGTGATACGATGCCTTTCCATGCACTCCTCCGACGCGCCCTCTTGACGCGGGCACGCCCTGCATGAACCGCTCTGTCCCGCCACGAGCGAGGGAGAACGGTAGTGGGCGTGCTGGACAAGTTCCGGGTCGAGGGCAGGCGGCTGATGGTCACCGGCGGCAGCCGCGGGCTCGGGCGGGCAATGGCGCTGGCGATCGCCGAGGCCGGGGCCGACGTGATCCTGACCGGGCGCACCGAGGAGACGCTGGCCGCCACCGCCGACGAGATCCGGGCGCTGGGCCGCCAGGTCTGGACGATCGCAGCCGACATGGCCGATCCGGCGGACTGCGAGCGGGCCTGCCGCGAGGCGCTGGCGATTCCCGGCCAGATCGACATCCTGATCAACAATGTCGGCAACCGCGAGGCCAACATCCCGACGGAGGAGATGCCGCTCGAGACCTGGCAGCGGCTGGTCGACCTGAACCTGACCAGCGCGTTCCTCACGACCAAGCTGATCGGCGGCGCGATGCTGGACCGGACGGACGCCCATCGCCGCAAGATCGTCAACATCGCCTCGATCAGCGCCATCATCGCCAATCGCGGCATCCACGGCCGGCACTACGAGGCCACCAAGGCGGCCCTGCTCCACTTCACGCGGGCGACCGCGGCGGACTGGGCGCAACGCGGCGTCAACGTCAACGCGATCTGCCCGGGCCTGTTCATGACCGACGCCAACAAGCGCTGGAACGAGCTGAAGCCCGAGGTGATCGAGACTTTCGTCCACCAGATCCCGATGGGCCGCCCCGGCAACCCCGAGGAGATCGGGCCCCTGGCCCTCTACCTCGCCAGCCCGGCCTCCGACTTCGTGACCGGCTCCGCCTATGTGATCGATGGCGGCTACCTGATCTGGTAGTCCCGGCGGCCGGGTGGCCAAGCGAAGAACTGAGCGGGCCGGTGCGATCGCAGCGTTGAAATCGGCCCGCGCGTCCTCACATCATGGGGATGAGAAATAGTCCTATCGAATCCAACAAGGTCAGCTTTGCCGAGAGGAGCAACGCTTCGGCGGCTGCCAAGCAGGCGCTGCTCGAGCGCTTCCGAGCCAAGGCGTCCGCGAACGACCCGGCCGCAGCGGCCCGCCAGGCGGAGCGCGTAGCCATCGCGCGGGCGCGCGAGGCCCGCAAGGCCGAGCGGGACGCGATCAAGCGCGAGCAGGAAGCCGCCCAGGCGGCCGAGCGGGCACGGCTGGCGGCAGAGGCCGAGGCCGAGAAGGCCGCCCTGGAGGCCCAGGCCGAACTCGAGCGCCAGAAGGAGAAGGATCTCCTGGCAGCGCAGAAGGCCGCCCGCGACGCGCGCTACGCCAAGCGCAAGGCCCGCAAGTAGGCAGCCCGCCTGGGTTCGCGCGATCGTGGCTCGTGCGGGCCCGGCCCGGGCTTTACCGCATGGCGTGACTGCCGCAGCCTCGGGCCGACCGAGCCTGACCAGCCACGGAGATGTGCATGACCAAGCCCAGCCTCGACCTCATCAGCGTCGCGGTGGACGACCTCCAGCGGACCGCCGCCTTCTATCGCGACGGCCTGGGCTGGTCGGCGGAGCGGGTCAGCACCAGCGACGACTATGTGAAGATCGACCTGGAGCGCGGCCTGTCCCTGCTGCTCTACGAGCGGGGGTTCTTCACCCGGCAGTTCGGTCGTCTGGGCACGGCCGACAAGGCCGGCGGGATGGTCCTCAGCATGCTCGCGGGTAGCGAGGACGAGGTTAAGTCCCTGATCGAGCGTGCCGGCGGCGCCGGTGGGCGGCTGGTGGCGGGCCAGCCGCAGCAGCAGGCCTGGGGCGGGTTTGCCGGCTATTTCGCCGATCCCGACGGACTGGTCTGGGAGGTGATCGCCCAGCCGGAGGACGAGTAGGGCGAAGCCCTAGCGGATTCGTGCCGGGGCCACCGCTACCGGCCGCGGCAGGTGGTCGTGCGTGTCGTGGTCGTGGTCATGATGGGGCAGTGCGGGCAGCTCGGCATTCGCCAGCTCGACCGGCTGCCCGTGCGGGGTGCGCAGATAGGCTTCCCGCCAGGCCGCCTGTCGCTGGTCGATCTGCTCGGCCTGGCAGGCAGCCCGTTCCACCACGAACTGCTCCAGCGCCGCCAGCCACTGGCGGTGATAGGCGTCCTCGGCGCACTCGCCAGGCTGCTGCGGCGCCGT
>NZ_DATMFZ010000090.1:0-7571 GCF_035556675.1 Geminicoccus sp. | reverse complement strand
ACCAGGGGCGACAGGTCGAGCGTGACCTTGCCGGTGCGCACCGCCACGCCGTTGGTGAACGCCCGGATCACCTCGTCCAGCGGGGGGCGGTCATAGGCCAGGCGCGGCGTCGGCTCGCTCGGCATCGGCTCAGTCCTTCAGGCTCGCGAGATGGGCGACCAGGTCCTCGATCTCGGCAGCGGACAGGATCGTCCGGCCGGCAAAGGCCTCTGCCACGTTCTGGCCGGGATCGGGCTGGCGATAATAGGCCGGCATGATCGTTCCCGGGTCCAGATGCTTCGGGTCGACGATGCGCAGCCGGATCTGCCCGGCATCGAGCCGCGCCCCCACGCCCGAAAGGTCGGGGCCGAGCGTGCCCTGGAGATGCGGGTCGGGCCAGGGGCCGGCATGGCAGAGGACGCACAGGCTCTTGTGCCGCTCGCCGATCAGGGCGGCACCCCTGGCGGGATCGCCGGGCCCGCCGGTGAGCGGGGCCGGGATGGCGTCGCCCACGATCCGGTAGGGGACCGGGGCCTCCTCGGCATCCGCCGGGAGTGCGGCCAGGGCCAGGATCGCAGCACCGACACCCGCAGGCTTCATCCGAACACTTCGTCCGTGACCGTCCGGAACCAGGCCTCGGCATAGGCGGCCTCCGCCTGGCGCACCGCTGCCGGGGCCTCCAGCGGGCTCACCCCGCCGGCCCCTTCGACCTCGGCCAGCAGCCCGTCCTTGGGCGCATAGACCCCGGCGATCGAGATGCCGTAGTCGGGCGCCACCAGGCTGTAGCAGGTGTTGATCAGCTTGGGCGTGGGCGGCGCCTCCTCCCGCACCAGGTGGATGATCGCCGCGGCACAGGCCTTGGCCTGGGCATTGGCGCTGAACGCGGATTTGGGCATGGCCCCGCCGATCGCGGCATCGCCGATCACATGGATGCCGGGCACCAGCGTCGATTCGAACGTCACCGGGTCGATCGGGCACCAGCCGGTCGCATCCGCCACCCCGGCGAGCGCTGCGATGGCCCCGGCCCGCTGCGGCGGGATGACGTTGGCGACATCGGCCCGGTGGCTGCCGAACTCGGTCACCAGCGTATTGGCCCCGGGATCGACCTCGGTGACCTGGCCGCCGAACGACAGGGACACCCATTCGATCAGGCCGGGATAGAGCTCTGCCCAGGCTTCCTCGAACAGGCGCTGCTTGGAGAACTGGTCCTTGGCATCGAGGATGATCAGCTTGGCGCGGGGCTTGTGGGTCTTGAGGTAGTGCGCGATCAGGCTTGCCCGCTCATACGGCCCGGGCGGGCAGCGGAACGGGTTGGCCGGCACCGCCATGACCACCTGGCCGCCGTCGGGCATCGCCCCCAGCTGGCGGCGCAGCAGCTCGGTCTGCGGCCCGGCCTTCCAGGCATGTGGCATGCGCTCGGAAGCCGCCTCGTCATAGCCCGGGATCGCGTCGAAGCGCAGGTCCACGCCCGGTGCCACCACCAGGCGCTGATAGTCGAGCTCCGCTCCGTCCCCCAGGCGGACCCGGCGCCGCTCCGGGTCGACCGCCACCGCGGGCTGACGGGCGATCGTGACGCCGGCCGCGGCGATGCCGGCATAGCCGAACGCCTGTTCGTCCAGCTCGCGCAGCCCGGCCACCACGAGGTTGCTGAACGGGCAGGCGAGATAGCGCTCGGCCGGCTCGACCAGCGTGACCGCGAGGCCGGGATCGGCCTGCTTCAGGCTGCGGGCGCAGGTCGCCCCGGCAAAGCCGCCGCCGATCACCACCACCGGTGCTGCCGCCTGGCCGAGCGCCGCCGGGGTGCTGAGCCCCAGCAGCGCACCCGTCGCGAGGGCACCCTGGAGGGTCGTTCTACGGCTGGGCCCGCTGGGCAGCGAGCCAGTCGGCAATGGCGCGGATCTCGTCATCCGTGAATCCCTTGGCGATCCGGTCCATGACCGTGGCCTCGCGCTGGCCGGTGCGGAACGCCGCCATCGCGGCGACCGTGTCCTCGGCCGGCCGGCCCTGCAGGCTCGGGACCGGCCCCTCCGCCCCGGTCGGGCCATGGCAGCCGGAGCAGGACGCCGCACCCGGTGGCGGCTCCGCCTGGGCCGGCCCGATGCCGGCCGCGGCGACGACTGCCAGGGCGCAGCCCAGGGCCAGCCGGCACAGCGGGCTCATGCGAGGTCGTGGTTCTTGAGCGGCAGGGTGCGGATGCGCTTGCCGGTGGCGGCGAAGATCGCATTCAGCACTGCCGGGGCCGCCACCGCGATGGTGGGCTCCCCGACCCCGCCCCAGAACCCGCCCGACGGCATGATGATTGTCTCCACCGCCGGCATCGAATCCATCAGCATGACCTGGTAGCTGTCGAAGTTCTCCTGCTCCATCCGGCCCCCGCTGACGGTGCATTCGCCATAGAGTGCCGCCGACAGGCCATAGACGAACGAGCCCTCGACCTGGCGCTCTACCTGGGCAGGGTTGACCACATGGCCGGGATCGGTCGCCGCCACGATCCGGTGGATCCGCAGCTGGCCGTCGGTGACCGAGACCTCGGCCGCCGCGGCCACGTAGCTGCCGAAGCCCATGATCTGGGCGAGCCCTCGGTGCCTGCCCTCGGGCGGCGGCTCGCTCCAGCCGATCCCGTTCGCCGCTGCCTCCAGCACTGCCAGGTGCCTTGGGTGGTTCGCCATCAGCCGACGGCGGAAGGCCAAAGGCTCGACTCCGGCGGCATGGGCCAGCTCGTCGATGAAGCACTCCACATAGATGGCGTTCTGGTTGAGGTTCACCCCGCGCCAGAAGCCGGGCGGCACCGGCGGGTTGCGCATCGCGTGGTCGATCAGGAGGTTTTGCACGGTGTAGCCGAACGAGCCTTCCGGGTTGTCGGCGGTGAGCCCCTGGAACACTACCGGGTCCTGGCCGCCGACCATGCCTTCCGGCCGGACCGAGGCCAGGATCGACTGGCCGGAGATCCGCATGTGCAGGGCGCTGACCTCGCCGTCCGGGCCGAGTGCTGCCGTCAGCTTGCAGCGCGTGGTCGGGTGGTAGTTCCCGTGCAGCATGTCCTCCTCGCGCGTCCAGAGCAGCTTCACGGGCGTACCCGGCATCTCCCGCGCAATCCGCACGGCCTGGCGCACATAATCCTGGAAGTTGCCGCGCCGGCCGAACCCGCCGCCCAGATGGATCTTGTGCACCTCGCATTTATCCACCGGCAGCTCGGCCGCTTCGGCGGCGACTGCCAGGCTCGATTCGCCGTTCTGGGTGGGGACCCACACCTCGCAGCGCTCCGGGGTCCAGACCGCCGTGGCGTTCATGGGCTCCATGGTGGCGTGGTTCTGGTAGGGGAAGGCATAGACGGCGCTGACCGTCCGCGTGGCGTTGGCGAGTGCTCCGCGGGCATCACCCATCTCCGTGCCGATGAACGCATCCGCCGCGTCCAGCCCTTCCTCCAGCATCGCCTGGATCGAGGCGCTGGACAGGTCGCGGTTCGGCCCCTCGTCCCAGGTGATCGGCAGGGCATCGAGCGCGGTCTTGGCCTGCCACCACGTGGCGGCGACCACCGCGACTGCCGTGTCGTCGAGCTGGACGACCCGCTGGACCCCGGGCATGCCGGTGACCGCCTGGGCGTCGAAGCCGGCGAGCCTGCCGCCGAAATAGGGACAGGCTTTGATCGCCGCATTGACCATGCCGGGCATGGTCAGATCCGCACCATAGACCTGCTTGCCGGTGAGCTTGTCGCGCGTGTCGAGCCTGGGCAGAGGCTGGCCGGCGATCTTCCAGTCCTTCGGGTCTTTCAGCTGCACCTCGGCGGGCGGGCTTATGGCGGAAGCTGCCGCCGCCATCTTGCCATAGGTCGTGGTGCGCCCGCTTCCCGGATGGCTGATCACGCCCTTCTCGACCCGGCATTCGGCAGCCGGCACGTCCCATTCGACGGCCGCCGCCGCGATCAGCATCTCGCGCGCGGCCGCCCCGCCCTGGCGGACATAGTCGTGGGAATCGCGGATGCCGCGGCTGCCGCCGGTGGAGAAGCTGCCCCAGACCCGGTCTCGGGCGATGTTCTGGCCGGGTGTCGGATATTCGGTGGTGACGTTCGCCCAGTCGCACTCGAATTCCTCGGCGACCAGCTGGGCCAGGCCCGTGAGCGTGCCCTGCCCCATCTCCGAGCGGGCGACGCGGACCACCACCGTCTCGTCCGGATGGATCACCACCCAGGCATTGATCTCCGGGACCGCCGCCGGGGCCGCAGCGGTGGCCGCCTTCGCCTGGAACGGCACGTGGAAGCCCAAGGAGAAGCCGCCGAGCGCTGCCGCCGAGCCGGCGACGAAATGGCGGCGCGAAAGCTGGACGCGGGTCATTCGCCGTCTCCTCAGCCGTTCTCGGTGGCGTCGCTGCCGGCCGCGGCCAGCTTGATCGCCGCGCGCACGCGATTGTAGGTGCCGCAGCGGCAGATATTGGTGATCTCGGTGCTGATGTCGTCGTCGCTGGGGCTCGGATTGGCCGCGAGCAGGCCGGCGGCCGCCATGATCATCCCGGGCTGGCAGTAGCCGCATTGCGGCACGTCCAGCTCCAGCCAGGCCTGCTGCACCGGGTGCGAGCCGTCCGGGGACAAGCCCTCGATCGTCACGATCGCCTGCTCAGGGGTGAGCGCGCTGACCGGCAGGACGCAGGAACGGGTGGCGACGCCGTCCACATGGACCGTGCAGGCCCCGCACATGGCGATGCCGCAGCCGAACTTGGTCCCGGTCATCTCCAACTGCTCGCGCAGCACCCAGAGCAGGGGGGTTTCGGGATCGACGTCGACGTCGCGAGTGGCGCCGTTGATGGTCAGTCGAACCATGCTGTGTTCCTCATGCGAAGGGAGGAGCGTTCCTGTCCTGGGCGTTCTGGGCCGATGGCACCCCGCCTGATCGCATTTTCCTGAGCTGGAACTGTCGCAGAAACTTGTCCTGCATGCCCCGACTTCTTCCCGATCTGTCGCGAATCGCGCCTTGCGACAAGAATTGATACAATTCCAGCGAGTGCCGCGGCCTCAGCTCACGGCGCGTCACCGCGTCCGTCCAGATAGGCGATGACCGCCGCGCGCTCCGCGGGTGCGCGCAGGCCGATGGTCATGGTCGTGCCCGGCACCAGTTGCCGGGGATTGGCGAGATAGGCGTCGATGGTCTCGCTGCTCCAGACGATCCCGGACTCCCGCAGCGCAGGGGAATAGCGGGCACCCTCCAGTGTGCCGGCCGTGCGGCCCAGCACTCCGGCAAGGCTCGGCCCCACCCGGTTCTGGCCGGGCTCGACCGAGTGGCAGGTGCCGCAGCGTGTGCGAAACAGGCGCTCGCCATCGGCGGCCTGCTGGGCCAAGGCCGGCGAAGTCATCGTCTGGGCGGTGAGCAGGGCGAGCGTCAGGGCGAGGGCCATCCGGGTCATCGATGGTCTCCGTTGCATAGCTGGGTGATAGGCGGGCTGGCAGGGGCCACGCCGTGAGCGACCCCTGCCGACCGTCATCCTGGCCGCGTCTGTTCGCCATCATTTGTCAGGCGACCTGCTGAACTGTCGCCAGATGTGACGGCGGGGGCGGTTGGTACAGATCGATACAGTTACGATGCGGATGACCGTGCAGGGCTGCTGGTCAAGCCCGCCCGGGCACACCTAGACTGCCGCCGACCGTGATCAGAGGCCGTGATCAGAGGCATGGTCGTCATCGTCAGCAGCGTCGCACGGAAGGTCCCATGGAGCCGGCACCCCATATCGCCGTGGTCGACGATCATCGCGACATCCGCGACCTGGTCGGCCGCTACCTGGCCCAGCACGGCTATCGGGTCAGCGTGGCGGAGAACGGCGCAGCACTCCGGCGCCTCTTGGAGCGCAGCGCCCCGGACCTCGTGATCCTCGACATCATGATGCCGGGCGAGGACGGGCTCAGCCTGTGCCGCCACCTGCGCGGCACCACCGAGGTGCCGATCATCTTCCTGACCGCCATGGTCGAGGACACCGACCGGATCGTCGGGCTGGAGCTGGGAGCGGACGACTACCTGACCAAGCCCTTCAACCCCCGCGAGCTCCTGGCCCGGATCAAGGCGGTGCTGCGCCGGGTCAACAGCCTGCCGCCGCAGCGGATCAAGCTGAAGGCCAGGATGCTCAGCTTCGACCGCTGGATGCTCAATGTCGGCCGGCGCGAGCTGGTGGACAGCGACGGGGTGGCGGTACCGCTGAGTACCGCCGAGTTCCGGCTGCTCACCGCCTTTCTCGACCATGCCGGCCTGATCCTGAGCCGCGACCAGCTGCTCGACCTGACGGTCGGCCGCGCCGCGGACAGTTTCGACCGGAGCATCGACAACCAGGTCAGCCGGCTGCGCAAGAAGATCGAGCTGGACCCGAGGAACCCGATGCTGATCAAGACCCACTGGGGCGGCGGCTACAGCTTCATGGCGGAGGTCTGCGAGGCATGACCCGCCTGTGGCGCCGCAGCCTGGCCGCGCAGTTCATCTTCTTCATGCTGCTGGCGCTGGCGCTCTCGCAGGGCATCGGCTTTCTCACCTCCTGGAATGCGCGCGACCAGGCGCTCCGGCTGGCGGCCAAGGGCGAGTTCCTGAGCCGCACGGGCTCGCTGGCCCTCCTCCTGGAAGCGACCCCGCCGGACCTGGCCCCGGAGATCCTGCGCGTCAGCGACACGGCCTATACCCGCTTCTGGATCTCGCCGGATGAGCCCCCGGACGTGCCGGCCTGGCGTGCCGAGGCGCAGGGCCATCTCGCCACCCCGCTGCCCAGCCTGAAGCAGCTGCACGGCAAGGCGGTGGACCCGCCGGCAGCACCGGCACCGCCGGTGGCACTCGCCGCGGAGCCTGCACCGGATGAAGGTTGGGCCGACTGGCGGGAGCTGCCGCCCCAGGCCTGGCCGCTCTCGCGCGCGGCGAAGTTCATCTATCTCGACCAGGCCTATGGCATGGGCCTGGCCGTGCGGCTGGAGAACGGCGCCTGGCTGAACGCCGTCTATGCCAAGTCGGTACCGAACGCGCTCTGGACGCCGCAATCGGCGACCTCGCTCGGGATCACCGCGCTGGTGCTCTCGGTGATCGCCGTGATCGTGGCGCGCAGCGTCGCCCGGCCGCTGCGCCGGCTGGCCGCGGCGGCCGAGCTCCTGGGACGCGGCGAGACGGTCGAGCCCCTGCCCGAGACCGGCCCGGACGACATCCGCCAGACCGCGGAGGCCTTCAACCGGATGCAGGCCCGCCTGCAGCGCTTCGTCGAGGATCGCACCCGGATGCTGGCCGCGATCGGCCACGACCTGCGCACGCCGCTCACTTCGCTCCGCCTGCGCGCGGAGTTCGTGGCCGACCCCGAGATCCAGGAGAAGATGCTCAAGACGATCGGCGAGATCCAGACCATGACCGAGGCGGCGCTCGCGTTCGCGCGGGAGGAAGCCACAGCGGAACGGACCCGGACTGTCGACCTGGCGGCGCTGGTCGAGAGCCTGTGCGACGACCTGGCCGATCTCGGCCAGGACGTGACCTTCCTGGACAGCCCGCGCTTCAGCTACCGCTGCCGGCCGGATGCGCTGCGCCGCTCGGTGCGCAACCTCGTCGAGAACGCGGTCCGCTACGGCGAGCGTGCACGGGTCAGGGTCG
>NZ_DATMFZ010000089.1:0-2214 GCF_035556675.1 Geminicoccus sp. | reverse complement strand
TACCTGGTCCGTCGTAGTGGCACGCAACCTCGTGCCACTGCCATGGATGCGCGCGCGAAGCGCAAAAGCTGATTGTCCATGCCGTCCGCAGATGGGCCTCAGGACTACACTCAGCATGCCTTTCGACAGAGCAAGGCACTCTTAGCGCTCACCGCGCCCGATCAGCCCCTGCAGATAAACCGGCGCCCACATCCGCCGCTTCTTGTGCCCCATCTCGGCCAGCAATGGCGCGAGCCAGTCCTCCAGATCCTCCCGCCAGTCCACCGGCGCCATCGCCTTGCCCCACCCAACGGTCAGGATACGGCAACGGGTCATCCAGACATGGGTTCTACCAAGGTAGTACTAGGCCGGAACGTTCGCCCGCTGGCTCAATCAGACCCGAGGCTGGCGCGTCGAGGTGCCACGCCATCCCGATACGCAACTCTGGCGCTATGGGCTGAAGGAAAAGCCACAGAACGAGTTCATTGTACTGCCCAGACGGTGGATCGTGGAGCGCACCTTCGCCTGGCTCGGTCAATCGCGCCGCCTGAGCAAGGAGTACGAGCGCCTGCCGGTCACGTCCGAAGCCATGATGTGCGCTGCCATGAGCCGCATCATGCTGCGACGCCTCACCAGATCATCATGACACCAGACCGTTATTTCAAAGACCGTTTCTAGCCGGAGCCGACAGGGCCGGTGCGCTCGCACAGGAGCAGGGTGAGGCCCTCCTGCACGACCAGGTCGTGCTGGTTGTGCACGGCCAGCTGGAGGGTGAGGATACCACGCAACGGGTCGCGGTGCGGCTTCTTGGCGGCCACCATGATCCGGGCGCGGATGCGGTCGCCGATCAGCACCGGGTGCCGGAAACGCCAGTCGGTCCAGCCCATGGACGCGATCGCCCGGATCCGCGCCGCCGCGCGGTTCTTCAGGCCATCGGCCATCGCCAGGACCAGAAGACCGTGGGCGATCCGGGCGGGGAAGCCGTGCCCTTGTGCGAACTCCTCGTCCATGTGGACGTCGAACAGATCCCCGGACAGGCCGGCAAAGCCCACCACATGCGCTTCGGTGACATCGATCCGGCCGGTCCAGTAGCAGTCCCCGACCTCCAGCGCGTCATAGTCGTAGATGCCGCCGGCCAGTTCGCGTCCCGACGTCATGTCCATCTTGCCTGTCACTTCCCGCCTCTCCTGACCTCCGATCCGTTGCCGGCAGTTTCGGGGGCGTCTGCGGCCGGGTCCAGCCTTGCCCGTCGCCAGCGGTGGAGGCCGCGCGGCAGTTCGGCTATGCCGGTCGCAACAGTCCACGCAGATCGGGGAGCGCCAGGACGATGAGCGAGCATCTTGCCGTGGACACGGACGGCCCGGTGCGGATCCTGACCATGACCGGCCGTCCCAGGCGCGGCAATCCTCTGTCCCGCGCGCTCGCGGCCGACCTCGTCCAGGCCCTGGTGGCAGCCGAGGCGGATGAAGCGATCCACGCCGTGGTGGTGGCCGGGACGGCCAGTCATTTCTCCGTGGGCGCGGACCTGACCGAGGTCCACGAGCTGCGGGCGATCGAGGCGGTGCTGGGCGACTGGCTGGAGGAGTTCGACCGGTTCGCCGCGGCGCGCAAGCCGACCATTGCCGCGGTGCGCGGCCATGCGGTGGGCGGCGGCTTCGAGCTGGCCCTGTCCTGCGACCTGATGGTGTGCGCCCTGGACGCCAATCTGGCCCTGCCGGAGACCGGCATCGGCGTGATCGCCGGCCAGGGCGGCACCCAGCGGCTCCTGCAGCTGGCCGGCCGGGCGATCGCCACCGACCTGATCCTCACCGGCCGCGCCCTGTCCGGCACCGAGGCCGGCGCCCTCGGCATCGCCGCGCGCGTCGTACCCGCCGAGCGGGTACTGGATGAGGCCGTCGGCATCGGCCGGCAGATTGCGAAGCGCAGCCCGCCGGCGATCCGGTTCGCCCGCGAGGTCCTGCGGGAAGCGGCCGAGCAGCCGATCCGCCAGTCGCTGCGGCTGGAGCGCCTGCTGGCCGCCCTGATCCTGGACACGCCGGAACGGGTCGAGAGAGTGGGCGCCTTCCTCGCCAGGAGGCGCGGCCAATGAGCCGGGGCCGGCGCGGTATTGCAGTCCTCGGCCTGGGCATGGCGGTCCAGCCGCATGCCCAGAGCCTCCTGGACCTGGCGGACCGGGTGGACGTGGTGTGGGCGGCCAGCCGCTCGGAGGAGCGCTGCCGGGCATTCGCTCAGGCG
>NZ_DATMFZ010000088.1:0-3217 GCF_035556675.1 Geminicoccus sp. | reverse complement strand
AAGAAGCTCGTTCATTTTCCGGAAGTTACCAGCCTCGTCATGAACACCGGGATCCAGTTCCTGGACTTCGGCTTGAACGAGGCGCGGATCGCGCGGCTGACCGGGCACTTCTGGCATCAGGCGGCGCCGGGCGGCGAGGAGTCCGCGGGCGAGGCGCCGCGATTCATCCTCCATCCCCTGTACGAGGCCGCCGACGGCGACTGGCGCTACGTGGTTGAAGGCGAGCCGGGCGGACGCATGGCACCCGACGACGGCGTCTACGAGTACCGGGCCAGCCGGGCACTCGACGTGTTCGACGGGATCTGGCTGCCGCTGCCGTTCTTCCGGCAGAAGGAGCCGGTGGGCCTGGGCGGGCCCAGCTTCGACAACGGGCCCACCAACTGGGGCAGGCTTTACGTGCGCCGCCAGGAGCGGCCCGACGAGGACGGCAACACCCACCGGGTGGTGCTGGCCTTCGACACCGTGCTCCTGGAGCGCTCCGCCACCGGCCCCTATGCCGCACCCGAGCCCGCCGACGCGGTGGACGACGCCCGCTTCGCCCTGGTCGCCGACGGGGTGCACAACCGCTGGTTCCTGACGCTCGACTGGGTCCGGACCTGGATCGCGGACGCCTATCTCGCCGGGCGCAGCCGCGACCGCAAGCGGCCGCTCCAGCTGGAAGACCTGGCCGAGCCCGGCGAGTACTGGGCGGCCTATCTGGTGCTGCTGGAAGCGCTGGCGCAGACCCTGGACATCCCGGTGCTGCGCTTCGTCGACACGCTCACCCCGTCCTTGCAGAACGAGCCGATCGACGTCGATCTCGTGGTCGATGTCGGCAACAGCCGGACCTGCGGGATCATCATCGAGCAGCCCAAGGACCGGGGCGTGGTCGATATCGGCCAGGCCTACCGGCTGGAGCTGCGCGACCTGTCCCGGCCGGAGCGGGTCTATGCCGACCCATTCGCCAGCCGGATCGAGTTCGCCCCGGCGAGCTTCGGCCGCACCGACCTCAGCCGGCGCACCGGAAGGCGGCGTGACGCGTTCTGGTGGCCGTCCCCGGTGCGGATCGGGCCCGAGGCGGAATGGCTGGCTTCGTTCTCCGATGGCACCGAGGGGGTCTCCGGCCTGTCCAGCGCCAAGCGCTATCTGTGGGACGACGCGCCCAGGCCCTTGCCCTGGGTGAACAGCCGCGGGCCCCTGCCCAAGAGCCAGCGCATCCCGCCGATCAGCGGACCGATGACCGCCAGGCTCACCGAGAGCGGCGAGCTGGCGCTGCAGGGCCAGGTCGGCATGCAGCCGCTCTATTCCCGCTCCTCGCTCTACACGCTGATGATCGCCGAACTGCTCAGCCACGCGCTCTGCCAGATCAACGCGGTGGCAGTGCGCGAGCAGCGGGCCAACGCGGCCCTGCCCAGGCGCCTGCGCTCTTTGATCCTGACCATGCCGTCCGCCACGCCGCTGGCCGAGCAGCGCATCATGCGCAAGCGGATCACGGCCGCCATCGATCTCGTCTGGCAGACCATGGGCTGGGTGGGCGAGGACGCGGTGCACCGCCGCCCGGACGTGATGCTCGACTGGGACGAGGCGACCGCGACCCATCTGGTCTGGCTGTTCAACGAGATCAGCTACAAGTTCCGCGGCAACGCCTTCGACCTGTTCGGCCTGATCGGGCACGAGGACGAACGCGGCCGGTCCCTGCGCATCGCCAGCATGGACATGGGCGGCGGCACCACCGACCTGATGATCGTCGAGTACCGCATCAACCACGGCAACGAGCAGACCATCGAGCCGGCGCAACTGTTCCGCGAGGGCTTCCGCCAGGCCGGCGACGACGTGGTCCAGGCGGTGATCGAGCAGGTGATCCTGCCCGATCTCGCCGCGGCGCTCGGCCGTGCCGGGGCCAGCCGGCCACGCCATGTCCTGTCCGACCTGTTCGGCGGCAACCGGGTCGGCCAGACCCAGCAGGAGCAGGCCCTGCGCGCCTTGCTGGTCAACCAGCTCCTGGTGCCGGTGGCGCTGGCCTTGATCCAGGAATACGAGCTGAGCGACCCGCGCCGGCCGGCACCGCCACAGACCCGCCGCTGCGCCGAGCTGCTCGGCCAGCACCGGCTCTCGGCGCCCGTTCGGCAGCATTTCCTGCGTGCGGCCGAGCGGGCCGGTGCCTTGGGCCTGGACCTGGACGAGATCCCCTTCACCGTCGACCCGGCCGCCATGGCCGGCGCGGTCCACTCGGTGGCCAGCGGGATGCTGGAAGACTTGTGCGACGTCATCCGCGCCTATGACTGCGACGTGCTGCTGCTCACCGGCCGCCCGTCCCGGATGCCGGCGGTGCGCGACCTGATCTATGCCAACCTGCCTTTGTTCCCGGACCGGATCGTGCCGATGGACCGCTACGAGGTCGGTGGCTGGTACCCGTTCCGCTCGCTGGACTTCCTGATCCAGGACCCCAAGACCACGGCAGCGGTAGGGGCCCTGCTCTGCCGGATCTGCGAGGGCATGACCCGCGGCTTCGTGTTCCGCGCGTCGCGCCTGAAGATGCGCTCCACCGCCCGGCATATCGGCGTGATGGACCTGGATGGCCGGATCGTCGCACGCAACGTGCTGCTGGCGGACGCCGACCTCGACACCGGCGAGAATGTCGAGGGCTTCACCCTGTCCATGGGCGGCCCGGTGCTGCTGGGCTTCCGCCAGCTGCCGCTGGAGCGCTGGAAGACCACGCCGCTCTATTATGTGTACTTCACCGATCCCGCCGGCCTGGCCCGGCTGGCCACGCCGCTGAAGGTGACCTTCGAGCGGATCGAGAAGAAGGACGCGACGCTGGAGGATTTCCGTCTGGTCGAGGTCGAGGACGCCGAAGGCAACCCGCGCAAGGACAAGGTCGGCTTCCGCCTGCAGACCATCCCCATGGATCAGGAGGCCAGCGGCGGCTACTGGCTGGATACCGGCGTGCTGCGCACGATCGGGCTGGCGGCCTCGTGACCGACGCCACCACCCGCCAGAAGGACCAGGACCTCGCGAACCGGGCCCGGATGCTGGCCCGGACCGCCGTGGAGGGGCTGGCCTGGTTCCGCGACAATCCGGGCCTGGTCGGCAACCGGCTGGATGCCCTGGAGCGCACCTGCCGCCGGCATGCCGTGGATGCGCGCCGGCTCGCCAACGCCGCCGAGCGGCCGATGTCGGTGGGCGTGTTCGGCGCCAGCCAGGCGGGCAAGTCCTTCCTGATCGGCAGCCTGATCAC
>NZ_DATMFZ010000087.1:0-8472 GCF_035556675.1 Geminicoccus sp. | reverse complement strand
GACAGCCTGATGGCGTGCCGGCAGGCAATGGCGCCGCGTCGGCAACCGGTGATGTTCGCGGGGATGCGAATCCGGATCGGCGACGGGGTGCACCGGCAGGAGGGCGAGGATGGGGCGCTCATCGCGGTGCACCACCCGGGGATTGGGTGGGTAGGGGCGAGGAATCCGTGCTGCACCTAAAGGAAGAACGGCTGAACGCCGGCTCTTCTGAAGACTCGGGGTACAAATCAGGCCGGAGTTCGCTGCGCCGTACCTTCCCACCCGTCAAGCGTTCGACCTGTAGTACCCGGGTCGCGGGCGTCCGTCGCCACTGGCTTACAGCCTGAGGGGTAATTCCGAGTTCCGCTGCCAATCGCCGAGTGGACCCGCATATGCGGATGGCGCGCAGAAGAGCTTGGCGGTGGCTAGACGTGATCATGGAGCGTGAACGTAAGCTACGCTTTCCGATTCGGCAAGTTAAACTTTCCTAGACCTGGGAAAGGAACGCTTTACACCGAAGTGCTGCTCAAAAGAGGTTCCCGCTATGACGTCCTCAGTTCCAGATGTGCGGAAGGATTGGCTCTCTGGAGCGGTAGGCCTGCCAGAGCGCCTCCACCGTGCTCGCGTCCTCACCAAACTCTCTCAGGCAGCTGTTGCAGAGAGGTTGGGAGTCAGTCGGGCCGCAGTCTCGCAGTGGGAAACCGGGGCTACTAAGCCAGAAATGGATCGGCTCAGAGCAATTTCTCAGTTGTACGCCATTCCGCTCGAATGGCTTGTAACCGGAGAAGAGATATTTCTCGAACGAGATTTAGAGGAAGTTCGTAAACAGAAGGCAAAGGATTCTATTTGGCACTTTGAGAATGACGCAATACCTTACCGAAGCTGGAGTGAGATTACTGAATGGGCCGATCTTTCGGAAGAGTATAGAACTATGCTTGAAAAAGGATGGGGCCTACATCCATTTCAGTTTAATGTGGACTCTCGCTATAATAGATCTTTCAAGCCGGTAGATTGCTTCGCCTCAGACATAGGAGACGACAGCATGGCTCCAACTTTTCAGACGCGTGATGTAGTGATGTTTTGGGGGCTATTCGGCACCGAGCCATTTCCGGGCTCCGATGTGTTGGCAGTTCCCACTCCTGGAGCGCGCCCTGTCCTGCGACGCTTCCGACCAATCCGCATAGATCAGGAGGGCCGATGGCAGGAGTGTGAATTGGTTCCCGAGAACCCCAACTGGCCCATTATCCATTGCACAAGCCCTGAGCTTGTTACCTTCGTGGCCATTCCGATCGAACTTCATCGGATGCTTCCCGGCAGGGGAAGCGTCTCTATCGGGGAATGGAAAGTATAACTTGACGAATTCGGAAAGCACCGCTTACACATCCAGCCATGGAAGCTGTAGGGGTAAGCATCGTGCGTTCCCATTCCGACACTCCCGACCTGCTTGTCGCGGCCGCGCGGCCGGCCATGGCGCAGGCGACCGTCACCGATCTCGCCCTCACCACGCATGAGGGTGAGGTCCGCATCCTCGACACCGATCTTGCCGAGCGGCTTGGCTTTGAGCGCCCTCGCAAGATCCGCGATCTGATAGGGCCCCACCGCGGGGCGCTTTCCCAGCTCGGCGAACTCGCCACGACCGAGATCGTGGTAGGCAAGGGCCAGCGGACCACCGCCTACCTTCTCAACAAGAAGCAGGCGGTGTTCATCACCGCAAAGTCCGAGACCGCCGAGGCGACGGCGATCACCATCGAGGTCATCGAGCGGTTCGACGCCTATGAGCGCGGGCTGCTCGCCTCCCCCGCTCCGGCACCGCAGCTCCGCCGCCGGGTCAGCGCTGCCCGCGAGGCCGCTTCCACCTTCCGGGCCTATCGCGGCATTGCCCGGCTGGTGGGGCTCGACGACAACCAGGCGGCGCTCTCCGCCGCCCGGGCCACCAGGAAGCACACCGGCATCGACCCGCTGGAGGATCTGGGCATCACCGCCTTGATCGCCCCGCGACAGGAGGTGCTGCTCACCCCCTCCGACATCGGCAACCGCCTGGGCGGCCGCTCGGCGATCGCGGTGAACCAGATGCTGGCCGAGCGCGGCCTGCAGACCGGCCACCGCGACGCCAAGAACCGCACCTACTGGGAGCCGACAGCGAAGGGCCTGCAGTATGCGACGGTGCTCGACACCGGAAAGCGCAGCGGCGACGGCACGCCGGTCCGGCAGGTGAAGTGGTCGGCCAGCGTGGTGGACCTCCTGAGCCAGGAGAGCGCGCCATGCTGACGCCGCCGAACAACGGCGCACCGGAGGGCCGCCACGCGATCCGCGCCCAGCGCCGGCGCGCCTTTACCGCCCTTGCGCATCGCCAGCACGTGCAGGAGCTGCGCGGCCTGGTGGACACCTTCGCCGGCACGGAGGTCGGCCGCGATGCCTACCATCGCGCGTGGCGGCTGCTCTATCGGGCGGAAGCCTGGGAAGCCCTGGCGGAGGGCGATGCCGCCCTTGCCCGCTCCTACCACCGTGCCGCCATCCGGCCAGCCGCGAGGGCCTTCGCATGAGCGCGCTTCGCAACGACCTGGCTGCACGGGTTCCCGCGGCGAACAATGACCGAACCTTCCGCACGCCCCCTGCCCTGCAGAAGGTCGCGGGACGCGTGCAGGTGGGACCGAAGAATGCGGCCGACATGCCGCAGGTCGCTGCCCTGGAAAAGGCGTCGCGCCAGCCGCTCTCGGTGCGCGAGATCTTCCAGCACCTGCAGGCACTCTGGCGCCTGATGCGCTTCGATCCCAGCAAGCAGCCGATGGCCGACGCCGAGGTGTCGCGCACGATCGCGCTTGAGAAGCGGCTGCTGGGAAAGCTGATCTCCACCCGGAGCACCGGCCTATCCGACATCGTGTTGAAGATGAGGGTGGTCGTCGAGGGCAAGGACCTGCCGGATGCGCTCGAAGCTCGACTGCGGGTGCGCGCGCTCCGGGAGCTGCGGGAGGCCAGGATCTCGGCGCCGCCTGCCGCGGGCGAGAACGGGCGCGTGGATTCCCTGCATCTTTCGACGCCGGACACGGCGCTCTCCGATCTGGCGGCGCGGCACATCGCCAATCTCCGTGCCTTCAATACCAGCGACGAGATCAATGGCGCGGACGGCCCACTCTGGGCGGCCTACGAGGCAACGCGCGATGCGATCTCGGCCGCCAAGCCCGCCTCGCTCGACGACATGCTCGCCAAGGCCAGGGCCGCGAAAGCGGAGGCAACGGACAGCAAGGGCCGTGAGCGGCCTGAAGGCAGCATGGCAGCGAATTGGGCCTGGGATCTGCTGAACGATCTGCTTCGGCTTGCTAGGCAGCCGGACGCAAAACTCCGCTCGGGTCCGGTGGCGTCTGCGCAAGCATGCCCCGCGTCTGCGATCGCCGATCAGCTGGACGCCGCCTTCGCGGCCGAACGTCACGCCGAGCGTCACGCCGGGAAAAGCACTCGGAACCTGAACCAGGCACTCGCGTTCGAGCGCATCGAGACGCTGATGAAGCTGGCGTCCGTCACCCAGGCGACCAGCCTGCGGGGTGCTGCTGCCCAGGTCCTGGCGGCGGCCGACTATGCGAGCAACCTCCTGGCCTTCGACGGTATGGATCAGGATGAAGCCGCAGAGGCGATCCTCCGGCTAATGTTCTCCGCCAGCAGAATCCTGCAGGAGGACCCCAGGGCCGCGCTCCCTCCGGACCTGGTCGACGCCGTGTTGGGCGAGCACCGCAACCCGTTCCTCACCAACTTGGAGCAGGAGGAGGTCGAACGGGCAGCGGGGACGGACCGCGCCCTCGACACCGCTTCCCAGGCTGGGGAGTCTCTGTGATGGCGGTCTCGTCCGCGTCCCCTGCCCTCCTCGGAAATGCCGAGTTGCTGATCCTGACCATTGCCGATGGGATCGACGTGCTGGCCGACCTGCAGGCGCTGCTGCTCGAGATTCGGATTGCCCGCCATGACGCCGTCGAGGTTCGACGACTGGCGAACGAGGCGCTGGACCGCACCTCGGAAGGCCTGGACATCCTGCGGCTGGATGCCGAGGAGGGCGCCGAGGATGCCTGAGGCGCCGCGGGTTTCCCTCTGCCGCTCGATCGACACCGCACCCCGAGATGGCCGCGAGATTGCCTACCTCGCTCCAATCGAGGGAGACCACCCAGAGGTGCCGCTCTGGACCCTTGGTCGCGCGCGCTGGCTCACCGCTGCCCAGTGTGTCGAGCACTTCGGTGGCAGCCTGGACGAGTATGTGGACGGCTGGAGCGACGACGCGGGGGACGACCCCCTACCGACGTACTGGCTGCCAGCGGAGTGCCTGCCTGAGGAGGCAAGGCAATGCGAGTAGCCGGCACAGCATCCGCTCCGCCACCTTTTAGGCATTTCATTACGATGAAAATCAATCTGCCATTGCGCGCCAAAGGGTTGATTGATGACAATGATGTGCAACGCACGGATTCTCTACTGGACGCTGTGGAGGTTTCGCCCTCGAAGCTCCTAGAACATAAGAATGACTCGCAGGCTGAAGCTTCTACTTTGTCAAAACCTTGGTGTGGCCGGCCCGACCCTGATACTCCTCGCACTTTGTGGCACGATGGGAGTTGTCTCGGCGAAGCTGACAATGGGGCCTCACTCCCAGCCTGTGGTCCAAGCGCACCACAACGGGTCCATCAAACTGCGCATCGGCCGCAACCAGGTTTGCGACCCGAGCTACAGCGAGCGCGAGTGCAGAAGGCCGTCAATTGCTCAGCAGGAAGCTGTCGAGAAGAGGGCGACTGTTCATCTCAGCGCAGCAGAGAGGCCAGCAGGTCGCTAACGTGTGGTAGGCGTTGCCCCGGCCTAGGATACAGGCGCGCTCCAGTAGCCTTGCAGCCCGGAAACGCGTGATGGCACTCCGGCGATCCGTCAGTCAGTTGCCGGACTGGCCTGTCCTCCTGGACCAGGCGCAGGCCTGCCGCTTCCTGTCCTACACGCGCGCGCAGTTCCATGCGCTGGTGAAGGCTGGACTGCTACCGCCCCCGCGCGAACATCATCCTGGCGAGCCGCGCTGGTACCGGCGAGAGCTGGAGCGCTGCCTGGATCGCCTGTACCAGCTCGAGGAATCCCACAGCGATGAGCATGCGAAGCTCGCCGCCCGCCGTGCGCTCGACTCCTACCAGCCCGCTCCCGCACGTCGAGCGAACCCGCAACAGCCGCGGGCAGGTCTACCTGTACTACCGGCGCGGCGGGCAAAGGATACCCCTCCCCCAGCCTGAGGGTTCGGCGGCGTTCCTGGCTGCCTACGACCAGGCGCATGCGAGCATGCAGCGGCGTCACGGACCGGAAGCGAGCGGCAGGCACACCGTGGGCGACGCCGTGACGGCCTACTTGGCCAGCGCCGACTACCAGCAGCTGGCGCCCACGAGTCGCGCCGACTACCGGCGGACCCTTGACCAGTTTCGTGGCGCATTCGGAGAGCTGCCGCTCAAGGCCCTGGACGAGGGGTGGATTGAGGAGCTCCGGAGCAAGCATGCCGACCGGCCGATCACCTGGAACGGACTTCGTAGCCGGATGATCGTCGTGGTCCGGCTTTACCGGCGGCTGCATCCAGGAGCTCTGCCTGCCAATCCGTGGGAGGCATCGCGCCGGCTCAAAGTCGAGAAGTCGAACCAGAATCGTCCCTGGAAGCCGGACGTACTGCTGAAGGTCATGCGCGCCGCGACCCCGGAGTTCCGCGCCCTTCTGACCGGCTATCTCCTGACGGTCCAGCGCGGCGGTGACGTCACCCGCTTCAGCCCGTCCCAGTACGACGCGGAGCAGCGAACGCTCACTGTGGAGCAGAGCAAGACCGGCGAGGCGCTGGTCCTGCACGTGCCCGGTAGCCTGGCCAAGGTCCTCGATCACATGAAGGGCCAGCACAACGATCGGCTGTTCCTCACCCCACGGGGCCAGCCCTGGACCACGGCAAATGCCCAGGAGACGCTTGCGCGGTTGCTCGGTCATCTGGGCCTGGAGCGGTACACACTTCACGGGCTTCGGGCGACTGGGCCGGTAGCTCTGAAGCTGCTCGGCTTCGAGAACCGCGCCATTCGTGCGCTCACGGGCCACACGAGCGACGCGAACCTGGAGGTCTACCTCCGCGGCGTGGACCACTATCCGCTGGCGCGTCAGGCTCAGGAGGCGCTGGAACAGCAGTTCTCAGCGCTGCTGGAGGAAGCGGAGGACGGGGCGAACACGAGGCGGTTTGCAGGGGTAACAGGACGGGCGGCAGTGAGGCGGCGCGAGTAATTTCGGACCGCCGAAGGCAGGAAGCTCCATTCAGGAAGGGCGGCTCACGACCCAAAGATGACTCTTAACTCGGGCAAGCCCATGTCCGCTCTTAGCAAGAGCGTGGACATTACCAGCGGACATGGGATCGGCAGCTACGCACCCATATCGGACATCAGCACGACGCGCAGGAACTCCTAAAGGCAGACAGTAGGCCGAAGAGGAAGCCATCGCTTGGTCTTCTCTCCGCCTTCGGAGACGGATGTCTGCCGCTTGGTGACGGTCAGCGAATGTGGCCCTGCAAAACAGATTTCTGTTGCTAAATAGTAACTATTTTGCTCTGCTTCTTTGACTGCCGGACCAAGGACGAAGCGATGCGGGCCATCGCCCTCTTATTGATTGCGCCATGGGTGATCGGCGGATGCACCTCTGCGCAACAAGACCACGTCCAAAGTCTGGCGCAGGTATCTGTCGTCGTAGCTGCCCTAAAGTGTGCCTTTTCAGATGCTCTTATGGCAGAGCGCGCCAATGGTATCCGCCGTCTTGAAGGCGCGGTCGCGGCTGGTAAGCTAACCTTCAAGGCAGTACACACAAATGGACGCGAGGCCGGTGCGAAGTTGGTAGCTGCTGCTCCGGGCCCGTTCGTCTTCCCGTTCGCAGGCGGGTCAGGAAACATCACGGGTAATGTCTCCCGCGGCGTAACCCGCACCGACACATTACAGACAGAAATGCCTTTCCGCTTCGTCCTCTATGCTGCGGACAACCGGGCTTGTGATGTCATCAGGCAATCGGATCAAGTCAGATACGGGTTGTCCGAGTGGCTAGCAGCGCTGATTACCGGCGCCAATCAAAACATCGCTTATGATCCTCCTGGTCAGATTGACGCAATCTCGTTCGACCAAGATTTTGCGGTTACGAACGTCACAAAAGGTGGACTCGACTTTAATCTTGTATTTCTCTCGTTATCCGCGTCTGTCTCTGCCCAGCGTAACGACGTCCAACATCTTTCCTTCACTATCGCTCCAGCAAGCGACAACAACCCTCCACCAACCGTTGCCGAAGATCGGCTGAGGAGACTGCAATATGGCTACTAAGCCTACCAAGCCGGAACCAAAGCCATCGAGCGAACCTGTAAAGCCAAAACCTGGTCTTGGCCCTCTGAAAGAGGCACCGAAAGACAAGTGACGGCCAGTGGCTTTCCTGAACCGCCATTCACTTCGTGCTGCTGCACCCGTGCCAGGAACGGACCGCCAACCATTTCACGAGGGAAGCGGCCGTTCGCGCAGGCGTCTCTTGCACATTGAAGTGGCGGGGGCCTCATTTAGATCCACCTAGTCGCGTCAGCGGTGAGCGCACGCGGCCAGGAACTTCTGGGCCGGCCGGCAGTACCCGAAGGCCCGGCCTCCAGCGACCTATAATCTTCAGCGGCATGGTAAATGCCGCTGGTCACCCGGCCCGCTCTTACCTCTTGGTATGCTGCGGATACCTGGCACTAATTTGCCTCACGCTGACCCCATTCTGATGAAGTTTCAGTTCCAGCGCATCGTCATCAACGCGGGTCCTGAGGTAATGGCCCACAAGCCGGCTGAACTCATCTTCATGCTGCCGCTCCACACCGTCAGTTTCATTTAAGCGCGCCGCCAGGAGGTCGAATGCCGCGAGTTCAGTCTCATTGAGGGCCGATCTGATGGCGGCGACGGTCACCTCCGATGCAGCGGCCACATCGGCTTCAAAGCTGCCGCGGGACTTCTGCTCGTACTCTGATCTCAGCTGCTTGAACTGAGCAGCCACCTCATTCCCCGAGGGCTCATATTGCTGCAAGAGAGCTTCGAAGCTTGCAGTCTCTTCGGCGCTGCGTTCAGGTGTCGCTAGCAGGCGGCGGAACTCATTGGCCACGTCGGCGGGCATCCTCGCCGCGGTAGCCCGATTGATCGCCTCCACATAGTCGAGGAAATTCGGAAGATACCCCGCCAACTGTCCCGCGCTTGACGTTGCTTTCACTGACCGGAGATGGTGGATGGTCTTGCGACGCGGGGCGGGGCGGTGCCTCTGCTTCTTCATGAGCGAGCCTTTGGTGCGCTGATCGCCAGCCCTAGCGTGTTGGTTTCGCAAGTCACGGAAAAAGCTTCCATATTCGTCACCACGTTGGTAACACGGGTTCGAATCCCGTTGGGGACGCCATCCTTGTTTCGCAGAGGTTCCTGCCGATTGCTTGACAGTCGGCGCCTCAGTTGCGGGTCAAGTTGCAGCCTTTGCCTT
>NZ_DATMFZ010000086.1:0-3175 GCF_035556675.1 Geminicoccus sp. | reverse complement strand
GACAGCCTGATGGCGTGCCGGCAGGCAATGGCGCCGCGTCGGCAACCGGTGATGTTCGCGGGGATGCGAATCCGGATCGGCGACGGGGTGCACCGGCAGGAGGGCGAGGATGGGGCGCTCATCGCGGTGCACCACCCGGGGTTTGGGTGGGTGGGGGCGGCGGAGGCGGGTTGGAAGACCGGCCGGAGTTGCTGAGCGCGTGCGGGCGACATCAGGCAGGCACTCCAGCGGAAGCAGCGGGACGGCCGAAACAGTTGATTGCTCCGGCCGCCCCTTCCATCCTGGCAGCGTTGCCAACCGCTCGGGATGGAAGCTGTGAAGATACCAGACCTTAGGAAGACGTCGCTCACGGATGCCGAACGGCAGAAGTCCATCGAGGAAATCGACGCACAAGCCAGAGAGCAGTACCGAAAAGCTACAGGTGAAATGGCCTCTGGCACGCTGCGAGAGATGAATGAGCGGCTAGCTCGTGAAGGGCAAGCGAGGGACGCCGCTGCAAGAGTATCCGAGGAACCGCTTCGGTTACTCAGGTCCATCGAATCTGGACAGCGGCAGATATTACGTGAACTGGCCGACATTAGAGAGCGCCTCGACCGGCTTGAGAGGCCGAAGACCGAATGATCTCGCGCGCCTGCCCATCCATTTCCCCGGCAACATAAGCGGCGATCCAGTCGGCATGATCCAGCAGATCGCCCAGTGGAGCGAAGGGCATACGTTGGGCGGCGTAAAGCAGCGCAAATCCCCGCGCGATCAACTCGCGGTCGAGCGGATGCATCGGTGGCTGTGTGGCATGGAGGTCGGGGAAGGCCGTCATCACCCCACCTCGCAACTGGCGGCGGGGGTGGTGGCTTTGGGGCGCGATGCGTCGGAACGCTCCGGGTACAGATCAGGGCGGAGCTGGTACCGAGAAATTGCACCATTCGTGATGCGTTCGATCTCCAGCACCCTAAGTGCTGGAATCTTCCGCCAACTCGCCACGGCCCCCCTGGTGATGCCCAGCTCGCGCGCGATGTGCGCCATTAGTCCTCTGTGTCGACGAATGAGCGCGATGGCTTCCATAGCGGGTTGCTTAGCACACCTGAGCAAGATGGATCAAGATAAATGCTAAGTGCCACTAAGCGTGAATTAGGTCACCTTAGCGGCATGGACGTGGGTGAACGAATCCGACTGGCTCGGACCAGACAGAAGCTTTCTCAGCGAGATGTTGCCAAGCGTTTGGGAGTAAGCCCAAGCGCGGTAGCTCAATGGGAGTCAGGAAACACAAAGCCAAGCCATGACAATCTCACTAAAATGGCTATGATCTTCGATTTAGACTACGAAAGACTTATTTCTAACATTCCAGGATCGAATAGAATTACTGCTCAGAATTTAGAGGAAGAAGCTCTTCTTCTTCTCTGGAGGCATTTAACTCCTGCTGCGCGGTCTGTTTTGATCGGACTGATTGGAGCAGGTGCCGCCGAGGGGATCTCGGTCGACCCTGAAGCGAAGGGAGGTATCCTAGGCTGGCTCCGGACGCAGTTCCCAGAGGAAGGCAACGGGAACGCTAAGCAGGGCTAAACATTCCTCTTGCTCCTGTTGCTCAGTTGAGCTTAGCGTGCCCCCGTTAGCCACGGAGGCACCCTCATCGTGCGTTCCCATTCCGACACTCCCGACCTGCTTGTCGTGGCCGCGCAGCCGGCCGTGGCGCAGGCGACCGTCACCGATCTCGCCCTCACCACACATGAGGGCGAGGCCCGCGTCCTCGACACTGATCTGGCCAGCCGGCTTCGCTTCGATCAGCCGCGCGACATCCGCAAGCTGATAGCGCGCCACGGTGGCGCGCTATCCCAACTCGGCGAACTCGCCACGACCGAGATCGTGGTGGGCAAGGGCCAGCGGACCACCGCCTACCTGCTCAACAAGCGGCAGGCCATCTTCCTTACCACCAAGTCCGAGACGCCGGCGGCGACCGAGATCACCATCGAGATCATCGAGCGGTTCGACGCTTATGAGCGCGGGCTGACCCGTCCGCCGGCCTTTGCTCCCGCGGTCACGGAGCGGGTGAACGCCCGGCTGGAGGCGAACAAGCTGATGCGCAGCGACATCGCGCTCGGCCGCCTGATCGGGCTCGACCGGAACCAGGCAGTGCTTGCCTCGGCGCAGCGCGTCGCCAAGCTGACCGGCATCGATCCAATCGCGGAACTCGGCGCCACGCACCTGATCGCGGCTTCGCAGGAACTGGTGCTGACGCCGACCGAGATCGGCAAGGAGGTGGGTACGTCCAACAGGCGCGTGAACGCCCTTCTCCTGGAGCATGAGTTCCAGGTGAAGACCGCCGCTGGATACGAGCCGACCGAGAAGGGCAAGGCCTATGCCCGCCTCTTCGACACGAACAAGCAGCATGGCGGCGTGCCGATCATGCAGCTGAAGTGGCTGTCGAGCGTCGTGCCGGTCGTGAAGGGGTGGATCCACTGATGCCGATCATCCCCTTCCCGCCCGGCGCGGCAGGTCATCCGCAGGCGGAGCACCCGCCCTGCACCTGCGAGAATGCAGCGCTGATCCCCGTCCTCCGAGACATCGTCATCGAGATCCTGGGAAGCACGGAGCGCCTCCTGACGCCGGAGGATCGTGCGGCGTGGGCGCGTGATCCGGCGCTTCTGTCCTTGCATCTCTGGCCGGCGCTGGAGCGCATCCAGCACCTCGCACTTACGGGCCTTGAGGAAATCGAGGGCGAGAAGCTCGAGCAGGGAGAGGAGCCGTGATGCAGATCTTCCCCGAGTTTCTCCTGGCGTTGGGGGCCGCGTTCTATGTCGGCGGCCTCGCTCTCGCGGTGGCGCTGCCATGAGCCGCCCCGATCCCCGCGCCCAGCGCCGGCGCGCCTTCACCGCCCTTGCGCATCACCAGCGTGTGCAGGAGCTGCGCGGCCTGGTGGACACCTTCGCCGGCACGGAGGTCGGCCGCGACGCCTACCATCGCGCGTGGCGGCTGCTCTATCGGGCGGAAGCCTGGGAAGCCCTGGCGGAGGGCGACGCCGCCCTCGCCCGCTCCTACCACCGTGCCGCCATCCGGCCAGCCGCGAGGGCCTTCGCATGACCGCAGTTCGCAAGGACCTCGCCGCACGAGCTCCCGCGGCGAACAATGACCGAACCTTCCGCACGCCCCCTGCCCTGCAGAAGGTCGCGGGACGCGTGCAGGT
>NZ_DATMFZ010000085.1:0-5228 GCF_035556675.1 Geminicoccus sp. | reverse complement strand
GCTGCGCAGCTTGCGCGAATGGAGCCGGTCGGGGCCCTGCTCGCGCAGGAGCCGGATCGCTTCCAGCCCGACCAGCAGATGCTGCTCGACCCGCTGGCGGTAGAACTGGTCGGCGGAGCCGCGCAGCTTGATCTCGCCGTGCAGCGGCTTGTCGGAGACGCAGAGCAGCGTGCCGTAGGGCACGCGGAAGCGGAAGCCGTTGGTGGCGATGGTGGCGCTCTCCATGTCGACCGCGATGGTGCGCGACTGGGACAGGCGCTCGAAGAACTCGTCGTAGCGCAATTCCCAGTTGCGGTTGTCGGTGCTGGCGACCGTGCCGGTGCGCATCCGGGTCTTCTGGTCCAGGCCCGAGAGGCCGGTGACGTTGGCGACCGCCTGCTGGAGCGCCACCTGGACCTCGGCGATCGGCGGGATCGGCACGAACGGCGGGACCTCGTCGTCCAGCACGTGGTCGTCGCGGACATAGCCGTGCGCCAGGACATAGTCGCCCAGCTGCTGGGAGCGGCGCAGTCCGGCGCAGTGGCCGAGCATCAGCCAGCAATGCGGGCGCAGCACCGCCAGATGGTCGGTGATGGTGCGGGCATTGCTGGGGCCGACCCCGATATTGACCAGCGTGATGCCGCGGCCGTCGGGCCTGGTCAGGTGGTAGGCCGGCATCTGCGGCAGATGCGCCGGAGCGGTGCCGGACGCCTCCCGGTCGGTCAGGCGCGGGTTGGGGGTGACGACGTTGCCGGGCTCGACCAGGAAGTCGTACTCGTCGCCGTCCAGGATCTGCTTGCGGCCCCAGGTGACGAAGTGCTCGACATAGCGCTGATAGTTGGTGAGCAGGATGAAGCGCTGCACCCAGCCGGGCGAGGTGCCGGTATAATGGGCGATCCGCGCCAGGCTGTAGTCGACCCGCTCGGCGGTGAACAGGGCCAGCGGGCCCGGCTGGTCCTTCGTCCGCAGTGCGGTGCCGTTGGCGATCGAGTCGTCGGTGCGCGACAGGTCGGGCATCGGGAAGACGTGCTGGAGGCGGCGGCGCTGGACCTCGTCCAGATCGGGCGGGATGTCCTCGGTCACGAAGGGCAGCGGGATCGGCCGGTCGCTCACCCCCACCACCACCGGCTGCTGGTGGTTGTCCATCAGGATCGCCAGCTGGTTGCGGTAGTAGTCGCGGAAGAAGTCGGGGCGGGTCAGCGTGGTGCCGTAGACGCCGGGCTCGTGGAGCACGCCGTAGGCGAGCCTGCCGTCCAATGCCAGGTGGTGGGCCTCGACCACGATGCCGACGAACGGGTAGCAGGCATCGATGGGCCCGGGCTCCACGCCCTGGCCATAGGCCTGCAGCGCGTCGTGCAGCGTCTGGCGGGACTGGTGGTAGATCGCCTCGATCCGGGCCACCGCCTCGTCCGGATCATGAAACACGCTGGCGTGGCGGACGCCGTAGCCGCCGAACAGTTCCGCCAGATCGATCGCCATGAGCTGCCTGCTGTCCTTGCCTGTCGCTGCGGTCTCACTTAGCACGGCCCGGTCGATCCCGCCGCATCTGCCGGCTCAAGCTCCGCAACGAGATCCATGGCCCCTCCGCTCCTGGCACTGCGCACCGCCTCGCTCGGCCTCGGCCGCAAGCGCCTGTTCGACCAGCTCGACGTCTCGCTCGCCAAGGGCGAGCGGGTCTGCCTGATCGGCCGCAACGGCGCCGGCAAGTCGACGCTCCTGAAGGTGCTGGCCGGCATGGCCGAGCTGGATTCGGGCGAGCGCTTCCTCCAGCCGCGCACGGTGGTGAGCTATTTGCCGCAGGAGCCGGACTTCGGCGCACATCCGACGGCGCTGTCCTTCGTCGCGGCGGCCCTGCCCGAGAGCGTGGACCCGCCCTTGCGCAAGGTGATGGCCGAGGCGGTGCTGGGCCGGCTGGGCATGGACCCGGAGCGGCCCACCGCCCCGCTCTCGGGCGGCGAGGCCCGGCGGATCTCGCTGGCGGCGGCCCTGGTGGTGGAGCCGGACGTGCTGCTCCTGGACGAGCCGACCAACCATCTGGACATCGCGTCGATCGAGTGGCTGGAGGCCGAGCTGGCGTCGTTTCCGGGCGCGCTGGTGATCATCAGCCATGACCGGCGCCTGCTGGCCAACGTGTCGGCGGTCACCTGGTGGCTGGACCGGGCGAAGATCCGGGTCCACGACCGCGGCTTTGCCGATTTCGAGAACTGGTCGGAGCAGGTGCTGGCCGAGGAGGAGGCCAATCTCTACCGGCTGCAGAAGCGGATCGAGGCGGAGGAGCACTGGCTGCACCGCGGCGTGACCGCCAGGCGCAAGCGCAACATGGGGCGGCTGCGGCGGCTGCAGGACCTGCGCCAGCAGAAGCGGTCCTGGGTCGGGAAGACCGGCAGCGTCGACCTGCGCATGGATGCCGGCCAGGCCTCGGGCACGCTGGTGATCGAGGCCAAGGCGATCAGCAAGCGCTTCGGCGAGCGGGCGATCGTCCAGGACTTCTCGACCCGGATCCTGAAAGGCGACCGGATCGGGCTGATTGGGCCGAACGGGGTGGGCAAGACCACGCTGCTGCGGATGCTGACCGGGGAGCTGGAGCCGGACAGCGGCGAGGTCAGGCTCGGCACCAACCTGACGCTGGCGCGGTTCGACCAGACCAGGGCGCAGCTCGACCCCGAGGCCACGCCTTGGACCACGCTCTGTCCGGAAGGCGGCGACCAGGTGAACGTGCTTGGCCGCTGGCAGCACGTGGTGGGCTATCTGCGCTCGTTCCTGTTCGAGGAGGAGCAGGCGCGCACGCCGATCCGGGTGCTCTCGGGCGGCGAGCGCAACCGGCTGCTGCTCGCCAAGATCCTGGCGGCCCCTTCCAACCTGCTGGTGCTGGATGAGCCGACCAACGACCTGGACATGGACACGCTCGACCTGCTCCAGGAGACGCTGGACGGCTACGAGGGCACCGTGCTGGTGGTCAGCCACGA
The DNA here is from genome assembly GCF_035556675.1 of Geminicoccus sp. Lineage (GTDB taxonomy): Bacteria > Pseudomonadota > Alphaproteobacteria > Geminicoccales > Geminicoccaceae > Geminicoccus. Next base: position 2,283 of record NZ_DATMFZ010000085.1, on the reverse strand, counting down.
CCGCGACTTCCTGGACCGGGTGGCGACCAGCACGATCGTGTTCGAGCCGGACGGCACGGTGCAGGAATATGCCGGCGGCTATTCCGACTGGCTGGTGCAACGGACCGCACAGGAGCCGGCGGCGGCGAGCAGGGCCGCCCCGGAGAAGCCCAAGTCGGAGCGGCCGAAGCGGCCGATGGAGACCAGGCTCCTGCGCGAGCTGGAGCGGCTGCCGGGCAAGATGGAGGCGGCCGCGGCCGAGATCGCCAGGCTCGAGGAGAAGCTGGGCCAGGCGGACTTCTACCTGAAGGACCCGGATGGGTTCGCCAAGGTGAACGCCAGCGTCGAAGCCAAGCGCGCCGAACTGGCGGCGATGGAGGAGCGCTGGCTGGAGCTGGAGACGATGAAGGAAGCGGCGGGGCTCTGAGGCCCGTTCACGCCGCATCCGGGGGGCGGCGAACAGCGGACTGGCCGACGGGTGGTATCACGCTAAGATGGGGCGGTCCGAGCGGTCCCCGTCGAGGGAGGGAGATCCTGGCCAAGACGACCCCTGCCCGCCTTCTGCTTCTCGCCGTCGCCGCAGCCGTGCAGTGTTGGCCCCTCGCCCTGGCATCGGCGGCGGCCGGGCCGCAGCCGGTGGCGGTCTTCCCGGTCGAGTTCGCCGACACCAGCGGTGAGCCGGCCGGGGCCGGTCGTTCCGGGCGGATCGACGATGCGACCGCGGAACTGGACCAGCTCCTCGAGGATTCAGGCAGGTTCCGGGTGGTCGACCTGGCGCCGGTGCGCGACCGCATGCTGGCGGCGGGACCGCTCCATCTCTGTGACGGCTGCTGGCAGGGCTTGGCCCGCGACGCCGGTGCGGAGGTCGCCGCGGTCACGGTCGTGCACAAGATGTCGACGCTGATCGCCTCCATGCATGTCTGGCTCGTCGATGTCGCGGCCGGGCAGGTGATCCGCGAGGGCGCGGTCTCGCTGCGCGGCGATACCGACGAGGCCTGGCAGCGCGGCATCCGCTATCTCGTCCAGAACGTCCTCCTGAAGGAGGACCCGGGCCATGTCTCGCGGTCGTCGCCTTTCCCGGGCGGCTGATGCGGCCGGACAACAAGTGCCGGAAATACTGTCTGGCAGAGCAATGAAAATCATCTTGCTTCGAGTCAGACACAATGCACATATATCTATTGCGCAACGCCTGATCACACTCGGGGAAGTGAGCAATGATGCTGCGCCACGAAAGATGCTGGCCCTAGGTCGTGATTGGTGATGCTTTTTCTGCTGGATGCAATCGTGGCTAGTATTGGGTCAGTGCTGCCCTGCCGCTGATGTCGGTAGTGAGACGTCTTTGTTCGTGTCGCCGCATCGTTGCCCACCGGATCCGGACATCCAGGTTGGAGGCCCGACATGCGGAAGTGGCCCACCTTGGCGGCGGTCGTGCTGTCTGCGGCAGCAGGTCCCGCAGTGGCGCTGCCGGATGGGCCGGCCACCGGCCCGATGGCCGGGATCTGCGGCGATTGCCGGGTCGAGCGCTTCACCCGGTGCGGTGCCCAGCTCAAGGGGCCTGCCTTCGACGGCGCGGGCAATCTCTGGATGGTGAGTGCGCGGACCGGCGACATCCACAAGGTGACGCCGGATGGCCGGTGCACGGCGGTGGCGAACACGGGCGGCGTGCCCGCTGCCTTGAAGTTCCACCGGGATGGCCGGCTGTTCGGCGCCGACCTGGCCCGGGGCATCTTCGTGCTCGATCCTGCCACAGGTGTGATCAGCGACTATGCCACCGAGTTTCGGGGCGAAGGCTTCGCCGGGCCGTACGACCTGGTGTTCGACGCGCTGGGCGGGCTCTACTTCACCGACGCGGGCACTGGCCGGGTGCGGTCGTCGCTGCTGTCCCCGACCGGCGCCGTCTTTCACGTGTCGCCGGAGCCGGTGAAGAAGGTCCGGCGGCTGGCGGGCGGGCTGGCCTTTCCGAGCGGGCTGGCGCTGGATGGCAACGGGCGGTCGCTCCTGGTGTCCGAGAGCAGCGCCAAGCGGATCGTCTCGATCCGCCTCCAGTCGGGGCCGGAGGCGCCGCTGATCAGCTCGGTGGTGGTCCAGCTCCAGGGCAAGCCCACGGCCGATGGCATGGCGTTCGATGTCGAAGGCCATCTCTATGTCGCCCATGCGGGGGCCGGCGAGGTGCTGGTCCTCGACGCCGACCAGCTCCCGGTCGGATCCATCGCGCTTCCGCCTGGGGCCGGCCGGACGCCCACCGGGCTGGCCTACCATGGCGGCCAGCTCTACGTGACCGAGGCGGACCGGAACGAGGTCTGG
>NZ_DATMFZ010000084.1:0-46840 GCF_035556675.1 Geminicoccus sp. | reverse complement strand
AGGTGGGCCCGGCCGGGCTGCGCCGGCCGGGTCTTGCCAGCACCGACGAGCTGCTGGCGCTGGTGGGCCTCCTGCCGCAGGCGGACCGGCTGCCCCATGAGCTGTCGGGCGGGCAGCGCCAGCGCGTCGCCATCGCCCGCGCCCTGGTCAGCCGGCCGCGGATCTTGCTGATGGACGAGCCGTTCGGCGCGCTCGACGAGATCACCCGCGACCGGCTGAACGACGAGCTGGCGCAGCTCTGGCGGCGCATGGGCATCACCATCCTGTTCGTCACCCACAGCGTGATGGAGGCCGCCTATCTGGGCCAGCGCGTGATGGTGCTGGCAGCACACCCCGGCCGGGTCCGGGAGATCGTCGACCTGCGCCCGGTCAAGGGCGAGGCAGGCCGCCTGCCGCGCGAGGCGCCGCCGCTGGTCGAGGCGATGGCCCATCTGCGCGCCATCCTGGCGGACGCGGCATGAACCGGGCCGCCACCATCCTCCTGCCGCTCCTGGGCGCCCTCTCGATCCTGCTGGTCTGGCAGTTCGTCCTGCCGCTCCTGGGCGTGCCGGCCTTCATCGTGCCGACCCCGGCCACGGTGGCGCGCAAGCTCGTGACCGATGCCGGCCTGCTCGCCGCCAACGCCCTGCCGACCGCGCTGGAAAGCGTGCTGGGCTTTTTGATCGGCAATCTCGCCGCCGTGCTGCTGGCAATCCTGTTCGTCTACAGCCGGCCGATCCGCGCCGCCTACTTCCCGGCGGTGCTGTTCTTCAACACCATCCCGATCCTGGCGCTGGCCCCGATCATCGTCCTGATCTTCGGCCTGGGCATCCTGCCCAAGATCGTGATCGCCGCGGTGATCTGCTTCTTCCCGACGCTGGTGAACATGATCCGTGGCCTGGAGATGCCGACCCGCAGCGAGTTCGAGCTGTTCCGCATCCTCTCGGCCAGCCCGTTCGAGACCTTCTGGCGGCTGCGCGTGCCCCGCTCCCTGCCGCTCCTGTTCACCTCGCTCAAGATCAGCGCCACCACGTCGGTGATCGGCGCCATCGTCGGCGAATGGATCGGGGCGAACCAGGGCCTGGGGGCCCTGATCATCCAGTCGACCTTCAACTACCAGACCGACCGGCTCTACGCCGCGGTGATCACGTCCTCCGCGCTGGGCCTCCTGTTCTTCGGCAGCGTCGTCCTGGCCGAGCGGCTGGTGATGCGCCGCCACCCGGCCTGAACGGCGGCCCGGCTCAGGCTTCCGGGATCTGGGCCAGCAGCCGGTCGGCGTCGCCGCGGCCGGCTGCCTTGGCCCGGGTCAGCCACTGCCGGGCCAGCTCCGGGTCCTTCGCCACCCCATTGCCCTCCAGATAAGCCCGCCCCAGCGTGAACATCGCACTGGAATGGCCAGCCGCCGCCGCCTGCTCCAGCATGGCCAGCCCGGCCGCCCCATCGTGCTGGCCGCTCCCTGGATCGAGCAGGACCTGGGCCAGCCGGTACATGGCGCTGGCATTGCCGGACGCAGCGCCGACCTCCAGGAGCGGCACTGCCTGGCCCGTATCGACCGGCACGCCGGTGCCCTCCAGGTAGGCGATGCCGAGCTGGGTGCTGGCCAGCGCATCGCCCTCGGCGGCAGCCTCCTTCAGCAGCGCGATGCCGCGCTGGGGGTCGGCCGGCACCACCTTCCCTTCCAGCAGGGCCCGGCCGTAATTGCCCTTGGTCGCGACATCGCCGGCCGCCACCGCCTCTTCCGCATAGCGGATCGCCTTGGCCTGGTCGGGCGGCACGTCCTCCGCGCGCAGATAGAGCCGCGCCAGATAGGCATAGGCGCGCACTTCATTGGCGGCCGCGGCCTCCTCCAGCAGGGCCAGGCCGCGCGGCACGTCCCGCGGCAGCCCGCGCCCTTCGGCATAGGCCCGGCCGAACACCGCCATCGTCCCGGTGTCGCCGCCCGCGATCGCCTTGGCCGCCCAGGCCTCGGCCTGCTCCGGATCCCGCTCGACCCCGTCGCCATCCAGATAGGCCCGCGCCAGCCCGCCAGCCGCGCGCGGGTCGCCCGCATCCGCGGCTCGGCGCAGCAGGTTCAGCCACTCGTCCTCGCTGCCGCCGGATTCGCGGGTGAGCCGGGCCAGCCGGGTGGCGGAGCTGGCATCGCCCGCCTCAGCGGCCCGGGCCAGCCAGCGTCTGGCCTGCTCCGGATCGGCCGGCGCCAGGGTGCCTCGCTCATAGACCTGGGCGAGCTGGCGCATCGCGTTCACGTCGCCGCTGTCGGCATGCTCGTTCAGGGCCGTCATTGCCGCGGCCACCGCGGCCGCCGTGGCCGGCCCGCCATCGCCCGAGGCCACCAGCCGCTCGGCATGGCGCACGATGCCCTGCTCGTCACCGGCTGCTGCCGCCTGCGCCCAGAGCTCGTCGATGCGGGCCTGGTCGGTGCTGCCGCTGCGCTCCAGTGTGCGCGCCAGTTCGGCGGCAGATCCGGGCGCACCCGCCGCGGCGGCAGCCTCCAGCAGCGGCATGCCCCGCTCGGGCTCGGGCGGCACGCCGTCGTCGCCGCGCACCAGCATCTTGCCCAGCAGGTACTGAGCATCGCCCTGCCATTCCGACTCCACCAGCACTGCCCGCTCCAGGGCGACCTTGGCCCTGGCCGGGTCGCGCCCCTCCGGCCCGCGCAGATAATAGCGCGCCTCGAACAGCAGGACCTTGGGGTGGCCGCTGGCGGCGGCCAGCTCGTAATTGGCGGTGGCGCCGTAGCGGTCACCGAACTTCTCGGCGAACCGCGCGCGCTCGAACGCCCGCTGCGCATCGGCCGGCACGTTGTAGTCGGTCGCCGGCAGGCCGCTTTCCGGCGTCCAGCTGGGCGCGCACGCGGCAGCGGTACCGAGCAGGAGGCCGACCGCCAATAGGCGGATCACCGGCAAGCGGTACGGAACGGACCGGACAGACTGCATCACTCCATTTCCAATCACGACCTGGCTGCCCGGATCGAGCGCCCGGTCGATTGCCGGATGGGACATCGCCGAGTTTTCCCGGCGCCACCCATTGTCTACATCACCCCCATGAGTACCGACCACCCCTCCCCCGCCCGCCCGACTCCGCCCCGCCCGCCCGTGGCCCGCACCGTGAACGTGCGGCACGAGCGGTTCGGCACCAGCTGGGACGACCCCTATGCCTGGCTGCGCGACCCGGGCTTTCCCGACGTCAAGGATCCGGAGATCCTGGCCCATCTGGCGGCGGAGAACGACTATCTGGCGGCTGTCACCGCCGGCCTCCAGCCGGAAATCGGCGAGATCAAGGCGGAGATGAAGGCGCACATGGCGCCCGACGACGCCTCGGTGCCGGTGCGCCGCGAAGGGTTCTGGTACCACTGGGCGTTTCGCGACGGCGCCCAGTACCGCACCTGGTTCCGCCGCGCCCTGGAAGCGGCCGAGCCGGAGGTGCTGCTGGACGAGCCGGCGCTCGCCGCCAGCCTGGACTTCTTCCGCTGTACCGGGCCGATGCCGGCCCCCGACCACCGCCTGGTCGCCTATGCCACCGACGAGGACGGCTCGGAGCGCTTCCTGATCCACCTGCTCGATACCGCGGACGGTGGCACCACCCGCAGCCTCGCCACCGGCACGTCCGGCGCGGTGGTCTGGGCGGCGGATGGCCGCTCGTTCCTTTACGTCGAGCTGGACCCGTCGCTCCGACCGTTCCGGGTGCGCCGGCACACCATCGGCGCTGGCGGGCCGGACCCGGTGGTCTACGAGGAGAGCGATCCCGCCTACTTCGTCTCGATCGGCCGCACCCGCTCGCGTGCCACGGTGACGATCACCGCTTCGACCCATGTGACCGCCGAGGTGCGGCTGCTCGATCCCTCGCTGGAGGGGCCGCTGCGCCTGATCGACGCGCGCCGGGAGGGCCGCTGGTACGAGGTGGACGAGCGCCACGGCACGCTGTGGATCCGCACCGACGACACCCATCCGAACTTCCGGCTGTGCCGGGCGCCGCTGTCGGCACCGGAGCCGGCCAACTGGGAGGAGGCGCTGCCGGGCTCGGACGAGCGCTACCTGCTGGGCGTCGACTGCTTCGACGGCTTTCTGGTGCGCAGCGAGCGGCTGGACGGGCTCGACCGCCTGGTGGTGGCACACACCGACGGCCGGGAGCGGCCGATCGTGTTTCCCGAGGCGGTGGGTGATCCGGGGCTGGGTGAGAACCCGATGTTCGACACTGGCACGCTCCGCCTGGGCTTCTCCTCGATGGTCACCCCGCCCACCGTCTACGACTACCATGTCGCAGAGGAGCGGCTGGAGGTGCGCAAGGTCCAGCGCATCCCGTCCGGCTACCAGCCGGAGCGCTGGCGGACCGAGCGGCTGTGGGCCCTGGCGGACGACGGTGCCAAGGTGCCGGTCAGCATCGTCTATCCGAAGGACTTCCCCAAGGACGGCAGCGGCAGGGTGCTGCTCACCGCCTACGGCTCCTATGGCATGGGCCTCTCTCCCTCCTTCGGGCTGCAGCGCCTGACCTATCTGGAGCGGGGCGTTGCCGTGGCGATCGCCCATGTGCGCGGCGGCGACGAGCTCGGCCGGCCCTGGTATTTCGCCGGGCGGCGCGAGCACAAGCGCAACAGCTTCACCGACACGATCGCAGCCGCCGAGATGCTGATCCGGGACGGCTGGACGGCCAGGGGCCAGATCGCCCTCCAGGGCGGCTCGGCCGGAGGGCTGCTGGTGGGCGCGGTGGTCACCATGCGCCCGGACCTGTGGGCCGCCGCGGTAGCCGACGTGCCATTCGTCGACGTGCTCAACACCATGTCCGACCCGAGCCTGCCGCTCACCCCGATCGAATGGCCGGAATGGGGCGATCCCATCACCGACGAGGCGGCGTTCCGCACCATCCTGGCCTACAGCCCCTATGACAATGTCCGCCCCCAGGCCTGGCCGCCCATGCTGGTCACGGCGGGCCTGACCGACCCGCGCGTGGGCTACTGGGAGCCCGCCAAGTGGGTGGCGCGGATCCGGGCGACACGCACCGACGATGCGCCGCTCCTGTTCAAGACCAACATGGGGGCCGGCCATTTCGGCAAGTCCGGCCGGTATGACGCGCTGGACGAGCGGGCCCTGGTCGCCGCCTTCATTCTGGGGCAGTTCCACACGACCTGATTGACTCGGCACAATCGGAGTGCCTTCCTCCCATGCAGTGGAACGGTGCCGCGGCGGACCTGCGGCACCGGCTCCGGGTCGGTGCATGCGGAAGTACATGTCATGAAGAAGTTACTGTTGGCATCCGCGGCCCTGCTGGCCGTTGCGGCGGGCAGCGGCGCGGTGGAGGCCAAGACCTTCGTGTTCTGCTCGGAAGGCAGTCCGGAGGGCTTCAACCCGCAATTCTATACCGCCGGCACCACCTTCGACGCCACGTCGGAGACGATCTTCAACCGGTTGGTCGAGTTCAACTATGGCGAGACCACGCTCGGGCCGGGCCTGGCCGAATCCTGGGACATTTCCGAGGATGGCAAGGAATACACCTTCCATCTGCGCCAGGGCGTGAAGTGGCATACCACCAAGGACTTCACGCCGACCCGGGAGTTCAACGCGGACGACGTGGTGTTCACGTTCATGCGGCAGCTGGACAAGAACCACCCGTTCCACGCGGTCGGCGGCGCCAGCTATGAGTATTTCGACTCGATGGGCCTGCCCGACCTGATCACCAAGATCGAGAAGGTCGACGACCATACGGTGAAGTTCACGCTGAAAGAGCCGGAAGCGCCGTTTCTGGCCAATCTCGGCATGGACTTCGCCTCGATCCTGTCGGCCGAGTATGCCGACCAGATGATGCAGGCCGGCACGCCGGAAAAGCTCGACAACAATCCGGTCGGCACCGGGCCGTTCCAGCTCGTCGCCTACCAGAAGGACGCGGTGATCCGCTACCAGGCCAACCCGGACTTCTGGAAGGGCAAGGCCAAGATCGACAACCTGATCTTCGCGATCACGCCGGACGCCTCGGTGCGCTTCCAGAAGCTCAAGGCCGGCGAATGCCACCTGATGACCTATCCGAACCCCGCCGATCTGGAGGCGATGCGGTCGGACCCGGACATCAACCTGATGTCCCAGGAAGGCCTGAACATCGGCTATCTCGGCTACAATACCGAGAAGAAGCCGTTCGATGACGCCAAGGTCCGCACCGCACTGACCATGGCGATCGACAAGGCCGCGATCATCGACGCGGTCTACCAGGGAGCCGGCACCGCCGCGAAGAACCCGATCCCGCCGACCATCTGGTCCTACAACGACGCCGTGCAGGACGTGCCCTACGACACCGAGGACGCCAAGAAACTGCTGACTGAGGCTGGCTATCCCGACGGGTTCGAGACCGACATCTGGGCGATGCCGGTGCAGCGGCCCTACAACCCGAACGCCCGCCGCATGGCCGAGATGATCCAGTCCGACTGGGCCAAGATCGGGGTGAAGGCCAACATCGTCAGCTACGAGTGGGGCGAGTATCTCAAGCGCACCGCGGCCGGCGAGCACCAGACCCTGCTGATGGGCTGGACCGGCGACAATGGCGATCCGGACAACTTCCTGCACACCCTGCTCGGCTGCGATGCGGTCGGCAGCGCCAACCGGGCGCGCTGGTGCTACAAGCCCTATGACGACCTCGTGGTGCAGGCCAAGCGGATCACCGACCAGGAGGAGCGCACCCGGCTCTACGAAGAGGCGCAGGTGATCTTCAAGGAGCAGAATCCCTGGGCCACCATTGCGCATTCGGTGGTGTTCAAGCCGATGCTGAACAGCGTAAAGGGCTTCAAGATCGACCCGTTCGGCGGCCATCAGTTCTACGAGGTCGATATCGAGGAATGACCTGAGCAACCCGGCCGGGGCGGGATCCTCCCGCCCCGCTTCCTATCGAGAAGAGCTTGCTCCGCTTCTTTCTGTCCCGCATCGCGGTGCTGATCCCCACCTTTCTCGGGGTGACGCTGGTCGCCTTCCTGTTCATCCGCCTCCTGCCCGGCGACCCGGTCGAGATGATGGCCGGCGAGCGTGGCACCAGCCCGGAGCGCCATGCGGAACTCATGGCCCGCTTCGGCTTCGACCGGCCCTGGTGGGAACAGTACGCGACCTTCCTCGGCAACGTGCTCCACGGCGACCTCGGCAACTCGATCGTCACCAAGGCGCCCGTCCTCACCGAGTTCCTGACCCTGTTCCCGGCGACGCTGGAACTGTCGATCTGCGCCATCCTGTTCGCGATCGTGTTCGGCCTGCCCGCGGGCGTGCTCGCCGCCAGCCGGCGCGGCACCATCTTCGACCATGGCGTGATGGCGGCGACGCTCACCGGCTATTCCATGCCGATCTTCTGGTGGGGCCTGCTCCTGATCATCCTGTTCTCCGGGATCCTGGGCTGGACCCCGGTCTCCGGCCGGATCGACCTCCTGTACTTCTTCGAGCCGGTGACCGGCTTCATGCTGATCGATTCGCTGCTCTCCGACCAGGACGGTGCCTTCATGTCGGCCTTCTCCCACCTGGTGCTGCCGACGATCGTGCTGGGCACCATCCCGCTGGCCGTGATCGCCCGGCAGACCCGCTCGGCCATGCTGGAGGTCCTGAGCGAGGACTATGTGCGCACCGCCAAGGCCAAGGGCCTGCCGACCCGCCGCGTGGTCGGCCTCCATGCCTTCCGCAACGCGCTGATCCCGGTGGTCACCACGATCGGCCTGCAGACCGGCGTGCTGCTGGCCGGCGCCATCCTGACCGAGACGATCTTCTCCTGGCCAGGGGTCGGCAAGTGGCTGATCGATTCGATCTTCCGCCGCGACTACCCGTCCGTGCAGGGCGGGCTCCTGCTGATCGCCAGCGTGGTCATGATCGTGAACCTCCTGGTCGACCTGACCTACGGGCTGATCGACCCGAGGATCCGCCATGGCCGCTGAGATCGCCACCCGCCCGCCCCATCCGTTCATCGAAGGCTGGCATTATTTCCGGCAGAACAAGGGCGCGCTCGCCGGGCTGATCGTGTTCCTGGCCTTCGTGGTCATCGCGGCACTCTCCCCCTGGCTGGCGCCCTATTCTCCGGATGCCCAGGACCGCGCCGCCGTGCTGGTCCCGCCGTTCTGGCAGGAAGGCGGGAGCACCGCGCATCTGCTCGGCACCGATGCGGTCGGCCGCGACCTCTTGTCCCGCATCATGTATGGCGGCCGCTGGTCGCTGTTCATCGGCCTGATCGTGATCGTCATCTCGATGTCCGGCGGGATCCTGCTGGGCCTGTCTGCCGCGTTCGCCCGCGGCTTCGTCGACACGCTGATCATGCGCGTGCTCGACGTGCTGCTGGCGATCCCGTCCTTGCTGCTGGCGCTGGTCGTGGTCGCGATCCTGGGCCCTGGCCTGTTCAACGCGATGTTCGCGGTGGCGCTGGTCTACATGCCGCACTACGCCCGTCTCACCCGCGGCTCCGCGATGAGCGAGTTGCAGAAGGACTATGTTACCGCGTCCCGGGTCGCCGGCGCCTCGGTCTGGCGGCTGATGTTCCGCACCGTGCTGCCCAATTGCGCCCCGCCCCTGATCGTCCAGGCCACCTTGGGCTTTTCCACGGCGGTCCTGGACATGGCGGCCCTGGGCTTCCTCGGCATGGGCGCCCAGCCGCCCACGCCGGAATGGGGTACCATGCTGGCCGACGCCCGTGAGTTCATCCTGCGCGCCTGGTGGGTCGTGACCTTCCCCGGCCTCGCCATCCTGATCTCGGTGCTCGCCGTCAACCTGATGGGCGACGGCCTGCGCGACGTCCTCGATCCCAAGCTGAAGCGCTCATGAGCCTGCTCGAGATCCGCAACCTCACGGTCCGATTCGCCACCGCATCGGGCTGGTTCACGGCCGTGGAGGGCGTCGACCTCTCCGTCGAGAAGGGCGAGATCGTCGCGATCGTGGGCGAGAGCGGCTCCGGCAAATCGGTCTCGATGCTGGCGGTCATGGGCCTCCTGCCCCCGACCGCACGAGTCACCGCCGACGTGCTGGCCTTCGACGGCAAGGACCTGCTGACGATCAGCCCGGCCGAGCGCCGCGCACTCACCGGCGCCGACATGGCGATGATCTTCCAGGAGCCGATGAGCTCGCTGAACCCCTGCTTCACCGTGGGCTTCCAGATCGAGGAGTCGCTCCGGCTCCATCTCGGCCTGAACAAGCGCCAGGCGCGCGACCGGGCGGTGGAACTGCTCACCCAGGTCGGCATCCCCTCGCCCGCCCAGCGCCTGTCCGCCTACCCGCACCAGCTGTCCGGCGGCATGAGCCAGCGGGTGATGATCGCCATGGCAATCGCCTGCGACCCGCGCCTGCTCATCGCCGACGAGCCGACCACGGCACTGGACGTCACCATCCAGGCGCAGATCCTCGATCTCCTGGTCGATCTCCAGGAACGGCGCGGCATGGCCCTGATCCTGATCACCCATGCCATGGGCGTGGTCGCCGAGACCGCCCAGCGCGTGGTGGTCCAGTATGCCGGCTGGCAGGTCGAGAAGCAGGACGTGTACGGCCTGTTCGACCATCCCCACCATCCCTACACCGCGGCCCTGCTGGCGGCCCTGCCCGAGCGCGCCGTCGAGGGATCGAGGCTCGCCTCGATCCCGGGCGTGGTGCCTGGCCAGTTCGACAAGCCCTCGGGCTGCCTGTTCCATCCGCGTTGCCCGCGCGCCGACCAGCGCTGCGTGGAGGTGCGGCCGGTGCCGGCCGGACCGGAGCTGGGCCAGGCGGTCTGCCACTATCCGCTGGGCGGGACCCGATGAGCCCGCCGGTGAACCCGCCCGCGAACCAGATTGTCGAAGCCGACAATCTGTCCCGCCACTACACGGTCCGGCGCGGCCTGTTCGCCAAGCCCGCCACCGTGCGGGCGCTGGACGGGGTGAGCTTCACCCTAGATGCCGGCAAGACCCTGGCGGTGGTCGGCGAATCCGGCTGCGGCAAGTCCACGCTCGGCCGGATCGTCACCCTGATCGAGCCGCCCTCGGGCGGCCGGCTGCTCCTGGACGGGCAGCCGACGGACGAGGTGACCCCGGAGCTGCGGCGCAAGGTCCAGCTCGTGTTCCAGAACCCCTACGGGTCGCTGAACCCGCGCCGCAAGATCGCCGACGCGCTGGCCGAGCCGTTGGAGATCCTGGGCGGCACCAGTGCCGCCGAGCGGCGCGACCGGGTCCTCACCATGCTGGAGAAGGTCGGACTGCGCCGTGAGCAGGCCGAACGCTACCCGCACATGTTCTCCGGCGGCCAGCGCCAGCGGATCGCGGTTGCCCGGGCACTGATGCCCAACCCCGAAGTGCTGGTGCTGGACGAGCCGGTATCGGCGCTGGACCTGTCGATCCAGGCCCAGGTGCTCAACCTGCTGATGGACCTGCAGGACGAGTTCCGGCTGGCCTACCTGTTCATCAGCCACGACCTGTCGGTGGTCCGGCACATCGCCCAGGACGTGATGGTGATGTATCTGGGCAAGGCCGTGGAGAAGGGACCGAAGGCAGCGATCTTCGCCACGCCGCGCCACCCCTATACCCGGGTTCTGCTGGCAGCCACCCCGATCGCCGATCCGCGCCGCCGGCGCGACCGGATCAAGGCCAAAGGCGAGCTGCCCTCGCCGCTGGCCCCGCCGCCCGGCTGCCCGTTCCACCCGCGCTGCCCGCTCGCCAACGAGCGCTGCCGGGTCGAGGTGCCGGGCCTGACGAGAGCGGGCGAGCAGCTCGTCGCCTGCCATGCGGTGGAAGAAGGCCGCGACTGAGCCGCAGGCCTGGCCCATCGGCCGGACCAGGTCCTGACGCGACAGACGGCAGCGTGGATCCGGCCAGGGGGCACGCCGCGCTGCCGAAACTTTCGGTGCACTGACGCGTTAACGCGGCGGAGCCTTCGCCGGCCGCATGTCGTGCGGCCGGGCCATGGAACGAAAGGAGACGCCGTGGTCGTCCTATCCGCCTCAGATCCGCTGAGGCCGGTCCATCCGCTGCACGCGATCCTCCTGGCATTCCCGCTTCCCCTGTTCCTGGGCGCGCTCGTCAGCGATCTCGCCTACCGGGCGACCTTTCATGCGCAATGGGCCAACTTCTCCGCCTGGCTCATCACTGGTGGGCTGCTGGTCGGCGCCTTCGCCGTGCTCTGGGCGCTGATCAACCTGTTCCGCAGCCATTCCGGGCACCGCAAGCGGCCGGCCGTCTATTTCATCGTGCTGCTCGTCATGTGGGTGCTCAGTTTCATCAACGCGCTGGTCCATGCCAAGGACGCCTGGGCGACCATGCCGGAAGGCCTCTATCTGTCGGCGACAACGGTGCTCCTGGCACTCGTCGCCGCCTGGATCGGCTATGCCGGGTTCCGGACCGGAGAGGTGGAATGATGCGCTCGCTCCTGCTGATCGGTGCTGCGGCGGTCGCCCTGTCCGCCTGGGACGCCCAGGCCGATCCGGCGCAGCACGGTCCCGATCCGGACCTGCCCGAACCGCAGCGCGGCCTGCTGCCGACCATGAAGATCCCGAGGCCGGCCGGCTGGGGCGACGAACGCCCGATCGTGCCCCAGGGCTACCGGATCGAGGCCATTGCCACGGATCTCATGATCCCGCGCCAGACCCTGGTCCTGCCCAACGGTGACATCCTGGTCGCGGAGGGCTCGGGTGGCGGTGCACCAGCGCTCCGCCCCAAGGACATCATCGCGAACTTCATCAAGGCCCTGGGCAAGAGCCCGGTGAAGGGCGGCAACCGGCTGACCCTGCTGCGCGACGCCGATGGCGACGGCACCTACGAAGCGCAAGGCGTCTTCGCGGACAATCTCAACGCACCCTATGGTCTGGCCTTCGCCAACGACGCCATCTATGTCGCGAACCAGGATGCGCTGGTGCGGTTCGACTATGCCGACGGCCAGACGCAGGCGAGCGGGCCGCCGGAACTGGTCACGGACCTGCCGTCCGCGATCAACCATCACTGGACCAAGGCGCTGACCGCCAGCCCCGATGGCCGCTTCCTTTATGTCGGCATCGGCTCCAACAGCAACATCACCGAGCGCGGCATGGATGCCGAGGTCGACCGGGCGGTGGTGTGGCAGGTCGATGCCGAGACGGGCAGGCACAAGCGCTTTGCCACGGGCCTGCGCAACCCCACGGCACTCGCCATCCAGCCGGGCACCGACCAGCTCTGGGCGGTGGTGAACGAGCGGGACGAGATCGGTCCCGACCTGGTCCCGGACTACCTGACTTCCGTGCAGGAGGGCGGCTTCTATGGCTGGCCCTACAGCTACTGGGGCCAGAACGTCGACCCGCGCGCGCAGCCACAGGACCCGGCGAAGGTCGAGGCGGCCATCCGCCCGGATTACGGGCTGGGATCGCATGTGGCAGCGCTGGGCTTGGCCTTCTCCAGCCCGGTCATGGGTGCAGAGTTCGCCGAAGGAGTGTTCGTCGGCGAGCATGGCAGCTGGAACCGCAGCGATCCCTCCGGCTACAAGGTGATCTTCGTGCCGTTCCAGGACGGCAAGCCTGCCGGCGAGCCGGTCGACTTCGTGACCGGATTTCTGACCGCGGACGGCGACAACACCCGCGGCCGACCAGTCGGGGTGACGGTGGATCCGCGCGGCGCCCTGATCGTCGCCGACGACCTGGCGAACACGGTCTGGCGGGTGTCGGTGGATCGGCCTCAGCCGGCTGCGGCACTCGAACCCGATGGGAGCCAGTCCCTGCAATGATTCAACAAAGCCGGCGGCACTCCTCTGCTGCCGGCTTCGCCGATGCCCGGCATGTCCGCCCGGCATCGAAATCCAGCACAGGCCGGCCCTCCGTCATCGCCATCCTTCTCAGCCGGCCCACGAAATCCGGTGCCAGAACGCAAGAAGGGAGGGTTCCCTTCGGAACCCTCCCTTTCCTGCAGGTCGCCAGACCCGTCTGGACTGCTCAGTTCCAGTTGTCGTCGAAGCCGCCGCGATCGCCACGGCCACGGCCACGGCCACCACCGGGGGAGCGCGACGGGCGATCGCCGAAGCCGCGATCCTCGAAGCCGCCCGGGCTGGGAGCGGCGCGGTCACCGAAGCCACCACGGTCGCCGCCGGGGCTGCCGAAGCCGCCGCGGTCACCACCGAAGCCGCCGCCGCTGCGCTCGGCGCCGAAGCCGCCGCGGGGGCCGCCGAAGCCGCCACCACCACCGCGAGGACCACCGAAGCCACCGCGGTCACCGCCGCCACGAGGACCGCCGAAACCACCACGGTCGCCGCCGAAGCCGCCACGGTCACCGCCGCCACGCGGGCCACCGAAGCCGCCGCCCGGGCCACCGGCCGGACGACGATCCTCGGCCTGGCGCACGGCCAGGGCGCGGCCCGCCATCTGGAAACCGTCCATCTTGCGGATGGCGTTCTCGCAGGCCTCTTCCGACTCCATCTCGATGAAGCCGAAGCCGCGGCTGCGGCCCGTCTCACGGTCGGTCGCGATTTTGACGGCCACGACGCCACCGTGCGGGGCGAAGAGCTGCTCGAGTTCTTCAGGGGTGGTCGAATAGGGGAAATTGGCTACGAAGAGCTTACGAGTCATCGGCGAGTCCGGCAAAACCGCGGAAGCGGGTGGGGAGTACGATCGAGAACGGAAGGGATGCGCGCGTCGTCGGATGCAGATCGCGTGACCCGTCTGCTGCAACGGGCTCCGCTCCGACCAACCCCATCAGCCCGACGAAGCTAGGCGCAACCGCCGCATCACCGTAGCAGGGTGAGAAAGTCAAAGATGAAGCGACTGTCACGAACAGGGCGTCTTCTCGCGTAGCGACACATTCCGTTCGTCCCTATACACCAGCCGCTCGTGATGCGCCACGGAGTTTTCAGTGTCCATAGCCATCGACGGGGGTGAGGCAGAAGGTGGCTGTTCGGCGTCCCCGCCGGCACGCCGCGCGGCCCGGTTGCAGATCACCGGGCGGGTCCAGGGCGTGGGCTACCGCGACTGGCTGGTGGACCAGGCGGTGGAGCTGGGGCTGGCCGGATGGGTGCGCAACCGGCCGGACGGCTCGGTAGAGGCGCATGCGGAAGGGCCGGCCGCTGCGCTCGAGCGCCTGACCGACCGCTGCCGAAAGGGCCCGCGCCTGGCCAGGGTCGACGGGGTCCAGGCCAGCGACTTGCCGCCCGAAGGCCATGCCGGCTTCACCCGCCGCCCAACCGGCTGACCGCTCAGGGCCGCACGGCCACGAAGCGCAGCCGGACATAATCGGCGGTCCAGTTGCCCTGCCGGTCGCGCAAGGCCGGGGCCAGCATCGCCTCGACCCGCCGCAGGAACGGCTCGCGCCGCTCGACCGGCAGATGACGGGTGTACGGCCCGGCGAAGGTGACGAGCCAGCCATACATGCCGGTCGGCAGCGGGGTCGGCCGCGGGATCAGCTCCATCCGCCGGACCTCGAAGCCGATCGTGGTCAGCCGGTCGGCCTGCTCCTGCGGGCTCGGGAAGCGCCAGGGATGCAGGGCCGCCGCGTCCAGGCCGAATTCCGCAGCCGCCTGGTGCAGGGCCACGACCTCGGCGGCGACGTTGCCCTGGCCGCCCATCTCGCACACGAGCCGCCCGCCCGGCCGGAGCGCCCGGAACACCCCCTGCAGCACGGCGTCCTGGTCCGGCATCCAGTGCAGGGCGGCGTTGCTGAACACGGCATCGAACCTCGCCTCGAAGCGCAGGTCCTGCCCGTCCGCCTGCTCGGCCGGCACGCCGCGCGCCCGTGCCGCGGCCACCATCTCGGCCGAGGCGTCCACGCCCAGCACCCTTGCCCCTGCCGCCTGGAGCCGCTCGGTCAAGACCCCGTCGCCGCAGCCCAGATCGAGCACGTCCTGCCCGGCCACCTCGCCCAGCAGCTCCAGGACGGGCCCACCCAGGATCGGCACGAAGCCGGCATTCTCCTGGTAGTTGGCGGCGTTCCAGGTCTGGCTCGTCATCGGCTCATCCTCCTCCCCGGGGCGCGGACGCGCCACAAAACGTCTTGTCCTGGCCGATCCTAGAGCGGATCATGCAGCACTACTGCTGAGACGAGCTCATGCTTTCCGGACCGGACCGATGATCTCGCTGAAGGCGGTCCAGGCATTCGCCGCGATCGTCCGTCATGGCAGCGTCGCTCAGGCCGCCGCCGAGCTCGGCGTGACCGGCTCGGCGCTGTCGCACCTCCTGCGCGACCTGGAAGCGCGCCTGGGCGTGCCGCTGTTCGACCGGGTCGGCCGTGGCCTGGTGCCGACCGAGGACGGCAGGCGCCTGGCCGATGCGGTCGTGCCGGCGTTCGCCCGGATCGACCAGGCCCTGTCCGACTTCACCCGGCGCCGGGTGGAGCTGCGGATCAGCATGCTCTCGACCTTCGCCAGCACCTGGCTGATCCCGCGCCTGGAGCGCTTCCAGTCCAAGCATCCGGACATCGAGCTGCTGGTCGCCACCTCGACCAGGAACGTCGACTTCGACCGCGAGGCCTTCGACTGCGCGATCCGCTACGGCCAGGGCGACTGGCCGAACCTGCAGATGCAGAAGCTCTACGACGACGGGCTGGCGCCGGTGGCCAGCCCTGAGCTGGTGGCGCGGACCGGCCTGGAGACGCCGGCGGACCTGGCTAGCGCCCGGCTGCTCCACGCGCGGGCCCGGCGCGGCGACTGGGACATCTGGCTGGCGGCCGCCGGAGTGAGCGGCGTGGACACCAGCCACGGGCCGGTGTTCGAGACCCGTGCCCAGGTGGTCCAGGCGGCGATCGGCCGGCTGGGGGTGATGGCGATCGACCCCTGGCTGGTCGCCGACGAGATCCGCCAGGGCCACCTGACCATGCCGTTCGGCCCGGTGGTACCGCTGCCGGCCGCCTACTGGCTGGTCTGGCCGCAGCGGCGCGGCCAGGCGCGGCCGCTCGCCGCTTTTCGTGACTGGCTGACGGAGGAGATCACCATGGAACGGGCAAGCCTGGAACAAACGACTTGAGCGCCGTACTCCACCCGGCGGCGATGATCGCCGCCGAGCCGGACACGCTGGCGCCGGACGGCTCGGAGATCCGCTTCCTGCCGCAACTGAAGGGCGGCAGCATGGTCCATTGCCGCGTCCCGGTCGGCGGCACCACGCTGGCCGTGCGCCACCGCACCGTCGAGGAGCTCTGGTACGTGGTCGGCGGGATGGGCGAGATCTGGCGTTCCATGGCAGGCGAGGAACGGGTCGACCAGCTATGCGCCGGCAGTGCGGTCACCATTCCGCTGGGCGCACATTTCCAGTTC
This sequence comes from Geminicoccus sp., assembly GCF_035556675.1. Lineage (GTDB taxonomy): Bacteria > Pseudomonadota > Alphaproteobacteria > Geminicoccales > Geminicoccaceae > Geminicoccus. The sequence goes on along the minus strand of NZ_DATMFZ010000084.1, from coordinate 30,704 downwards.
CGCTGCACCGGCGACCGGCCCCTCGACATCGTCATCGTCACCATGCCGCCCTGGCCCAACATGGAGGAGGCGGAGCGGGTAGCGGACCACTGGCCGGTGGCCGGGGCATTGCCTTCCGGGTGAAGACGCAACGCATGTTTGCCCCGGTCCGCGCCAGGCGCTAAACGCTGCCACGGCAGATTCCGGGGGCAATGCGTTGCAGCCAGTGCAGGTGATCGGTGGAGGGCTCGCAGGCTCGGAGGCGGCATGGCAGCTCGCCCGGCAGGGCGTGCCGGTGGTGTTGCACGAGATGCGGCCGGTCGAGACCACGGCGGCGCACCAGACGGGCCAGTTCGCCGAGCTGGTCTGCTCCAACTCGTTCCGCTCCGACGACCCGATGGGCAACGCGGTAGGCCTGCTCCACGAGGAGATGCGCCGGCTGGGCTCGCTCATCATGGCCGAGGGCGACCGGCACAAGCTGCCGGCCGGAGGTGCCCTCGCGGTCGACCGCGACGCGTTCTCGGCGGCGGTGACCGCGAAGATCGAGGCCGAGCCCCTGATCGAGGTCCGGCGCGGCCTGGTCCCTGCCCTGCCGGATGCCGGGCTCACGATCGTGGCGACCGGCCCGCTCACCGCCACCCCGCTCGCCGAGGACATCCGCCGCCATACCGGCGAGGACCAGCTCGCCTTCTTCGACGCGATCGCACCCATCGTTCATCGAGATTCGATCGATTTCGACGTCGCCTGGTTCCAGTCGCGCTACGACAAGCCGGGACCTGGCGGCGGCAGCGCCGACTACATCAACTGCCCGCTCGACGAGGCGCAATACGAGGCGTTCATCGACGCGCTGCTGGCCGCGGAGAAGGTCGAGTTCCGCGACTGGGAGAAGGCCACGCCCTATTTCGAGGGCTGCCTGCCGATCGAGGTGATGGCCGAGCGCGGCCGCCGCACCCTGGCGTTCGGACCGATGAAGCCGGTGGGCCTGACCGACCCGCGCACCGGCCGGCGGCCTCATGCCGTGGTCCAGCTCCGCCAGGACAACGCGCTGGGCACGCTGTTCAACATGGTGGGCTTCCAGACCAAGCTGCGCCATGGCGAGCAGGCGCGGGTGTTCCGGATGATCCCCGGGCTGGAAAAGGCGGAGTTCGCGCGCCTGGGCGGCCTGCACCGCAACACCTTCATCAATGGCCCCAAGCTGCTCGACCCGCAGCTCCGGCTCAAATCCCTGCCCCATGTCCGCCTGGCCGGCCAGATCACCGGCTGCGAGGGCTATGTGGAGAGTGCCGCGATCGGCTGGCTCGCCGGCTATTTCGCCGGTGCCGAGGCCCGCGGCGTGTCGCCGCTCCCCCCGCCGCCGGAATCCGCCCATGGCGCGCTGCTGGCCCATGTGACCGGCGGGGGCATGGCCGAGACCTATCAGCCGATGAACGTCAATTTCGGCCTGTTCCCGCCTTTGGAGGACAAGGTCCGCAAGGACGGCCGCAAGGCGGCGCTGGCGACCCGCGCGCTGGCCGCGATCGACACATGGAACACAACCGCAAGGTGAGGAACGCGCGGGCGCTTGTGCGGCGTCGAAAAGCGTCTACGGTGCGGCTCATGCGCGGCTGGGATGCTCGCCCTGCCCGCGAAACCCCCTCCCGTCATGCGATAGTCGAACCGATAGCCTGATGTCGTCGCGCTCCCAGCCGTTCCAGATCCGAGGCAGCCTGCAGACGCTCCTGTCCCTGCGGCTCGTCGAGCCGCACGACCCGGAGTTCTTCGCCAAGTTCCTGGACAAGATCGCGCACAGCCCGGACTTCTTCCGCAACGCGCCGATCGTGATCGATGCCGCGCCCGTGGCGAGCCTGCCGCCGATCGACTTCGCGGAGCTGGTGTCGAGGCTGCGCGAGCACCGGATCATCCCGGTGGGCCTGCAGAACGGCTCGCCCGAGTGGAACGAGGCCGCCATCGCGGCGGGCTTGGCGATTCTGCCCGAGGGGCGCAATGCCGAGCCGGCCAGGGCCAAGGAGGCGCCGGTCGCCCAGGCCGGTCCGGCGGCGAAGGCGGCCTCGCCGGCGCTGCTGATCACCGAGCCGGTGCGCGGCGGCCAGCAGATCTATGCACCGGACGGCGACATCGTGGTGGTGGGCCAGGTCGGCCACGGGGCGGAACTGATCGCGGGCGGCCATATCCATGTCTATGGCTCGTTGCGCGGCCGGGCATTTGCCGGCATCGATGGCGACGAGAGCGCGATGATTTTCTGCGACCAGCTGGATGCCGAGCTCTTGTCGATTGCCGGAATCCACATGGTCAGCGAACAATTCGACGAACGGGTTCTGAAAAAGCGCGCCAAGGTGGCGTGCGACGGCGAGAAGCTGGTCGTGACCGCCCTGTCGTGACCCGCCGTCAGCCGTAGCTGATCCACATCGTGCGATAGTGCCTCCGGGAGGGCCACCTTGTCCAAGGTCATCGTCGTCACCTCCGGCAAGGGCGGGGTAGGCAAGACTACCTCGGCCGCCGCGATCGCGACCGGTCTCGCCATGCGCGGGCACAAGACGGTCGTGATCGACTTCGACGTGGGCCTGCGCAATCTCGACCTGATCATGGGTTGCGAGCGCCGCGTCGTGTTCGACTTCATCAACGTCATCAACGACGGCGTCCGCCTGAACCAGGCGCTGATCAAGGACAAGCGGGTCGAGAATCTCAGCATCCTGCCGACCTCGCAGACCAAGGACAAGGAAGCCCTCAAGCAGGAGGGCGTCCAGAAGGTCCTGGACGAGCTGAAGGGCGAGTTCGACTACATCATCTGCGACAGCCCCGCCGGCATCGAGCGGGGGGCGATGATGTCGCTCTACTTCGCCGACGAGGCGATCATCGTGACCAACCCGGAGGTCAGCTCGGTCCGCGACAGCGACCGGATCCTGGGCATCCTGAACTCGAAGAGCCGCCGCGCCGAGCTGGGCCTGGAGCCGGTCAAGCAGCATCTCCTGGTCACCCGCTACGACGCCGAGCGGGTCAACAAGGGCGAGATGCTCAAGCTCGACGACATCGTCGAGATCCTGGCCATCCCGGTGCTGGGCGTCATACCCCAGTGCTCGTCGGTGCTCTCGGCCAGCAATGTCGGCATGCCCGTCATCCTGGACGAGAAGTCCAAGGCTTCCGACGCCTACAAGGATGCGGTATCGAGGCTGCTGGGCGAGGAGGTCGACCTGCGCTTCCTCCAGCCCGAGAAGAAGAGCTTCTTCGAGCGTCTGTTCAGGAGGTCGGCATGAATCTGCTCGACCGGTTCTTCGGCCGGCAGCCGAAGAATACGGCTGTGGAAGCCAAGGACAGGCTGAAGATCCTGCTCGCCCACGAGCGGGTCACCACCAATGCGCCGGATTTCCTGCCGATGATGAAGCAGGAGATCCTGGAGGTGATCCGTAAATACATCCAGATCGACAAGGACCAGGTGAAGGTCCACATGCAGCGACAGCAGGGCGTGTCCGTGCTGGAGCTGGAGGTGGAGCTGCCGCAGGGGCCTTCCGGCAAGAGCGCCAGCCTCAGCCTCGCCTGACCGCTTCAGTCCGGCTGGAGCGGCACTCCCCGGATGCTGGCAGCGATCAATCCGTCCAGGAAATCCTGGCAGCGGACGAGCTGTGCCTGGGTGACGTGCTCGTTCGGCTTGTGGGCGACGCTCATATCGCCTGGCCCGCATATCAGGGTCGGGATGCCGGCCTTCGCGATCACCCCGCCATCCGTGCCATAGGCGACCTTGCCGACGTCCCCGGGCTCGGTCAGCTCCGCCACCAGCCTCCGGAACGGTCCGTCCGGGGCCGGCGCCAGGCCGGGATAGCTGATCAGCTCGGAGAAGCTCACCGACGCCTCCGGTGCGATCGCCCGCATGCCCGGCAGCATCTGCCGCCTGGCGTAATCCTCGACCCGTGCCAGCCATTCGGCAGGACGCTGCCCCGGCAGGGTACGGAACTCGAAGGCGAACTCGCAGCGCTCGGGGATGATGTTGAGCTGGCCGCCCCCCTCGATCCGGCCGACCGAGGCGGTGGTGTGCGGCGGCTCGAAGCCCTCCTCGAACGGCCCGGCCTCCCGGCAGTGCCGGTGCAGGCCCTGGATGTGCTGGATCAGCTCGGCCGCCGCGATCACCGCGTTGACGCCTTGGTGGGTCAGCGCCGAGTGCCCTGCCCGCCCGATGACCGTGCAGCGCCAGCCGCCCTTGCCCTTGTGCGCGTCCACCAGGTGCATGCCGGTGGGCTCGCCGACGATGCAGCCGGCCGGCAGGTCGTGCAATTCGGCGCGCAGCCGCTCGACCAGGGCCGGGGCCCCCTTGCAGCCCAGCTCCTCGTCATAGGAGATCGCCATGTGGATCGGCCAGTGCAGTGCCGCCGCCTGCATGGCCGGGACCTTGGCCAGCACGCAGGCGATGAAGCCCTTCATGTCGCAGGCGCCGCGGCCGATCAGCCGGCCGTCCCGCTCCACCAGCGTGAACGGGTCGCTGGCCCAGGCCTGGCCCGCCACCGGCACCACGTCGGAATGGGCCGAGAGCAGGACGCCCGGCCCGTCCTGGCGCCCCAGCGTGAACAGGAGGTCGGCCTTGGTGCCGGTCGGGTCGTAGCCCAGCGACGCCGGCACCCCCAGCCCGTCCAGCGCATCCTGGACATGGGTCACCAGGTCGAGGTTCGGACCGCCCGCCACGGTGGGAAAGCCCACCAGCCGCGCCAGCCATTCCTCGGCGCCAGGCCAACTCGCAGACATGGAACCACCCCCTCGCGGCTCGGCTTGTCTCTCCGGTATAGAGACCCCCCTCCCCGTTCGCCAACCGGAGCCGCCATGCGCCCGTTCCTGCCGCTGCTGTTCGCCCTGCCGCTCCTGGCCGCCCCGGCCCTGGCCCAGGAAGAGGTCGGCTCGTTCAGCAACGACTGGACCGGCAACGGCATCGTGGTCCAGGCCTTCCCCGACCCGGGCGTGCAGGGCGTGACCTGCCATGTCGCCAGCTTCTCGCGCAGCCTCATCGACCGGATGACCAAGGGCAACTGGTTCGAGGACCCGTCCAACTCCTCGATCGCCTGCCGCCAGACCGGGCCGATCGTGATCGGCGACATCGAGACCGACGAGGAGGGCGAGGACATCTTCAGCGAGCGCCGCAGCCTGATCTTCAAGTCGGTCGCGGTGCGGCGGATCTGGGACCAGAAGAACCAGACCATGATCTACGTGGTCTATTCCCGACAGGTCAAAGACGCCTCGGCCAAGCTCGCGATCTCGACCGTGCCGCTGTTCGGCCAGGAGGTGCGCCGGGAGGAGTGAACCGGCCCCTTCAGACCCTCAGCCCGTGCAGTACCAGCAGGCGCAGGGCCAGGAGCGGCGGCCGGCCAATGGCGGCCGCGGCGAACGGGTCGTTGTCCAGCCGGTCCAGCATCCGGAGCTGGTGGCGGGTGATCAGGAGCAAGGGTGTCGCCGGCTCGCCCCGGACCGGCCGGAGATTGCGCAGCTCGTCCCGCGCCTCCAGCGCCACCACCGCCGCGACCTCGGCTAGGCCCGGCCCCGCCTTGCCCGCCAGCAGCGCATCGCGGCCGACCCCGTGCTGCCGCAGCAGGTCGTCCGGCAGCAGGATCTGGCCGTGCCTCGCCAGATGGCCGGTGGCGCGCAGGATGCCCATCAGGCCGTAGGCCGTGCCGATCCGCCGCGCACGCACCGGATCGCCGCCGGCAACCGCCGCCAGGCTCTCCTGCAGCCGCCCCGCCGTCGCCCGGGCATGTGCCAGCAGCTCGCCCAGGTCGGCGATCGGCCGATCGTCCAGCTCGCGCTCGCGGGCATCGACCATGGCCACCAGGGCGGCATCGTCCAGCCCCGCCGCCTGGATCAGCGGCAAGGCACCCGCCACCGGATGACGGCGCGGCCGGCCGGCCCGCGCCTCGGCGATCGCCTCGCGCCACCATTCCAGGCGGATGAAGCCGGCCATCGGCTGGGTCACCTGCCGGGGGATCCGGCCGAGCTCCTGGTTGAGCGCCAGCAGGGCGGCGGCCGCCGGGCGCTGGTCCTGGCCGGCCGGCACCAGGCACCAGAACCGGTCCGGGTCGTCCTGGTGCAGGGCATGGGTGAGGCTGGCGTCGAGGCCGAGGTTCAACCGGGATCTCCTTGCCGGTCGTCCGGCGGGCCGGCCCTCAACTGGCGCGTGCTCACGGAACCCGCAAGGGTCGCGGCATCTTTCCACACTGTCGACTCGCCCCTATGTAGCGGAGGCGAGACGAGCGTGGCTTGCCACGCCTCCACGTCGAGGGAACTTCCGATGGCCTTCACCCTACCCGAGCTGCCCTACGCGCATGATGCGCTCGCCCCCTACATGGGCGAGGAGACGCTGCAGCTCCACCACGGCAAGCATCACCAGACCTACGTCACCAACCTGAACAACCTGATCGCCGGGACCGATCTGGAGAACAAGTCGCTGGAAGAGATCGTGGTGATCTCCTCCAAGGACCCGACCAAGGCCGGCATCTTCAACAACGCCGGCCAGCACTGGAACCACAACCTGTTCTGGCGGACGATGAAGAAGGGCGGCGGCGGCAAGCCCGGCGGCGAGCTGCTCAAGCGCATCGAGCATGATTTCGGCGGGTACGAGACCTTCGCCGAGCAGTTCAAGCAGGCCGGCGTCACCCAGTTCGGCTCCGGCTGGGCCTGGCTGTCGCTGGACGGCGACAAGCTCAAGGTCTCCAAGACCCCGAACGGCTCCAACCCGCTGGTCGACGGCGCCACCCCGATCCTGGGCGTGGACGTGTGGGAGCACGCCTACTATCTCGACTACCGCAACCGCCGCCCCGACTATCTCGCGGCCTTCCTGAACCACCTGGTGGACTGGGAAGCCGTTGAGGCGGAGCTGGCCAAGGCTTCGGCCTGACCTTCCGTTACCTGCCGGCGGTCACGCCGCCGGCAGGCTCCGGCACAGCTCGACCAGAAGGTCGATCTCTTCCTCGGTGTTGTAGTAGTGCGGCGAGGCCCGCACGAGCGGCGGCAGACCGCGCGCCTCGGCATCCAGCAGCGTGCTGGCAGGCCCCGACACACCGATCACGATCCCGGCAGACGCCGCACGGGCGACCACCTGCTCGGCCGGGACATCGGCCACGGTGAAGCTGACGATGGCGCCGGGCGAGCGCCCGAGATCGCGCAGCGTCACCACCCTCACCTCGCGCAGGCCGTCCCGCAGCCGGCCCGCCAGCAGGCGGCAACGCGCCATGATCGGGTCCAGGCCGATCTCCAGCGCATAGCCCACCGCAGCACCCAGCCCCAGCCTTGCCGCGTAGTTGTTCTCCCAGGTCTCGAAGCGGCGCGCGTCGTCGCGCAGGCGGTACTCGTCCCGCCCGACCCAGGGTGCCGCGAAATGGTCGATCATCGGCGGCTCGAGCCGGTCCAGGAGCGCCTTGCGGACATAAAGGAAGCCGGTGCCGCGCGGCCCGCGCAGGAACTTGCGTCCGGTGGCCGAGAGCAGGTCGCAGCCCAGCGTCTCGACATCGACCGGCATCTGGCCGACCGCCTGGCAGGCATCCAGCAGATAGGGAACGCCATGGGCCCGCGCGATCCTGCCGATGGCTTCGGCCGGATTGGTCAGCCCGCCATTGGTCGGCACCCAGGTGACCGCGATCAGCCGGACCCGATCGTCGATCATCCGCTCCAGTGCGTCCGGGTCGAGCTCCCCCGCCTCATCGCTCGGCACCACCTCGATCACCGCACCGGTGCGCTTGGCGACCTGCAGGAACGCCACGTAGTTGGCCGCATACTCGGCCTGGGCGGTCAGGATGCGGTCGCCTGGGCGAAAGTCCTGGGCCAGGGCGTAGAAGCCCATCTGCCAGGCGACGGTGGCATTCTCGGTAAGGGCGATCTCCTCGGGTGCCGCACCCAGGAGGCTCGCCACCTGCCCGTAGACCGCGTCCAACGGTTCGGCCTGCGCATCGGCCGCGGCATAGCCGCCGATCTCGGCCTCGAGTTCCAGATGCTGCTGCACGGCCCGGACCACCGGGACCGGCATCAGTGCCGAGCCGGCATTGTGCAGGAAGGCACGCCGTGCCGCAGCCGGCGTATCCGCGCGTACCCGCTGGAGGTCCAGGCCCATGGGAGGCTCAGTCGCCGACGGCGATGAGTGCCGCTGCCACCTTGCGGTCCTCCACCAGCAGGACATTGAACGTCCGGCAGGCGGCGGCCGTGGTCATGCACTCCACGACGATCCCGCGCTGGCGCAGGCGCTGGCGCAGGCGCGGGTCGATCATCCGGAAGGTGGCGCCGGTGCCGAGCACCAGCACCTCCGGCAGGTTCGCCGCTTCCAGGAGCGGCGCCAGGCCGGCCTCGGTCACCTCGTCGAAGCTGCTCACCGCCCAGGCCTGGGTGAGGGTCGGCCAGACCAGGACGGAGCCCGCGTACCGCTCGCCACCGATGGTGAAGCCGTCTGCCCGGTAGGACTGGATGACCTGCCGGCCTTCCGCGACTAGGGGCGTGACTTCCAAGCGATCCTCTCCCTCAGCCCTTGGCGGTGGCCGGCCCGGCCTTGGCGGGCGCAGGACTGCTGGCCCGCAGGTTCAGGTAGTAGAGCACCGGGGCGGCGATGTAGATCGTGGAATAGATGCCGACGATCACGCCCACGATCATGATGACCGTGAAATCGCGGATCACCGGGCCGCCCAGCACGAACAGCGCCAGGAGCGCCAGCAGCGTGGTGATCGACGTGGCCAGCGTGCGGGCCATGGTCTCGTTGATCGAGCGGTCCAGCAGCTGCTCGATCGGCATGGCCTTGTAGCGCCGCAGGTTCTCCCGGACCCGGTCGTAGATCACCACCGTGTCGTTCAGGGAGTAGCCCACGATCATCAGCAGGGCCGCGATCGAGGTCAGGTTGAACTCCATGCCGGTGAAGGCATAGACCCCGACTCCCGTCGAGACGTCGTGGATCAGCGCTGCCAGCGCGCCCACGCCGTACTGCCACTCGAAGCGGAACCAGAGATAGACCAGCACCCCCGCCACCGAGATCAGCACGGCCCACACGCCGTTCATCAGCAGTTCGCCGCTGACCTTCGGCCCCACGAACTCCTGGCGCTTGTAGACGATGCCCTCGCCGAACGCGGCGTTCAGCGCCTCCTTGACCTGGTCGACCCGGGCGCGCTGCTCGTCCTGGTCCTCGCTGGCCTCCAGGCGGATCAGCACGTCGCGGTCGCTGCCGGCAGTCTGCAGTTCGCTGGCACCGAGCCCCAGCCCGTCCACGGTCGAGCGCATCGCGGCCAGATCGGCCGGCCCCGGCATCTGGACCTCGATGACGGTACCGCCCTTGAAGTCGATGCCGAAATTCATGCCGTTGATCGCGACCATGACCACGGTCGCGACCAGCACCAGCGCCGACCAGATGAAGAACGGCCAGCGATGGCGGAAGAACGGGATGTTCAGGTCGTCCGGGACCAGGCGCAGGCGGTGGGCCATCAGAAGCCGTCCTCGGTGAAGCTCAGGGCGATCATGACCCCCATCATATCGGAAGCACCTTCGGCCGGCGCCAGATGTACCAGTAGGCAACCACCATCCGGGTGAAGGTGACGGCCGTGAACATGGTGGTGATGATGCCGATGCAGTGGGTGACGGCGAAACCCTTCACCGGCCCGGTGCCGAAGATGAACAGCGCGATGCCGGCGATGAACGAGGTGACGTTGCTGTCCACGATGGTGCGCATCGCCTCGGTGAAGCCGACGTCCAGCGCCGAGATCGGCGAGCGGCCGTTCTTCACCTCCTCGTGGATGCGCTCGTAGATCAGCACGTTGCTGTCCACCGCCTGGCCGATCACCAGCACGATGCCGGCGATGCCCGGCAAGGTCAGGGTGGCGCCCAGAAAGCTCATGGTGGCGAACACCAGGACCAGGTTCACCACGAGCGCCACGTTGGCGATCATGCCGAACACCGGCCCGTAATAGACCACCATGAAGATGAACACGGCGATCGCCGCCACGATGCAGGCGAGCACGCCCGAGCGGATCGAATCGGCCCCCAGTTCCGGCCCGACCGAACGTTCCTCGACCACGTCGAGCGGGGCCGGCAGGGCGCCCGCGCGCAGCAGGACCGCCAGCTCGGTGGCCGATTGGAAGGAGAAGCTGCCGCTGATGATGCCCGACCCGCCCAGGATCGGCTCGTTCACCCGGGGTGCCGAGATCACCTTGTTGTCCAGCACGATGGCGAGCAGCTGGCCGACATTCTGCTGGGTCGCCTGGCCGAACTTGCGGCCGCCGGCACTGTCGAAGCGGAAGCTCACCACCGGCTGGTTGTTCTGCAGGGTCGGCTGGGCGTCGACCAGACTCTCGCCGCCGACCACGACCTGCCGCTTGACCACATACTGGATGGGCTGGCCGTCGACACCCGGCTCGTTGCTGTCGAGCAGCATCGAGCCCGGCGGCAGCCGGCCGCTCCGCGCCTCGCTGACCGGCGTGTCCATGTCCACGAAGTGGAAGGTGAGCTTGGCGGTCTGGCCCAGCAGGCGCTTGATCGATTCCGGGCTGCTTTCGCCCGGGACCTGGACGACGATGCGGTTCTCGCCCTGGCGCTGCACCGAGGCCTCGCGGGTGCCCAGCTCGTCGATCCGGCGGCGCACGATCTCCAGCGACTGGGTGACCGCCGCGGAAATCCGCGACGAGAGCCCAGCCTCGCTCAGCGCCAGCGTGATCCGGCCTTCGCCAGGCTCCCGGATGTCGAGCTCCATGCCGCCGAGCGTGCCCGGCGCGAACATCGACATGCCGGACCCGCTGGTGGTCGCCACGTTCAAGGGCGTGAGCGCCGCCATCGCCGCATCGCGCTGGCCGGGATCGGTCAGCGTCAGGGTGACGGCGTTGCCGGTGGTGCCGAGACCCTGGTAGCCGACCCCGGCGCCGCGCAGGGCGACGCGGACCTCGTTGGTCAGCTCCTCCAGGCGCTCGCGGACCACCGCCTTGGAGTCGACCTCCAGGAGGAGATAGGCACCGCCCTGCAGGTCCAGGCCGAGATTGATCTGGTTCTTGGGCATGAAGCCCGGCCAGCCGTCGACGGTGTCACGGCTGAACAGGTTCGGGAAGGAAAAGATCAAGCCCGCCAGGCAGACCAGCAGGACCAGCGTGACCTTCCAGGGCGACTGGTTGAGCACCGAAGGTTCGTCTCACTTCTTGCCGAGCAGCCTGCCGAACATGCCACCGCTGGCCGCGGGCGCGCCCTTGTCCTGGTTGGCCGGCGGCGGGGGCGTGTCGACATACTTGTCGGAGATGGTCGAGCGGACCACGTCGATCCGCACGTTGGGCGCGATCTCGACCGTGACCACGGGCTTGCCCTCCTCGGTGCGGACGATCGTGCCGACGATGCCGCCGCCGGTGATCACCTTGTCGCCACGCTTGAGCGACGCGATGACGTCGCGATGCTCGCGCATCTTCTTCTGCTGCGGCCTGATCAGCAGGAAGTAGAAGACCACGAAGATCAGAACCAGCGGCAGCAGCGACACAATGTCGAATGCGCCACCGGCAGCCGGGGCCCCGGCGGCCTGCGCCAGAGCATCTTTCACGAACATCCACGCCTCGAAGCTTCGGTCGGACAATCGCGGCGGACCATAGGTTCAACGCCGGACGTTGGCAACGACCGGGCCGTTGGCAATTCACATGCGGGCCCGCTATGCCGGGCCCTGCCTTTCCTCCATGCGTGAATGATGATGGACGCCGATCCCAACGTGCTCGCCCGCATCGCGGCCGCCCTCGAACGTCTGGCCCCCCCGCCGCCCGCCCTGCCCGACCTGTCGGCCGCCGACGCCTTCGTCTGGGAAGGCGGGTCACTGCGGCCGGTACGCAAGGTCGCCCGGGTCGAGCTGGAGCTGCTCCAGGGCATCGACCGGGTCCGCGACATCCTGATCGACAACACCACCCGCTTCGCCAATGGCCTGCCCGCCAACAACGCCCTGCTCTGGGGTGCCCGCGGCATGGGCAAGAGCTCGCTGGTCAAGGCGATCCACGCCAAGATCAACCACGACCGGCCGGGTGCCCTGCTGCTGGTCGAGATCCACCGCGAGGAGATCGAGAGCCTGCCGAGGCTGCTGGCGGTGCTCCGCGACAGCGGACGGCGAACCCTGATCTTCTGCGACGACCTCTCCTTCGACCAGGGCGAGACCAGCTACAAGTCGCTGAAAGCCGTGCTGGAAGGCGGGCTGGAAGGCCGGCCGGACAATGTCCTGTTCTACGCGACCTCCAACCGCCGGCACCTGATGTCCCGGCAGATGATCGAGAACGAGCGGCAGAACGCCCTGATCCCCAGCGAGGCGGTGGAGGAGAAGGTCTCCCTGTCCGACCGGTTCGGCCTGTGGCTGGGCTTCCATCCCTGCAACCAGGACGTCTACCTCGCCATGGTCGAGGGCTATGTCCAGAGGCTGGGCATCAGGATCGATGCGGACGAGCTGCGCCGCCAGGCGATCGAATGGGCCACCACTCGTGGCGCACGGTCGGGCCGCGTCGCCATGCAGTTCGTCCAGGATCTGGCCGGCCGCGAGGGTGTCTCGCTCGACGGCCTCTGATCAGCCCGACATCGCCCGGGCCGTCGCGGCCAGCTCGTCCGCGAGCGGCCCGGGCAGCAGCGCCTGGAACGCCCGCGCCAGCCCGTCATAGTACCACAGCGTCCCGTCCCGCCCGCCGGTGAAGCGATCCCAGATCGCCTCGCCGACCTGTTGGCGATCGGCCAGGATCGCCCGGGCGTTGTGGGTCTTGTCGGCGAGCGAGACCAGCAGCGAGCGGGCGGGCTTGTGGTGCAGCCCCTCCAGATAGGCCGCCTTGCGCGCCCGCCAGGGCGGCTTCGGCTCCACCCAGGAATCGGTGCAGTCGGCGACGATCGCCGCCACCCCCATACCGAACCGGCCCTCGATCGCGCGCAGGGTCTGGGCACCGCCCTGGTCCTCCGCGGCATCGTGCAGCAGTGCCGCGATTGCCTGGTCCTCGTCGCCGCCATGCTCGATCGTCAGGGCCGCCACCGCGAGCAGATGGGCCACATAGGGGATCTGCGTCCCCTTGCGCAGCTGCGCCCGGTGCAGGCGGCTGGCGTAGCCCAGTGCATCGTCGAAGCGGTCGGTGGGAATCATCATGGCCAGCATCCGTGCTGCCTTGGAGCCTCATGATCGTCCGAGGAACCGGCTGGGAGCGAGCCGATCCGGCAGGCCGGCGCCATAGCCGGGGATGCCGCGACGCTGCCGGCACCCGGCCCGTGGCCGGCCCGCTAGCCCGGGTCGAGCAGCCGCGGGCCCGGCCCCGCGGCGCCCAGCTCGTCCTCGGGGTTGCGCAGCGGGCAGGCCTGCATCGACAGGCAGCCGCAGCCGATGCAGCCGTCGAGCTGGTCGCGCAGCCGGGTCAGCCGCGTGATCCGCGCATCCAGATCGGCCCGCCAGGCCCGGGAAAGCGCCTGCCAGTCGTGGGCATCCGGCGTGCGTTCCTCCGGCAGCGTGGCGAGCGCCGCCGCGATCGTCGCGAGCGGGATGCCGGCCCGCTGCGCCACCCGGATCACCGCGATCCGGCGCAGGATCTCGCGCGGGTAGCGCCGCTGGTTGCCGGCGGTCCGCCGGCTGCGGATCAGGCCCCGCGCCTCGTAGAAATGCAGGGTCGAGACCGCCACGCCGCTGCGCTCGGCGACCTCCCCCACGCTCAGCTCCCGCCGCATCGATGCGATTCACCCGTTGACCTCAACCTTGCTCGAGGTTTTAGGAGAGTGGCTCCCTGAAGCGCAACGGCATGGGAGCACCCCACATGGACCCTCTCCGTACCGCCCTGATCCTGGGCAGCACCCGGGCCGGCCGGCTCTGCGACCGGGTCGCCGGCTGGACGGCCGGCGTCGCCGCGAGGCAGCCGGGCCTGACGATCGACCGGATCGACCCGCTCGAGCACGACCTGCCCTGCCGCCACGACCGGCAGCGCCATCCCGGGCTCGTGGCACTGCGCCAGCGCCTGGATCTGGCCGACGCCTTCCTGGTGGTGACGCCCGAGTACAACCATGGCTACCCGGCGGCCTTGAAGTTCCTGATCGATTCGGTGCAAGAGCCCTGGCATGCCAAGCCGGTCGGCTTCGTCTCCTATGGCGGGATCAGCGGCGGGATCCGGGCGGTGGAACAGCTCCGCCAGGTGTTCGCCGAGCTGCATGCGGTGACGTTGCGCAACGCCGTCAGCCTCGCCCATGCCTGGGAGCGCTTCACGCCGTCCGGAGCCCTGCAGGACCCGGAACCGGTCGAGGCGGCGCTCGCAGCGCTCCTCGCCCAGCTCGACTGGTGGGGACAGGCCCTACGCCGGGCCCGGCGGGAGCGGCCATATCGGGAGGTGTTGGGATGAATCCGGCGGATGCGATCATCAGGGCGGAAGGGGTCGGCAAGACCTACGCGTCCGGCTTCCGGGCCCTGAAGGGCATCGACCTCACGATCCGCCGGGGCGAGATCTTTGCACTGCTGGGCCCCAACGGTGCCGGCAAGACCACGCTGATCGGCATCATCTGCGGCTTGGTCAAGCCGACCTCGGGCCGGGTCCTGGCCGATGGCCACGACATCCGGACGGACTACCGCAAGGCACGCGAGAAGATCGGCCTGGTACCGCAGGAGCTCACCACCGACGTGTTCGAGAGCGTCTGGGCCACGCTCAGGTTCAGCCGCGGCCTGTTCGGCAAGGCGCCGGACGACGCCCATCTGGAGCGGGTCCTGCGCGCCCTGTCCTTGTGGGACAAGCGCGACAGCCGGATCGCGACGCTCTCGGGTGGCATGAAGCGCCGGGTGCTGATCGCCAAGGCGCTGGCCCACGAGCCGGAGATCCTGTTCCTGGACGAGCCGACCGCGGGCGTGGACGTCGAGCTGCGCCGCGAGATGTGGGCGCTGGTCCGCGGGCTGCGTGACCAGGGCGTCACGGTCATCCTCACCACCCACTATATCGAGGAGGCGGAGGAGATGGCCGACCGGATCGGGGTGATCGACCGGGGCGAGCTCGTGCTGGTCGAGGACAAGGCGGTGCTGATGCAGCGCCTGGGCCAGCGCCAGCTCACTTTGTTCCTCCAGCGACCGGTGAAAGCCCTGCCGCCCGAGCTCGCCGAGTACCGGCTGGACCTGTCCGCGGATGGCAGCCAGATCGTCTACCGCTTCGACAGCCAGGACGATGGGGGCAGCATCCCCGCCCTGCTGCGCCGCCTCCTGGCCAGCGGCATCGACTTCAAGGACCTGCAGACCAGGCAGAGCTCGCTGGAAGAGATCTTCGTGGGCCTGGTGGGAGCGCGCCGATGAACCGCCATGCGATCTGGGCCATCTACCGGTTCGAGATGGCGCGCACCGGCCGCACCCTCCTGCAGAGCATCGCCGCCCCGGTGATCTCCACCTCGCTCTACTTCATCGTGTTCGGCGCCGCGATCGGCGCCCGGATGGAGCAGATCGACGGGGTCAGCTACGGCGCCTTCCTGGTACCGGGCCTGATCATGCTGGCCGTGCTCACCGAGAGCATCTCCAACGCCTCGTTCGGCATCTACATGCCGCGCTATTCCGGCACGATCTACGAGGTGCTCTCCGCCCCCGTCTCGTTCGTCGAGATCGTCCTGGGCTATGTGGGTGCGGCCGCCACCAAGTCGGTGATCCTGGGCACGATCATGCTGCTCACCGCCCGGCTGTTCGTCGACTTCACCATCCTGCACCCGTTCTGGATGGCGGGCTTCCTGGTCTTGACCTCGGTCACCTTCGCCCTGTTCGGCTTCATCATCGGCATCTGGGCGCAGGGCTTCGAGCGGCTGCAGATCGTGCCCATGATGATCGTGACGCCCTTGGCCTTCCTGGGCGGGAGCTTCTACTCGATCTCGATGCTGCCGCCGTTCTGGCAGCAGGTCACCCTGTTCAACCCGGTGGTCTACCTGGTGAGCGGCTTTCGCTGGAGCTTCTATGGCAGCGCCGATGTCGCGGTCGCCATCAGCTTCGGCATGACCTGCCTGTTCCTGGCGGGCTGCCTCCTGGTGGTCTGGGCGATCTTCCGCACCGGCTACCGCCTGTGGCCCTGAACGACCCGGTCATGAGCGAGCCGGTCAGCGGCTCGCGACCTCCATCGACTCGCCCTTGACCAGGTGGCGGCTCGGATCGAGCGCGCGCTTGCCCGAGCGCAGCTCGAAATGGAGCTGCGGCGTGTCGACATAGCCGGTCTGGCCGATCCGGCCGATGACCTGGCCGCGCGTCACCTGGTCGCCCACCGCCGTCAGGATGCTGTCCAGATGGGCGTAGCCGGTGGTGTAGCCATCGGCGTGCCGGATCAGGATCATCCGTCCCCAGCCGGCGATCTCGTCGCTGGCATAGGACACCACGCCGTTCTCCGCGGCCAGCACCGGGCTGCCCAGCGGGGCGGCCAGGTTGATGCCGTCGTTCTGGCTGCCGTCCGGCTTCTTGCCGAACCGGCTGATCACGGTGCCGCTGGCCGGCCACAGGAAGCCGTCGCCGCTGAGCGGCTGTGGCTTCATCGCCGCGGCCCGCGCCATCGCACCGGGTGCCGTGACCGGCAGATCCGTCCCCCGGTCGGGCTCCGCCGCGGGCGCCGGCACCGGGACCGGTGCCGCGGGCGTGGCATCCGGCGGTGCCAGGGTCGCCACCTGGATCTCGCTCGGGGCCTCCTTGGGCGCCATCGGCGAGACCGGGGCCGGCAACTCGCGGACTGCCGGGCGCTTCGCCTTGGCCGGCTTCGCCGCGGGTGCCGGGCGGGCGCCGTGCTGCGGAATCGTCAGGTTGCTGCCGAGCTGGATGACATAGGGCTTGCGCAGGTTGTTGGCGGAAGCCAGCTCCTGCAGCGTCACCCCATAGCGCTGGGCGATCACCGAGGCGGTGTCGCCGCGCACTACCTTGTGCAGCCTGGGCGGCCCGACATAGGCCTGCTTCTTCGCGAGCGCCCAGCTCTGCCCCGGCACCGTTTCGATCGGGCGCAGGTCGCTGCAGCCGGTCAGGAGGACGGCCAGGGCCACCAGGAGCGGGGGGAAAGCACGTACCATCCGGTCTCGATACGTCACGCGGAAGCCACGGTTCAAGCAGCCGGTGCCGGCAGCCCGGTAAGGTTCACCTCTCCACCACCTGCCGGAGTGCGGTCATGCTCGCCATGTGGGTCATGTCCAGATGGATCGGGGTCACCGAGATGAAGCCGTGGTTGGTGGCCTCCAGGTCGCTGCCCTCGCCCGGATCCTGCTCGGCATGGGTGTCGCCGATCCAGTAATAGGCCTCGCCGCGCGGGTCCTCGCGCTCGATGATCGCATCGCCGATCTTGCGCGTACCCTGGGTAGTCACCCGGATCCCCTGGATCGCCTCCACCTCGCGGTCGGGGAAGTTGACGTTGATCAGCACCTCGCGCGGCCAGCCGGCCGCCAGCAATCTGCGGATCAGGTCCGGCGCGAAATGCTCGGCCGTGGCCCAGCGCGGCCCCTTGCCGAATTCCATCAACGAGGAGAAGGCGATCGCCTTGGTCCGGCACAGCGTCGCCTCCATGGCGGCCGCCACCGTGCCGGAATAGGTGACGTCGTCGGCGAGGTTGCTGCCATGGTTGATCCCGGACAGGACCAGGTCGACCTGCTTGCCCTCGATCAGCTTCTGCAGGCCCAGCATCACGCAGTCGGTGGGCGTGCCGTCCACCGCGAACTGCTTCTCGCCCAGGCGCCGCGCCCGGAGCGGCCGGCGGATCGTCAGGCCGTGGCCCACCCCCGACTGGTTGCTTTCCGGCGCGACCACCCAGACGTCGTCGGAGATCGCCTGGGCGATCTTCGTGAGCGTGCGGATGCCGGCAGCTTGGTAGCCGTCATCGTTGGTGACCATGATGCGCAAGGGACGGGATCCTTCAGGCGACGGGCAGGAGGCGCTCCTGGCCGAAATAGCGGTGCAGCGCCGGCGGCAGGGTAACCGAGCCGTCGGCCTCCTGGCCATTCTCCAGGATGGCGACGAGCGTGCGGCCGACTGCCAGCCCGCTGCCGTTCAGCGTGTGGACGAAGCGCGGCTTCTCGCCGGGTGCCGGCCGGTAGCGGGCATTCATCCGCCTGGCCTGGAAGTCCTGGCAGTTCGAGCAGGAGCTGATCTCGCGATAGGTCCCCTGCCCCGGCAGCCAGACCTCGATGTCGTAGGTCTTGCTGGCACCGAAGCCGGTATCGCCCGCGCACAGCAGCATCACCCGGTAGGGCAGGCCCAGTCGCTTCAGCACCTCCTCGGCGCAGGCGGTCATCCGCTCGTGCTCAACCGCCGACTGCTCAGGGGTGGTCACCGAGACCAGCTCGACCTTGTTGAACTGGTGCTGGCGGATCATGCCCTTGGTGTCGCGCCCGGCCGAGCCCGCCTCGGAGCGGAAGCAGGGCGTGTGCGCGGTCATGCGCAGCGGCAGGTCGGCCCCATCCAGGATCTCGCCGCCTACCGTGTTGGTCAGCGGCACCTCGGCGGTCGGGATCAGGCCCAGCCCGGTCGTGGTGAAGAACAGGTCGTCCGCGAACTTCGGCAGCTGGTTGGTGCCGAACAGCGCCTTCTCGCCGACCATGAGCGGCGGCGCCATCTCCGTGTAGCCGTGCTCGCCGGTCTGGAGGTCGAGCATGAAGGCGGCGAGTGCTCGCTCCAGCCGCGCCATCTGCCCGCGCAGCAGCACGAAGCGCGCGCCCGACAGCTTGGCGGCGGTTGGGAAATCCATGCCGAGCCTGGCCCCCACTTCGTCGTGGGCGAGCGGCTGGAAGTCGAACTGCCGGGGCTGGCCGACCCGGCGCAGCTCGACATTGGCGGATTCGTCCGCACCGTCCGGCACGTCCGGCTGGAGGATGTTCGGATAGGTGGCGAGCTTCGCCTCCAGCTCGGCCGCCACCGCCGCGAGCTGTTCCTCGCCGGCCTTCACCGCGTCCTTCAGCCGGCCGAGCTCGGCCTGGAGCCCATCGACCGGCTGGCCCTTGGCCTTGGCCTGGCCGAACTCGCGGGACAGGCGGTTGCGCGCGGACTGCGATTCCTGCAGCTCGGTCTCGATCCGGCGCCGCTCGGCATCCAGCGCCAGCACGTCGGCGGCCGCCGGTGCCGCACCGCGCCGTTGCAGGCTGGCGTCGAACGCCGCCGAGTTGTCCCGCAGCCACTTCAGGTCGAACAAGGCTCTTCTGCCCTAGGTCAGATGCACCGGGGGTCTCTTATGCATCCGCCGCCCGGCAGGGAAGCCCGGATCGGCGGGAACCGGCAGCACCCGGCCGCCCGTGTCCCGCCAGGCACGCCGGCACTGCTAGCTGGTCGTGGAGTCGTCCTCGGCCTCGGCGGCTTCCGCGGCCTCGGCTTCCCGCCGCTTCTTCTCGACCATCTTCACCGCGATGACCGAGATCTCGTAGAGAATGAGCAGCGGCACGGCGAGGCTGATCTGGCTGATCACGTCCGGCGGGGTGACGATGGCCGCCAGCACGAACACGCCGACGATCGCATAGCGCCGGTTCCGCACCAGCCCGGCCGAGCCGATGATCCCGACCCGGCCCAGAAGGGTGAGCAGCACCGGCAGCTGGAAGGCCAGGCCGAAGGCGAACACCATCTTCATCACGAGGTCGAGATATTCCCCGACCCGTGCCTCCAGCTCGATCGGCAGCGCGCCATCGCCACCGGCGGTCTCGAAGCTCAGGAAGAAGTGGAACGCCAGCGGGAACACCAGATAGTAGCAGAGCGCCGCACCCAGGAAGAACAGGATCGGCGTCGCCAGCAGGAACGGCAGGAAGGCCTGCTTCTCGTGGCGGTACAGGCCGGGTGCGATGAACATCCAGAGCTGGGTGGCGATCACCGGGAAGGCCAGCATCGCCCCGCCCCACATCGCCACCTTCAGGTAGGTGAAGAAGGCTTCGGTGAGGCCGGTATAGATCATCCGCCGGCCGGTCTGGTTGCCGTAGGCGATCTGCAGCGGATGGACCAGGAACTGGTAGATCTGCTCGGAGAAGGCGTAGCAGAGCAGGAAACCGAGGAACAACGCGCCGATCGACCACATCAGCCGGTTGCGCAGCTCGAGCAGGTGCTCCAGCAGCGGCATCTCGCGGTCGTCGATGTCCTTGATGAACGCCATCAGGCTTTCTCGGCAGGAGCGGGCCCGGCAGTAGCGGGTTCGGCAGAAGCAGGTTCGGCGGGGGCGGAAGCAACCGGCGCGGGCGCGGCGGGTGCCGGCCTGAAGGAGCCCGTCGCCGCTGCCGGAGCCGGCTCGGCAGGCTTGGCCGGTGTCGTGCCGGTCTCGCTCCCGGCCGAGGCGTCAGCCGCCGGCCCGAGCAGAGCGCCAGGCGCGGGTGACTCGGTCTTTGCGGGTGCCGGCGACGGCGAGGCCGGGGTCTTCACGTCCAGCGCGCGGTTGATGTCGCGGGTGTCCAGCGACTTGCCGAGCGTGCCGTCCGGATCCACCGCCTTGGTGATCTGGTCGCGGATGCCGGCCGGGCTGATCTTGCCGACACTGTTCTTCAGATCCTGCAGGTCGGCCTCGCGGGCCATGTCGTCGACATGGCGCTGGAACTCGCGCGCCATCGCCCGCCCCTTGGCCACCCACTGCCCGAGCGTGCGTGCAAGGCGCGGCAGATCCTTGGGACCGACCACGACCAGGGCCACCACCAGGATGATGGCCATTTCCGACCAGGCAAGATCGAACACGATGGAGTCACGCCTGCCGTCTTCGGGCAACCGGCGTTCCGGTTACCCCTCGATGAACGCACCGATAGACGAACCCGGAGGCACGGTCCAGCGGCCTCCGGAGGATAGCCCGATCACGATGAGACGGCATCCCCGGAATCACGTTCCGGCATATCCGATTGTGCCGGCACCCCAGGCTCGGCCGGCTCCTCGCCGGTGCGCTGCGCCATGACCACGAGGTCGGGCGCGTCCAGGTCGTCGGGCCTGGGCAGGTCGTCCAGGCTGGTCAGGCCGAAGGCGTCCAGGAAGGCCGGCGTGGTCGCCCAGGTCATCGGCCGGCCCGGCACCTCGCGGCGGCCGGCCGGTGCCACCCAGCCGGCGTCCAGGAGCTGCTCGAGCGTGCCCTGGGCCAGCGCCACGCCCCGGACCTGCTCGATCTCGCCCCGGGTCACCGGCTGTTTCCAGGCGATCACCGCCAGCGTCTCCATCACCGCGCGCGACGGCTTGCGCCGCTTCTCCTCGACCCTGGCCAGATAGGGCGCGATCTCCGGGTCGGTGCGCAGCGCCCAGTCCTGGCCGATCCGCTCCAGCCGGATGCCCCGGCCGCTATAGGCCAGCACCAGCTCGGGCAGGAGGTCGGCCACATGCAGGTCGCCCGGCAGATGGGCCTGGAGCACCGCCTCCGACACGGGCTCCGCCCGGCTGAACAGCACCGCCTCCACGATCCGCAGGCCCAGCTCGCGGCTCATCGCGTTCCCTTCACCATGATCGGGCCGAATGGCTGGTGCTGCACCAGCTCGATCCGCCCCTGCCGGGCCAGCTCCAGGCTGGCGACCAGGCCCGAGGCCAGGGCCGTGCGCCGGCCGAACCCCTCGGCGAGATCGGGCGGCAGCAGGCTTTCCAGCTCGCGCCAGGTCGTGCCGCTCACCATGGCCTCGAACCGGGCCATCGCCTGGTCGATCGACCAGGTGGGCGGCGGCGGGAAGCGCAGGATCACCGCCTTGCGCTTGCGCTTGAGCCCGGCATAGGCGGCGACCAGGTCGGTGAGCGAGGCGGTCGGCAGGTAGCGCGTTTCCAGCGCGAAGCTCTCCGCCACCCCGCGCACCAGCCGTTCCCGGCCGAGCCGCGGCCGCTCCTCCAGGGCCCTTGCCAGCGCCTTGGCCGCATCCAGCCGGCGCAGCCGCGCCTCCAGGTCCGAGGCCGCCTCCTCGACCTCGCCGTCGGGCTCGGATTTCGGCAGGAGCAGGCGCGACTTCAGCCAGAGCAGCCAGGCGGCCATCACCAGATAGTCGGCGGCGAGCGTCAGCTCCCGGCGCTTCGCCCCCTGGAGATAGGCCACGAACTGGTCGACCAGCGCCACCAGGTCGAGGGTGCGCAGGTCGACCTTCTGCCGCCTGGCCAGGTCGAGCAGGAGGTCGAGCGGGCCCTGGAAGCCGTCCAGGGCGACGGTGAACCCGTCATCCTCCGGCCGGTCTTCGCTTCCCACCGCCTCGCTCATCCCAGCGGATCGCCCCAGCCGGTCAGGATGTAGACCCAGCGGAACACGAACTCGACCGGCGGGCGCAGGATCGGGTCGATCAGGTTGATCTGCGTGCCCCAGATCGAGCCCAGGAGCGGACCCAGGAACAGGACGGCCAGCAGGATCAGCAGGCCATAGCGCTCGGTCTTGGCGTGCTCCCAGGCGAGCTTCGGCGGCAGGATGGCGTTGAGCACCCGCCCGCCATCCATCGGCAGGAGCGGCAGCATGTTGAACACGGCGAGCACGACGTTGACGTTGACGAACGCATCCAGGTTGCCGGTGAGCCACTCGCCGAGCGCACCGTCGATGTTCACCGTCCCATGGCGGGCGATCGCGGCGGCGATCGCCATCACGATGTTGATCCCCGGCCCGGCCAGCGCCACCAGCGCCATGTCGCGGCGGGGATGGTGCAGGTAGCCGAACCTGACCGGCACCGGCTTGGCCCAGCCGAACAGGAACGGGCTGCCCGAGAGCAGCAGGATGCCCGGGAGCACGAAGGTGCCGAGCGGGTCGACATGCACGATCGGGTTCAGGCTGACCCGGCCCAGCTGGCGCGCGGTCGGATCGCCCAGCTTGTCGGCTGCCAGCGCATGGGCCGCCTCGTGCATGGTGATCGCCAGCACGAGCGGGATCAGATAGATCGACAGGATATGGGCCTGCGCCCCCAGATCGGCCAAGTCGGTTCCTTCAGGCGACGAGCTGCGTCGCGCGCAGATGATGCTCGGCGGCGGCCACGTCGACCGGCCCCTGCCCGGTGCCGCGGAAGGCCAGGGCGCGGGCATGGCGGTGCGCCGCCTCGCCCGCCAGTCGCGGCAGGGCATCGGCCAGCGCCAGCGCGTCCTCGATCCGCCCGCTGCAGGCGAGCGCCAGGTCGCAGCCGGCCGCGAGGCAGGCGATGGCCCGGCCCACCAGGTCGCCGCTGAGCGCACCCATGCCGAGATCGTCGGAGAGCAGGAGCCCGGAAAAGCCGATCTGGCCGCGGATGACGCCCTCGATGATCGGCCGGGACAGGGTGGCCGGCCGATCCGGATCCAATGCCGGGAAGACGATATGGGCGGTCATGCCGATCGGCAGGTCGGCCAGCGTGCGGAACGGCACGAAGTCGCGCGCCGCCAGCTCGTCCAGGGAAGCCGTCACCACCGGCAGTCCGACATGGCTGTCGACCTGGGCGCGGCCATGGCCCGGCAGATGCTTGATCACCGGCAGCACGCCCGTGTCCAGCAGCCCCTCGGCCAGGGCCCCGCCCAGCTCCGTGACCACGAACGGGTCGCTCGAAAAGGCGCGGCTGCCGATCGCCTCGGTGAGCCCGGATGCCGCCACGTCCAGCACCGGCGCACAGGCCACGTCGATGCCGGTCTCGACCAGGTCGCAGCCGATCAGGTGACCGACCGCACGGGCAGCCTGCACCGCCTGGTCGGGCTGCCGGGCGAACAGGGCGCCGATCGCGGCCATGGCCGGCAGGCTGCGCCAGACTGGCGGGCACAGCCGCATGACCCGCCCTCCCTCCTGGTCGACCAGGATCATCGGTACGGCCGGTGCGGCCGCCGCCCGGATCGCGTTGGTGAGGGAGCGGAGCTGCGCCCGGTCGGCGACGTTGCGGGCGAACAGGATCACGCCGGCCGGCGGCGTCTCCGCCAGCAGGCGCCGCTCCGCCGCGGTGAGCACGGTGCCTTCGATGCCGATCACCGCGGCCAGCATCAGCGGACCACCAGGCAGTCGCTGCCGGCACTCTTGAGTGCCTCACAGGCCGCCTGCGCCTCCGCCCGGCTCGCGAATCCTTCGAGCTGGGCGCGGTAATAGGTAGCCCCCTTCACCTCCGCCTGGGTGATCACCCGGCGCTTGCCCGCGAACACGTCCGGATGCTTCCGCGCCACCCGATCCCAGGCAATGTTGGCGTCCGCCTCGCTGCGCAGGGAAGCGACCTGGATGCGCACCCCGCTGCGTGCAGCCGGCTGGGCCGGCTCCGGTGCCGCGGGTGCGGTCGCCACGACCGCCGGCGGGGCGGGCGCCGGTGCTGCGGGCGCTGCTGGTGCCGGCGGCGGCACGGGCGTGGTGTCGACCACCGCCGGCGGCTCGGCCGGCGGGACCACCCGCATCGGCCCGGCATCGGTGGCGGGCGCCGCACTCGGCGCGGGCGCGGCCGGCGGCGTTGCGCGCGGTGCCGCCAACGGCTCCGGTGCGGGTGCCGGCGCCAAGGGTGCGGTGACCAGCGGCGCGGTGGCCGGCGGCTCGGGTGCCACCGCCATCACCGAGGGCGGCGCCGCCGGCTCGCCCGCGGCAGGTGCGTCGGCGGCCGGCGCGCCCGCGGCCGGCTCGGGCACCGCCCTGTCGTCCTCGGTCGGGATGATGTCGCCCATCGAGACGAGCGGCGGTGCCCCGGGCGTCTGGGGCGCCGCCTCGGGTGCCTCCTCGCTCACCCCGGCCGAGGGCGGAAGCTCCTCCTCCACCGGCACTGCCGGCCGGTCCGGCGGGCGGCTGGTCACGACCGGGCCGACCTGCGGCTGGGTGTCTGCCCGATCCGCATCCGGGTCGAGCAC
The DNA here is from genome assembly GCF_035556675.1 of Geminicoccus sp. GTDB lineage: Bacteria > Pseudomonadota > Alphaproteobacteria > Geminicoccales > Geminicoccaceae > Geminicoccus. Next base: position 6,115 of record NZ_DATMFZ010000084.1, on the reverse strand, counting down.
GGTGGCGATCGCGGTGTTGTCGTTGCGCAGTTCCATCCCGCCGGGATTGACGGGTCGCTCCTTGATCGGCTCCTCGGGAGCCGCCACCAGCACCGGCGTGCCGTCGCCGGCATTGTCCTGCCAGGACAGCCACACGATCGCGCCGAACGCGAAGAACACCACCAATACCAGGATCCGGAGCCACCACCGGGTCGGCTGCTCGTCCGGCAGGGGCTCCTCCAGGTCGACCACCGCCCGGTTCCTCAAGGCCTTCTGCGCGGCGTCGAACGATTCGTCGGACATTGCAGCCATGCTCTCTCAACGGAAGATTTGCGCGCTGACGAAACGTCTGCGCCGAACGACGGTTCAGCGCAGCTCGTCGACCGGCGTCACCCCCAGTATGTCCAGGCCGGCCGCGATCGCGGTGCGCGCCGCCTCCAGCATGGCCAACCGCGCCCGCGAACGCTCCGGCTCCGCCTCGACGAGAAAGCGCAAACTCTCGTCCTCCGAGCCCTTCGTCCAGAGGCCATGGAGCTCTGCGGCGAGTTCCATCAACCAGAAGGCGATGCGGTGTGGCTCGGCATGCACGGCGGCACCTTCCAGCACCCGCGGCAGCAGGGCCGCCCGCTTGAGCAGGTCGAGCTCGGCCGGATGGGTCAGCAGCGCCAGATCCGCCCGGTCCAGGTCCTGGGTCAGCTGGCCCAGCCCGCGCTGCTCGGCCTGGCGGAACACCGACCGCACCCGGGCATGCGCGTACTGGACATAGAACACCGGGTTGTCGCGCGACTGCTCGACCACCTTGGAAAGATCGAAGTCGAGCGGCGCGTCGTTCTTGCGCGTGAGCAGCATGAACCGCATCACGTCCTTGCCGACCTCGTCGACCACGTCGCGCATGGTCACGATCCGGCCGGCCCGCTTGCTCATCTTGAGCGGCTTGCCCTCGTCCATCAGGCTGACGAGCTGGCACAGCCGCACCTCGAGCTGGACCTGGTCCTGCGAGAGCGCCTTCACCGCCGCCTTCAGCCGCTTGACGTAGCCGCCATGGTCCGCCCCCAGCACGTCGACCAGCCACTGGTGGCCGCGCCGCAGCTTGCTGAAGTGGCAGCCCAGGTCCGCCGCGAAATAGGTCCAGGCCCCGTTGGAGCGCTTGAGCGGCCGGTCCACGTCGTCGCCGAACTGCGTGGCGCGGAACAGGAGCTGCGGCCGCGGCTCCCAGTCCTCGGCGGGCTTGCCCTTGGGCGGCGGCAGCTCGCCCACGTAGAGCAGGCCCAGTTCCTCCAGCCTTTGGAGGGCGGCATCCATGGTGCCGTCCTCGATCAGCGAGCGCTCGGACAGGAACAGGTCATGATGGACCCCCAGCGCCGCCAGGTCGTCCTTGATCACCTGGAGCTGGGCCTCGACCGCGAAGCGCTTGAGCGGGTCCAGCCAGTCTTCCTCGGGCTTGCCCAGCCAGCGGTCGCCGTCGCGGGCCGCCAGCGCTTCCGCGGTCCGCACCAGATAGAGGCCGGGATAGAAACCCTCCGGCATTTCGCCGATGTCCTCGCCCAGCACCTCGCGGTAGCGCAGGTGCAAGGAGCGGGCGAGCGTCTCGACCTGGGCACCCGCGTCGTTCACGTAATATTCGCGGGTGACCCCATAGCCGACCCGCTCGAGGATCGAGGCCAGGGCGTCGCCGAACACCGTGCCGCGGGCATGGCCCACATGGAGCGGCCCGGTCGGGTTGGCCGAGCAGTACTCGACGTTGACCTTCTGCCCCTGCCCCAGGTCGATCCGGCCGAAGTCATTGCCGGCCGCGCGGATCGCCGGGATCACCGCATGCCAGAAGGCCGGCCGCATCCGCATGTTGACGAAGCCCGGCGGTGCCACCGCCACGTCCTGGAAGTCCGCCCGCCCCTCCAGCCGCTCCGCCAGGGCCTGGGCGATGTCGAGCGGCTTCATCCGCGCGGGCTTGGCCAGCATCAGCGCGATCGAGCAGGCCACGTCGCCATGCGCCGGATCCTTGGGCAGCTCCACGGCGACCCTGGTCAGGTCCAGCCCGGCCGGCAGGCGGGCCTCCGCCACGAGCTGGTCCAGGGCGGCACGGATCTCGGTTTCGATGAGGGCGAACGGGTTCATGGTCGGGTACGGGCAATCCTGAAAAGACGGTCGTGCTCGTCGAGCGCGAATCGGTCGGTCATTCCGGCGACGTAGTCACGCACCGCCTCGGCACATGCCTGCGAGCCGGCCGCCCCGGCCCGGCTGCGCCATTCCTCCGGGAGGCATTCGGGTGCCTCGAAGAAGGTCTCGAACAGTGCTCGCAGGATCTGCTTGGCGCGCCGCGTCATCCGGTTGACCGTGTAGTGTTGCCAGACCCGGTCGCGCAAGAAGGTCCTGAGCTGCACCACCGCCTCGTGCATGGCAGGCGAGAAGGCGACGCAGGGCCGGTCCGCCAGGGCCACGGCGTCGGGCGAGCCTGGGTGCAGCGCCGCCAGGCGCTCCCTGGTCTCGGCCAGCAGGTCGCGGACCATCCGGTCGATCAGGCGGCGCTGGATCTCGCCGGCCAGCCGGCCCCGCTCCAGGCCCGGCCACAGGGCGGTCACCTCGTCCACCACCGGCGCTGCCAGCGGCACGGTACGCAGCTCGTCCGGGCGGAAGAATCCGGCGCGCAGCCCGTCGTCGACGTCATGGCTGCAATAGGCGATGTCGTCGGCCAGCGCCGCGATCTGCGCTTCCACCGACGGTTGCAGGTGCAGGCGCAGGTCCTGCCGGCGGTGCCACTCCGCGACCGGCGCCGGCACGTCCCCCTGGAGCGGCCCGTTGTGCTTGACCACGCCTTCCAGCGTTTCCGCCGTCAGGTTCAGCCCGTCGAACCCGCCATAGCGCCGCTCCAGCCGGGTCAGGATCCGGAAGGTCTGGAGGTTGTGGTCGAACCCGCCGAACCCCTGCAGGCAGGCGTCCAGCGCCTCCTCGCCGGCATGGCCGAACGGGCTGTGGCCGAGATCGTGGGCGAGCGCGATCGCCTCGGTCAGGTCCTCGTCGACCTGGAGCGCTCGGGCGATGGTGCGGCCGATCTGGCTCACCTCCAGCGTATGGGTGAGCCGGGTGCGGAAATGGTCGCCGTCCAATGCTGCGAAGACCTGGGTCTTGGCCTCCAGGCGGCGGAACGCGGTGGCATGCACGATCCGGTCGCGGTCGCGCTGCCAGGGCGAGCGCGGCGCGCTGTCCGGTTCCGGCACGAGGCGGCCGCGACTCGTGGCGGGATCCGCGGCGAACGGGGCACGCGGCGAGAATTCGGCGGGCAGAGGTGCGGAAATGACAGCCTCCCGGGCGCTGGCCTGGTTTGACAATACACGGCCGCTGCCTACTTTGGGATGTGCAGGCTTCATCGGCGCCGACCTCTTGATCCGGCCGGCCGATGAGGCGGCGGATCGATCATCAAGGGCAACCCATGTCGCAAGCGAACCCGCGGCCCGACCCGTTCCAGGTCTCCGACAGCGCCGCCCGCCGCATCCGCGCCATCCTGGAGCGCGAGGGCATGGATGACGGCCATCTGCGCGTCGGGGTCTCCGGCGGCGGCTGCTCCGGCTTCAAGTACGAGTTCGAGCTCGGCACGGCGAACGAGCCGGACGACATCGCCATCGAGAAGCAGGGCGCCAAGGTGGTCATCGACGGCATGTCCCTCCTTTACCTGATCGGCTCGGAGCTGGACTTCGTCGAGGACCTGAACGGCTCGTACTTCCAGGTGAAGAACCCGAACGCCAAGTCGTCCTGCGGCTGCGGCACCAGCTTCGCGATGTGACCCCGGGCAGCCTGCCCCTGCTCGAGAGATGACGATGAAGCTGGTCGCCTGGAACGTGAACGGCGTGCGCGCCCGGCTGGACGCGCTGCTCGGCTGGATCGATGCCGAGGCGCCGGACGTGCTCCTGCTCCAGGAGACCAAGGTCACCGACGACAAGTTCCCCCGCGCGCCCTTCGAGGAGCGCGGCTACCACCTGGCGCTGTGGGGCTCGGCCCCGCTCAACGGCGTGGCGATCCTGGCCAAGCAGGAGCCGCGGGACGTGGTGCAGGGCCTGCCCGGCGAGGAGGGCGATACCATGGCCCGCTGGATCGAGGCCACGGTCGGCCCGTTCCGGGTGGCCTCGCTCTACCTGCCGAACGGCACGTCGGTGGGCTCCGATTCGTTCGCCTACAAGCTGCGCTATTTCGACCGGATCGGCGCCCGCATGAGCGCGCTCGCCGAGGACGGCACGCCCGTCATCGTCGGCGGCGACTGGAACGTGGCGCCGGAAGCCTGCGACGTCCACGACCCCGCCTCCTGGGACGGCTCGATCTGCTACCATCCCGACGAGCGCGCCGCTTGGCGCCGGGTGGTCAACCGCGGCTTCTACGACGCCTATCGCTGGCTGAACCCGGCCGGCGAGGACTATTCCTGGTGGCACTACCAGGCCCGCTCCTTCGAGCTGGGCCACGGCCTCAGGATCGACCACTTCCTCCTCTCGCCCCGGGCGATGGACCGGGCGACCGCCTGCCGCATCGACCGGGCACCCCGGGCGGCGAAGACCGCCTCCGACCACGCCCCGATCATCCTCGAAGCCGCCTGATCAGGCGGCCATCTTCCGGCAGCTCTCCGCGCAGCGCCGGCAGGCTTGGACGCATTCCTCCATGTCGCCGATCCGCGCGCAGTCCTCCGCACATTCGGTGCAGATCTCGGCGCATTCCCGGCAGGTGTGGCGGTGATGCGGCGTGCCGATCAGCATGAAATGCGCCGACGTCCGGCAGATCTCGGCGCAGGCCATCATCAGCTTGAAGTGCTTCGGCTCGGTATGCTTGCCGCCCGCCTCCAGGCAGTGACCCATCGCGGTCGACAGGCAGGTCTGGTAGCAGGACAGGCATGCCTCGATGCACGACTTCATTTCCGGGGTCAGGTGCTGCATGGCGATTCTCCGCTGCTGCTCACCTGCCGAGAACGCGCACGCGCCATGCATGTTCCCTGCCGGGCCTCACGCCACGTCCCCGCCCGTCCGGCCATGCGCGGCGCGGATCTGGAGGATCTGCACGCCCTCCGGCAGCTCGATCAGGAACTCGGGGTCGCGCTCCAGGTGATGGATCCGCCTGGGATCGCTGCCGGCAAACCGCGCCATCGCCTCCACGCTCTCCCAGTAGGAGATGGTGACGAACTCGGTCTCGCCTGCCCGGTCCTCGCGCAGCGATTGCACGCCCATCGCCTTCTCGATCAGCGGCTTGATGCCGTGCTCGAACAGATAGGCCTCGTACTCGCCGGCCCGTGCCGTCGGCACCCTGCCCCGCCAGATCCGTGCAATGGCAGGTCCGCTGCGATCGCTCATGTCCGGTCTCCCGCATGGTGGCGTTCCAGGAAGCGGCGTGCCAGTGCCGCGACCTCGTCCAGATTGGTCTCCAGCAGCCAGTGGCCGCCATCCAAGAGATGCAGCTCGGCATCCGGCAGGTCGCGCAGATAGGCCCGCGCCGCCCCTTCCGGCATGTAGCCGTCCTGCGGCCCCCAGACGATCAGGGCCGGCGGGCGGTGTTCGCGCAGATAGGCCTGGTAGCGCGGAAACCACTGGAGGTTCTCCCGCAGGCCCTCCATCAGCCCGACCATGACCTCGCGGCGCACCGGATGGTCGAGCTGCGCCCAGGCGAGCTGCCAGAGGTCCGGGCTGATGCGGGCGGCGAGCTCTGGCCGGACCTCGTTCAGGAACTCCTCGCGAAAGCCCGCCTCGCTCACCGCCTCTGCCAGCTTCCGCCGCCCCTCGGCCGAAGGTGCAGCGAGATGGGCCTTCAACCCGTCATATTTGGGACCCAGCTGGTCTGCGTAGATGTCACCGTTCTGGATGATCAGCGCCGCGACCAGCCCTGGCCGCCGGATCGCCAGCCGGAGCCCGATCTGCGAGCCATAGTCATGGAGGTAGAGGGCCGCGCGCTCGATCCCCAGCACCTGGGCGAACCGGTCCAGGAAGCCGGCATGCCCGTCGAACGTGTAGGAAAACGCCCCCGGGTCCGGCGTGGCGCTGTGGCCGAAGCCCGGAAAGTCCGGGGCGATCAGCCGCCAGCGGTCGGCGAGTGCCGGCATGAGCTGGCGGTACTGGAAGGACGAGCATGGATAGCCATGCGGCAGCAGGACCATCGGCCCGTCCGCCGG
>NZ_DATMFZ010000083.1:0-70408 GCF_035556675.1 Geminicoccus sp. | reverse complement strand
GGGCAGAATGGCTGCAAACCTTCAGGATTATACCGTGGGTGGCATGGTTCCCCCCCGGCGCCGTCGGAGCAGAGGTGAGGGACTAGCGCCAAGCAGTCACAGCCGGCAGGAGCGGACCCGCCTGAAGGGCCGGAGGTGGCGGCCACACCGTCCTTCATCTCCTCCGGTCTCACGGTCGGCATGAATCTGCCTGCCGTCCCTCATCCGGCCGTACGGGCGGGACGCCGGCGTCAGTACTGCCGCTCGATCGCCTCGTTCACCGCGTAGCGCCAGTGCTGCTTCAGGGTCGCGGCCGGGACGACCGGCTCGACATGGCCGCCGCGCTGACCGAACAGGTCGGGATAGAGCCAGTAGAGTGCCGCGCTGTCGTCCCAGACATAGCCCTCGTTCACCGCCGAGGGGTTGATCTGCATCATCGCCTTGACCGCACCGGGCAGGCCGGTGGCGGCCAGCCCGTTGAACATGTCCGGCCGTGGCACGAAGCTGTCGTCGGCGTTCTCCGGCAGGGCGACCCAGGTCATGATCTCGAACAGGCCGCCCTGAAGTACCGACTGGCAGGCAGCGCGGTCATAGCCGCAGCTGAAGCCGAGCGAGCCGGCCTGGGTGGGCGGCACCCCCTGGACGATGATCCGGCGCAGCCTTGTGCCGAGCTGTGGCCGATAGGTGGTGAACGAGCTCCAGGGTGCGAGCATCAGCACGTCGATCGTCTGGCAGCCACGCATCGCCTGGCGCACCTCCTCGGCGAGGAAGGTCTCGGGCGGGCCCAGTGGCACGGTGGTGGCGAGGAAGTAGCCCAGCCGCTCGGCACTCTGTCGGGACGCCGGGAGCCAGTCGGGACTGGTCGGGGCCGGCGAGGGCTTGCCCACCAGGACGCGCACGTCGTCCCTGCGGCTGAGTGCCGTCAGCACCGCGGCGGCGCTGCCGCCGTTCTCCGGGCGGCTGACCCCGCCGGTCGTGACAATCGCCCGGACCTTGCCGGTCGGCAGCATCGCCGCGATCGCCCGGACATCGTCCAGGGCCATGTCGGTGTCGATCAGCACGCAGGCGGCCGCAGCCGGGTTGTCGCCGGGCGTGGGCAGCTCGACGGCTTCCTCCGGCGGCTGCTCGTCGAACCCTGCGAACTCGGGCATCCGGGCACAGCCGGCCAGCACCGCCAAGGCTGCGGCCAGGGCGGTCACTCGCCCAAGTCGGGGATTCGCCATCTCGTTTCCTCGTCCAAAGCACGTCTGCCTTGCCCCGGTGTTTGCGCAGGCAGGGGCTAAGCGTCTATAGCCGTGCGCGCTCGCCATGATGCGGGCCCAGGCATTTTCCGGATCGCCCATCTTGTCCGACCAGACCGCCCAACCCGCCGCCAGCGCTGCCGTCGTCCACCTGGCCCTGCCCAAGGGGCGGATGCAGGACAATGTCCTCAAGCTCCTGGGCGACGCCGGCATTCGGCTGAACTTCGACCGGCGCGGCTACCGGCCGACCCTGTCGCTGCCGGGCTTCGAGACCAAGCTGCTCAAGCCGCAGAACATCGTCGAGATGCTCCATGTCGGCTCCCGCGACGTCGGCTTCGCCGGGGCGGACTGGGTGGCGGAAAAGGAGGTCGAGCTGGTCGAGCTGCTCGACACCGGCCTGGATCAGGTCCGGATCGTGGGCGCCTGCGAGCCGTCCTTCCTCGAGGACGGCCGGCCGCGGCCGGGACCCTTCCTGGTCGCGACCGAATACGAGCGGCTGACCCGCCGCTGGCTGGAGCGTGAAGGCCTGGAAGGCCGGGTGGTGCGTACCTATGGCGCCACCGAGGTGTTCCCGCCCGAGGATGCCGACTGCATCGTCGACAACACCTCGACCGGCGCAACGCTCAAGGCCAACGGCCTCACCATCTTCGCCGAGCTCCTGCGCAGCTCGACCCGGATGTATGCCCATCCGAAGAGCCTGGACGACCCGGCCAAGCGCGAGGTGATCGAGCATCTGGTGCTGCTGGTCCGCTCGGTGCTGGATGCGCGCAAGCGGGTGATGGTCGAGATCAACGTTCCGCCGGAAGCGCTGGAAACGCTGGTCGGCATCCTGCCCAGCATGCGCTACCCGACCGTATCGCCGCTCCATGCCGGCACCGGCTTCGCGGTGAAAGCGGCGGTGCCGCGCGACGGGCTGCCCACGCTCATCGCGCAGATCAAGGCGGCGGGCGGCACGGACATCGTGGTGTTCGACATCGCGCAGATCGTGCCGTGAGCACCCATCTACCGGTCGTTGCGACCGAGCACGGAGCCAAGCCTTGACCGAGCCACGCATCGTCACCGTCGAGCGTGCCACCAGCGAGACCGAGATCCGGCTGACCCTGAACCTGGACGGGTCCGGCCAGGTCGCGCTGCAGACCGGGATCGGCTTTCTCGACCACATGCTGACGGCCCTCGCCAGGCACGGCCGCCTCGACCTGGACCTGCAGGTGACGGGCGACCTCGATGTGGACGACCACCACACGGTGGAGGACACAGGCTTGGCCCTGGGATCGGCGATTGATCAGGCCTTGAGCGATCGGCGCGGCATCGAGCGCTTCGCCCATGCCTATGCGCCGCTCGACGAGGCGCTGGCCCGCGTGGTGGTCGACCTGTCCGGACGGCCGTTCGCCCGGGTCGACATCCCGTTCGTGCGCGAGGTGATCGGCGACGTCGCCACCGAGAACCTGACCCATTTCTTCCAGTCGCTGGCGATGACCGGCCGGATGGCGCTGCATGTCGACGTGCTGCACGGCGACAACGACCATCACAAGGCGGAGGCCGCGTTCAAGGCGCTGGCGATCGCCCTGCGCCGTGCGGTCGCCCGGACCGGCAGCGCCGAGATTCCGAGCACGAAGGGCAGCCTATGACCCGGCAGGTCGTGATCGTCCCGACCGGCGTCGCCAACATCGCCTCGGTGCGCGCTGCCTGGCGCCGTCTGGGCGCTGAGCCGGTGCTGGCCGACGATCCGGTCATGGTGGAGACGGCCAGTCACGTCATGCTGCCGGGCGTGGGCGCGTTCGGCCCGGCGATGCGGGCGCTTACCGAGAAGGGGCTGGACCGGGCCCTGCGGCGCCGGATCGAGGCGGACCGGCCGACGGTCTGCATCTGCGTCGGCCACCAGCTCCTGTTCAAGAGCTCGGAGGAAAGCCCGGGCATCCGCGGTCTGGCCGTGATCGACGCCCATGTCGGCCGGTTCTCGGACGAGGTGCGGGTTCCGCAGTTCGGCTGGAACCGGATCGAGGCACAGCCGGACTGCACCCTGCTCCAGGACGGCTACGCCTATTTCGCCAACAGCTACCGGGCACTCGCGGCCCCTGGCTGCAGCGTGGCGCTGGCCGAGCATGACGGGCTGTTCGTGGCCGGGCTGGAAACGGGTAACCTCCTGTCCTGCCAGTTCCATCCCGAACTGTCCGGCACCTATGGCCAGGAGCTCCTGGCCCGCTTCCTGGAGCGCTGAGCATGCTCACCAAGCGCATCATCCCCTGCCTCGACGTGGCGGACGGCCGGGTCGTGAAGGGTGTCCGCTTCCAGGGGCTGCGCGATGCCGGCGATCCGGCGGAGCGCGCGGCCCTCTACGAGGCGCAGGGCGCCGACGAGATCGTGATCCTGGACGTGGCGGCCACCCCGGAGGGGCGCGGCCACCAGCACGAGACCGTGCGCCGGGTGCGCGCCGTCCTGTCCATCCCGCTCACCATCGGCGGCGGCGTGCGCACTGCGGAGGATGCGGCGGCATTGCTGGAGGCGGGGGCCGACAAGGTCAGCGTCAACACCGCCGCGGTGGAGCGGCCGGGCCTGATCCGCGAGATCTCGGAGCGCTTCGGCGCCCAGTGCTGCGTGCTGGCGATCGACGCGCGGCAGGCTGGCGAGGGCTTCGAGGTGCTGGTCAAGGGCGGGCGGCAGGGTACGGCCAAGGACGCGCTCGCCTGGGCGAAGGAGGCCCAGGAGCTGGGGGCCGGCGAGATCCTGCTCACCTCCTGGGACCGGGACGGCACCCGTTCGGGCTACGACCTGGCGCTGACCGGTGCCGTGGCGAGTGCTGTCCATGTCCCGGTGATCGCGAGCGGCGGGGCGAACTCGGCCGAGCATATCGCCGAAGCCTTCGAGGCCGGTGCGGACGCGGTGCTGGCCGCCTCGATCTTCCATGACGGCGACACGACCGTGGGCGACGTGAAGACCTATCTGGCCGGCAAGGGCGTGGTGGTGCGGCAATGATCGTTCCCTCGATCGACCTCCAGGGCGGCCATGCCGTCCAGCTGATCGGCGGCGAGCAGCAGGCGATCGACGCGGGTGATCCCGCGCCGATCATGGAGCGCTTCCGCCTGGCCGGCGACGTCGCGGTGATCGACCTCGACCGGGCCCTGTCCAAGGGCGACAACGATGCCGTGATCGAGCGGCTGATCACCATGGGCAACGTCCGGGTGGGTGGCGGCATCCGCTCGGTCGAGCGTGCGCTGCACTGGCTGAACAAGGGGGCTGCCAAGATCATCCTCGGCACCGCGGCCACGCCCGAGCTGCTCGGCCAGCTGCCCAAGGACCGGCTGATCGCGGCCCTGGACGCGCGGCACGGCGAGGTGGTGGTGGAGGGCTGGACCAAGGCCACCGGTGCCAACGTCATCGACCGGATCGCCCAGCTGAAGGAATATGTCGGCGGTTTCCTCGTGACCTTCGTCGAGCGCGAGGGCCGGATGGAGGGCACCGACCTCGAGTTCGCACGTGCGATCGTCGCGGCCGCGGCACCCGCCAAGGTGACGATCGCCGGCGGGGTCACCACGACCGAGGAACTGGCCGAGCTCGACCGGATCGGTGCCGATGCCCAGGTCGGCATGGCCCTCTATTCCGGGCGCATGGACCTGGGGGACGCGATCGCCGCCCCGCTGGTCTCCGACCGCCAGGACGGCCTGATCCCGACCGTGGTCGCGGACGAGCGCGGCGTGGCGCTGGGCCTGGTCTACTCATCCAGGGAATCGATCCGCCACGCGGTGGCCGAGCGGCGCGGCATCTACTGGTCGCGCTCCCGCGGAGCACTCTGGCGCAAGGGCGAGAGCTCGGGCGACGTCCAGGAACTGCTGGCGATCACGCCGGACTGCGACCGCGACGCGCTGCGCTTCACCGTCCGCCAGCACGGCCCAGGCTTCTGCCATCTCGGCTGCCGGACCTGCTTCGGGGCCGATGGCGGGCTGGGCGCGCTCTCGCGCCTCCTGCAGGACCGGCGCGCGAACCCGCCGCCCGGCAGCTACACCGCGCGCCTGTTCGAGGACCCCGCCATGCTCGCGGCCAAGTTGCGCGAGGAATGCGAGGAGCTGATCGAGGCGAGCGAGCACGATCACATCGTCCACGAGGCTGCCGACGTGATCTATTTCACGCTGGTGCGCCTGGCCGGCCAGGGCATCGACCTTGCCGAGGTCGAGCGCCATCTGGACCGCCGCCACCGCCGGGTGACCCGGCGGGACTGAACGGCCTTAATCTTTCCTTTACCGGGGACGTGGCAGGAATCGGGCGAGCCTCTGGAGGCACTGATGCCCGACCTGCTCCTGCTCCTTCCCGAACTCGGCCGGCTGGTCACGCTGGCCGGCTGGCCCTGCCTGTTCCTGCCGCTCCTGTTCCTGCGCCAGATGCCGTCTGCCGCACCCGGTCCGAGACCCATGCGCCTGCGCGTCATCGCACCAGACGGCAGCGAGCGGCAGGTGGAGGTGCTGCCCAGCCGCGATGCGTTCTACCGTGCCCTGCTGCACCGTCCGACCGGGCCCGCGGAGGTGAGGGTGCACCTGCATCCCCGCGCCAGCTGAGGGGGAAACCGGCGCCGACTGTCGGCCGGCGGGACCGGGCTGGCCTCGACCTGGCGCCATGCGACGCGGCCGCCATTGACCTGCGCGGATTTTGCCGCGTGTGTTCCATTGGCCGCTGGACGAGGAGGGATGGAACGATGACCGGGCGCGCAGTTCTCTGGGCGGGGCCGCTGCTGATGGCCGGGCTGCTGCTGGCACCGACGGGGCAGGCGGCCAGCTTCGACTGCGCCCGTGCGGCACAGGCCGACGAGCGGGCGGTCTGCGCGGATCCCGGTCTTTCCGCCCTGGACAGCGAGATGGGCGGCCTGTGGTTCGCCTATCGCGAGCTGCCGCTGCTGATGGGAGCCAGCGGTGCCCGCCAGGACGAGGCGGAAGCGTTCCTGAAAGAGCGCGCCGCCTGCGGCGACGACCAAGGCTGCCTGGACAAGGCGTACCGCACGCGCATCGCCACGCTGAAGGACCAGCTGCGCCAGGGAATCGCCGCCGTCGCCAGCACGGAGGCGGCACCGGGGGAACTGCCCACGCCCGTGGCGGCGATCGACTATGCGGGGCAGTGTCGGAGCCTGGGTGGCCGGTTCGACCCGGACGACCGCCCGTCCGTGCTGGCGGGCGACCTCGACCGTGACGGCAGCCTCGACTACCTGCTCGACACGGCAGCGCTGGAATGCGAGGGGGCCGCCACGGCCTTCTGCGCCAATGCCGGCTGCCGGATCGACCTGGCCCTGTCGTCCGCCGGATTCCGTCCGGTCACCACGACGGGCGGGGCGCCGAGCCTGGCGCAGCAGGCCGACGGGCTGGAAGCGTCGGTCTGGGTCAGCGACGAGCAGTGCCCCGACCTGCCGGCGGACCAGACCTGCTGGCTGCGCTACGTCTGGGCGGACGGAAAGCTGCAGCAGAGCTACGAGACGCGGCACCGCCTGGACTGAGCGCCTGCGGCAAGAACAGCGGATCATTGCCGACGATCCGGTCAGCCGGCGCCCGGGGTGAGCCGGGCGCACTGGCAACCGCGACGGTCACGCGATGTCGCGAGCGCCTGCCTCCACCGCCGCGCACAGGGCCGGGCCATGGGGCAGGACCCGCCGCACCCAGTAGCCGGCAAGACGTCGATGGTCGGCCGAGCGGGCGGCGCATTCGCCGAGCAGCCAGCCGCCCACCAGATCACCCAGCAGCCGCAGGTAAGCGGTGGCGCCGGCCGCCTGGTCGTCCGCGGAAGCCTGGAGAAGATGGGCCGTGGCGGCCCGTGCCGTGGCCAGGGCCGGCGCCAGTTCCGCACCGTCCGGCAGCTCCGCCAGCCGGGCCTCGATCCGCGCGAACAGGCGCTCCGCCACCTGCCCGTCTTCCATGGGCAGCTTGCGGGCCACCAGATCCTGGGCCTGGATGCCGTTGGTGCCCTCGTAGATCGGCAGGATCCGGGCGTCGCGATAGAGCTGGGCGACCCCGGTCTCCTCGATGAAGCCCATGCCGCCATGGACCTGGATCGCATCGGAGGCCAGCTCCACCGCCCGGTCGGTGCACCAGGCCTTGGCGACCGGTGTCAGCAGGCCGGCCAGCGCTGCGTCCCCCTGATCCAGGGCCGAAGCGGTGAGGTAGCAGATGCCCCGCGCGGCCGCGGTGGTCGCCTGCATCCGGGCAAGCGTCAGGGCGACGTCCGGGTGCTGGTCGATCGTGACGGTCTCGCCGCCGCGCCGGCCCTGGCGGCGCTCGGCCGCATAAGCCACTGCCGCCTGGGTCGCCATCTCCATGACGCCCAGCCCCTCCACACCGACATTGAGCCGGGCATTGTTCATCATGGTGAACATGCAGCGCAGGCCGCCATTGGGCGGGCCGACCATCCAGCCTATGGCACCGCCGCCATCGCCATAGGCGATCACGCAGGTGGGCGAGCCGTGGATGCCCAGCTTGTGCTCCAGCCCGGCGACCCGCCAGTCGTTGCGGCTGCCGTCCGGCAAGAGCTTCGGCACCAGGAACAGGGAGATGCCGCGGCTGCCGGGCGGCGCGTCGGGCAGGCGGGCCAGCACCAGATGCACCACCTGATCGACATAGTCGTGGTCGCCGAAGGTGATGAAGATCTTCTGCCCGGTGATCCGGTAGCTGCCATCGCCCACAGGCTCGGCACGTGAGCGCAGCGTGCCGAGGTCGGAGCCGGCCTGCGGCTCGGTCAGGCACATGGCCCCGCTCGCCCGGCCGCTCACCATGTCGTGGAGATAGCGCTCCTTCAGCTCGTCGGAGGCATGGTGCAGGATCGCCTCGATCGCACCCTGGGTGAGCAGAGGTGCCAGGTACCAGGTGAGGTTCGCGGCATTGAAGCTGTCGGCCAGCGCGGTCGCGACCGACCAGGGCAGGCCCTGGCCGCCGAACTGCTCGGGAAACGGCAGGCCCAGCCAGCCCGCCTCGCCGAACTGCCGCCAGGCATCGCCGAAGCCGCTGGCGGTGCGCACCACGCCATTATCGAGCCTCGTACCCTCCCGGTCGCCGGTCTGGTTGAGGGGGGCCAGCACGTTCTCGGCGAACCGGCCGCCCTCGCGCAGGATCTGCTCGACCAGCTCGTCGTCCAGCCCGGCCGGGCCGGTACCACCGGTCACCGCCTGGAGGGTGAGGAGCTGGGCCTCGACGGGTGCACGGAACGGGATCAATGGAGGACCTCCAGGGCTTCGCGGTGCAGCCGGGCACTGTCCTGGCCAAAGCAGGCGAACACGACCCGTGCCACCGCGGGGTGGCGATGGGCCGCCTCGCGCACGGCCGTCACCGCCACTCGGGCCGCCTGCTCCGGCGGATAGCCGTAGATGCCGGTCGAGATCGCCGGAAAGGCGATCGACGCCGCGCCCAGCTGCGCCGCCTCGGCGATGGCGGCGCGATAGCACGCGGCGAGCTGCCTGTCCTCACCCGCAGTCCCGCCCTGCCAGACCGGGCCCACCGCATGGATCACGAACCGTGCCGGCAGACGGAATCCCGGTGTGGCGCGGACCTCACCGGTGGGGCAGGGGGCGAGGCTCGTGCAGGCTTCAGCCAGCTCGGGCCCAGCCGTCCGGTGGATGGCGCCGCACACCCCGCCGCCCGGCAGGAGCTGGCCGTTCGCCGCGTTCACGATCGCGTCCACGTCGAGCGTGGTGATGTCGGCCTCGATCACCTCGAACCTGGTCATGGCGCAAGCTCCGGATCGGTGATGACGCCGGGGTTCAGGATGCCGTCCGGGTCCAGGGCGCGCTTGAGCCGCGCCATCAGAAGCCGCTCGACCGGATCCTTCAGCCGGTCCAGCGCTCCCCGCTTCCAGCGCCCGATGCCGTGCTCGGCCGAGAACGAGCCGTCCATGGCCGCCACGATGTCGAACAGCGCGTCCTGCAGCCTCGTCCGGTCCTCCGGACCGAGCCGGTCCGGCGCTTTTGCCAGCACGTTGACGTGCAGGTTGCCGTCACCCAGGTGGCCGAACGGGAACAGGACGATGCCCGGGCGTACCCGCGGCAGGATCGCCTCGCAGCGCTCGATCAGCTCCGGGATCCGGTCGGTCGCGACCGCCACGTCGGAGCGCCAGACCGAGCCCGTCCGGGTCATGGCCTCGGACTGGCCCTCGCGCACCTGCCACATCTGGGCCCGCTGCGCGTCGTTCTGGGCGATCGTTCCGTCCAGCACCAGGCCCTGCTCCATCGCCGCCTCGAGCACCGCCTCCACATGCGCCATCAGCCCGTCGGGGAAGCTCCAGGCCACGGTCGCCAGCACGTGCCAGGGATGGCGTCCCTCGACCAGCCGGATGCCGAACGCTGCCTCGGCCGCCTCCACCCCGGGATCGGCGATCAGCTCGAAGGCCGAGATCGTGTCGCCCAGCCGGCTGCGGAACAGCTGGAGCAGCTCCACCGCGGCAGCCGGCGTGGCCACCGCCAGCCAGAGATCATGGCGTTCCCGCGGCCTGGGCGAGAGTGCCAGCGTGGCCGCGGTCACGATCCCGAGCGTGCCTTCCGAGCCGATGAAGACCTGCTTCAGGTCATAGCCGGTATTGTCCTTGGGCAATGCCCGCAGGCCGTTCCAGAGCGTGCCGTCGGCCAGCACCACCTCCAGGCCCAGGACCAGGCGCCGGGTCATGCCGTAGCGGAGCACGTTGATGCCCCCGGCGTTGGTCGCGACATTGCCGCCGATCCGGCAGCTGCCCTCGGCCCCCAGCGAGAGCGGGAACAGCCGGTCGATCCGCTCGGCCGCCGCCTGCACCTCGGCCAGCACGCAGCCGGCCTCGGCGACCAGATGGTCGCCGGACGGCGAGACGGAGCGGATCCGGTTCAGCCGCTCCAGGTTCAGGACCAGCTGGCGGCCGCTGCTATCCGGAATGTTGCCGCCGACCAGGCCGGTATTGCCGGACTGCGTGACGATCGGCACGCGATGCCGGCGACAGGCCCGCACCACCGCCTGCACCCCGGCGGGATCGGCCGGGCGCGCCACGAGCGGGCTCGACCCGGTCGACAGGTGCCAGAAATCGGTGAGGTAGGGGGCCACGTGCTCGGGCTCGGTCAGGAGTGCTAGGTCATCGAGCGCTGCGCGCAGCTCGGCCACGAGTTCCGCCGGCAGCCCCGGCACCGCTTGCGTCACCGCTCTCGCCCCCTCCGAACCTTCGACCATCGGCCCCGCCGCGGGCATCCGGCCCCTGCCAAGGGCTGGATTGACGCTGCAACCGCCGCCACTAGTGTACGGCCGCGCTCGCGAGGATGGGAATGACGATGGATATCGAGGCGCTCCGCCGCCAGGTCGAGGATGCGTTCGAACGGGCCGGCGAGATCGGCCCGCACACCACCGGCACCGACCGCAACGCGGTCGAGGCGACCCTGGACCTGCTGGATTCCGGCAAGCTGCGCGTCGCCGAGAAGATCGACGGGCAGTGGCAGGTCCACCAGTGGGCGAAGAAGGCGGTGCTCCTGTCCTTCCGCCTGAACGCGATGACCCGCATCGACGGGGGGCCCGGCGGGTCCGGCTGGTGGGACAAGGTGCCCTCCAAGTTCCAGGGCAAGGATTCCGCCTGGTTCGAGGCGCAAGGATTCAGGGCAGTGCCGAACGCGGTGGTGCGCCGCTCCGCCTATGTCGCCCCCGGCGTCGTGCTGATGCCGTCCTTCGTCAATCTCGGCGCCTATGTCGACCGCGGCACCATGATCGACACCTGGGCCACGGTCGGCTCCTGCGCCCAGATCGGCAAGAACTGCCACATCTCCGGCGGGGCCGGGATCGGCGGTGTGCTGGAGCCGCTCCAGGCCGGCCCGGTGATCATCGAGGACGACTGCTTCATCGGTGCCCGCTCCGAGGTGGCCGAGGGCGTGCTGGTCGAGACCGGCTCGGTCCTGTCCATGGGCGTCTATCTGGGTGCCTCGACCCGGATCGTCGACCGGACCACCGGCGAGGTGTTCAAGGGCCGGGTGCCGCCCTATTCGGTGGTGGTGCCGGGCACCATGCCGGGCAAGCCTTTGCCCGACGGCTCGCCCGGGCCCGGCCTCTACTGCGCGGTGATCGTGAAGAGGGTGGACGCGCAGACCCGCTCCAAGACCTCGATCAACGAGCTGCTGCGCGACTGATGGCCAGCATCGACCCGGTGGCACTGACCGCCGAACTGATCCGCTGCCGCTCGGTGACACCCGAGGCCGGCAGCTCCCTGGACCTCCTGCAGGACCGGCTGGCGGGCCTGGGCTTCGCCGTGGAGCGGATCGCCTTCCAGGCGGAAGGCACGGTGCCGGTCGAGAACCTGTTCGCAAGGCTGGGCGGCACCGGGCCGCATCTGGCGTTCGCCGGCCATGTCGACGTGGTGCCGCCGGGCGATCCCTCGGCCTGGACGCACGACCCGTTCGGCGGCGAGGTGGTGGACGGGCTGCTCTACGGCCGCGGTGCCGCCGACATGAAGAGCGGGGTCGCCTGCTTCCTGGCCGCGGTGGCGGGCTATCTCGCCGAGCACGGCCGGCCGGCCAGGGGCTCGGTGTCCTTCGTGATCACCGGCGACGAGGAGGGGCCCGCGGTCAACGGCACCGAGCCCCTGCTGCAATGGATGGACGCGCACGGCCACCGCCCAGATGCCTGCCTGGTCGGCGAGCCGACCTCGGTGCAGCGCAACGGCGACATGATGAAGGTCGGCCGGCGCGGCTCGGCCAACGGGGTGCTGGTGGTGGAGGGCCGGCAGGGCCACACCGCCTACCCGCATCGCGCCGACAACCCGGCGCACCGGCTGGTGCGGATGCTCTCGGCCATCCTGGCCGAGCCGATCGACGGGGGTACCGAGTTCTTCGAGCCGACCAACCTCCAGGTCACCTCGATCGACATCGGCAACCCGGCCAGCAACGTCATCCCGGGCGAGGCGACCGCACGCTTCAACATCCGCTACAACGACCTGCAGGACCGGGACCGGCTGGAGGCCTGGCTGCGCCGGCACTGCGACGCGGTCGGCGGCAGCTACCGGCTGGAGCTCCATTCGAGCGGCGATGCGTTCCTGACCGGCCCCGGCCCGTTCACCGACCTGGTGGCCGAGGCGGCCGAAGCCGTGTTCGGCGTCCGGCCCGAGCCGTCCACCAGCGGCGGCACCTCGGACGCGCGCTTCGTGAAGAACTACTGCCCGGTGATCGAGCTGGGGCTGGTCGGCCAGACCATGCACCAGGTCGACGAGCGGGTGCGCACCGACGACGTCCATTCGCTCGCCCGCTGCTACCGTGCGATCCTGGACCGCTGGTTCGCCCGGGCAGAGAGCGGCGGCTGACCCGGTGGCGATCGCCGACGCCCTGCGCGGCTTTGCCGCCGCCTCCATCCTGGCCCGCGGCGATGCCCGGGGGATCGAGCTGCTCGACCTGTCGGTAGGCGGGTTCTGGCGCTCCTTCCAGGCGGTCTTCTGGCTGATGCCGCTGCACGGCCTGCTGCTGTTCGTGCTGAGCCGTTCCGACGAGGCCGGGCTGGTCGAGATCGACTGGACCAGCGAGTATGTTTCGCTGTTCGCCCGCTTCGCCATGTTCCCGCTCCTGGCCCTGGTGCTGACCCGGCTGATGGGGCTCACCGCGCGCTACGTGCCGCTGGTCACTGCGGTCAACTGGGCCTCGGTGCTGCAGGGCGGCTTCCTGGTGGTGGCGATCCTCCTGATCTCGCTGCTGCCGGCGGACGCAAGGGGCATGCCGCAGTTCGTCGCGTTCGCCACCACCATGGTCTATGGCTGGTTCGTGGTCCGCTCGGCCCTGCGCACGACCGGCGGGGTCGCGTTCGGCTTCGTGCTGGCCGACTTCCTGAGCTCCCTCCTGCTGGACCAGCTGCTCGACCGGCTGTTCTGACGGAGCGGCCGTGGCTCGCCGGGCAGGGTGCCATGGAGCCTTCGCCCGGACACGGGCGTTAGCAGAGGGCGCCGGTCCTGGGGCAGGCGCAGTGCCGTCACTGCGGAGCCAGCCAGGTGCTGTCGCTGTTCGAGCTGGTCGCGATGCTGCTGGTGATCACCACGGCCTTCGCCTACCTCAATCACCGCTTCATCCGCCTGCCGGTCAATATCGGCCTGCTGGTGATGGGGCTCGGCGCCTCGCTCCTGCTGATCGGGCTCGAGTTCCTGTTTCCGAGCACGCCCCTGTACGGCGCGGTCGCCGCCACCATCCGCCAGATCGACTTCTACGACGCCGTGATGAACGGCATGCTGGCGTTTCTCCTGTTCGCCGGTGCCCTGCATGTCGATCTCGGCCGGCTGCGCAGCCGGGCCGCGCCCGTCGGCATGCTGGCGACCTTCGGCGTGCTGATCTCGATGCTGATCGCCGGAGCCGGGCTCTGGCTGGCGGCACGGGCGCTGGGCACGCCGCTGGACTTCGCATGGGCGCTGGTCTTCGGCGCGCTGATCGCGCCGACCGATCCCGTCGCCGTCTTGAGCACATTGAAGGCGGTGAACGTCCCGGAAGCCCTCGAGACCGAGATGTCGGGCGAGGCGCTGCTCAATGACGGGGTGGGCGTGGTCCTGTTCACGATCGCGCTGCAGTTCGCCACCGGCCCCGACGAGACGGTGGGCATCCTCCCGATCGCCGAGCTGCTCCTGGTGGAAGCCGGGGGCGGCGCCCTCCTGGGCTTGGCCACCGGCTATGTCGCCTACCGGGCGATGCGCAGCATCGACGACTATGCGATCGAGGTCATGATCTCGCTGGCGCTGGTGACCGGGACCTATGCCCTGGCCACTGCGCTGCACATGAGCGGTCCGATCGCCGTGGTCGTGGCCGGCGTCCTGATCGGCAATCGCGGGCCGCGCTTTGCGATGAGCGACATCACCCAGCGCTATGTGTTCGGCTTCTGGACCCTGGTCGACGACATCCTGAACGCCATCCTGTTCCTGCTGATCGGCCTGGAAGTGCTGGTGGTGCATTTCGCCCCGACCTTCGCCGGGCTCGCCCTGATCGCCATCCCGCTCGTGCTGGCCGCGCGGTTCATCTCCGTGGCCGGGCCGGTCCTGGTGCTGCAGCACTGGCAGTCCTTCGGCAGGGGCACCGTGCCGGTGCTGACCTGGGGCGCGGTCCGCGGCGGCATTTCCGTGGCGCTGGCTCTCTCGCTCCCGGACAGTCCCGCGCGCCCGCTCATCCTGGACGCGACCTACGCCGTGGTCCTCTTCTCCGTGGTGGTGCAGGGGCTGAGCCTGGGCAGGGTGGTTCGCCGTGTGGTTCCCAAGGCATCCCACTGAACTGCCTGCCGGTCCGTGATCCTGGCTCGTCCCTGCACAAGGGGGCAGGGCGAGTTCAGCGGAACCAGCCGAGGGTGCGGCGCAGGACCCGTTCGGTGAGGCCCGGTACGGGCGGCGGTGCCGCCGACCGATCGCGCTCGGCCAGATGGACCTGCGCCCGCCGGTAGAGCTCGATGTCCAGCCGGTTGTGCTCGACGATGGCGGCGAGGTCCGCAGCGTCGCCGCCGAATGCCTGGCCCGGCTCCATCCGGGCCGACCGGTTGACCCTGGCCAGGGGCGGCACCTCGGCCAGGCCCAGGATCTCGGCAGCGCTGCGCAGGAGCGGTTGCGGGTCCTCGACAAGGCCAAAGATCGTCCGCTCGTCCAGCAGATGCTCGGTGGCGCGCGCCAGGCGCTCCTCGGGTGGCAGGGCGGAATAGCTGCCGGCCAGCTGGCCGACCATGCCGTTGCGCGCCCAGCTGCCGGGAATGCCCTCGGCATAGTAGCGCGGGATGGTCATGCCCGGCCGCACCAGGTCGGCATGGCGCGAATGGCCCGGCAGGCCCCGGATGTAGCGGAACAGGGAGAGCACCCGCTCGACCGGGTCGCGCAGCAGCACGACATAGCGATGGTCCCGGCCGGTCAGCCGCGCATGAACGCCGTGCAGGTAATGGCCGCTGACCACGGCCGGCGCCGCTCCGCCGCTGGTGACCGCCGCCACCTCGTCGGGGCTGCTCGCCTGGGCGACGCCGGCAGTGCCGAGCGCTGCCACGAACCAGGCGTGCAGGCTGGAGCCAGAACTGCGGGGAACATGCATGTGCAGCAGAAGCGGACGCAATATGCCTGCCGTCAGCAACGGTTGAGCCGGACCGATCCCTCGGGTCCGCTGCCGCATCGCCGCTTCGGCCGTAAAGGTCAAGCGCCGGACGGGAGGCGACAGAGGGATTCAGCCGCGCCCACGATAGCTCGGCACCCCCTGGTCGGGAATCCAGACGCCATCGGGTGCCGGCCCCGTCTGGAAGAACACGTCGATCGGGATGCCGCCGCGCGGGTACCAGTAGCCGCCGATCCGCAGCCAGAGTGGTGCCAGCGTCTCCACCAGCCGCCGCCCGATGCCGACCGTGCAGGCCTCGTGGAATCCGGGATGGTTGCGGAAGGCATGAAGGTAGAGCTTCAGGCTCTTGCTCTCGACCAGCAGCCGGTCCGGCACGTAGTCGATCACCAGGTGGGCGAAGTCCGGCTGGCCGGTGACCGGGCAGAGCGACGTGAATTCCGGGCAGGTGAAGCGCACGAGGTAGGGCGTTCCGGCGTGCGGATTCGCGACGGTTTCCAGCGCCGCTGCCTCGGGCGAGACCGGCGGCGGGGCGTTCTGGCCGAGCTGGCTCAGGCCGGCATAGATCTCGTGGCTCATCACGATCGTCCTGTCAGGTAGGGCAGTGTGCACCGGTGTGATCATCGCACATCCGGCGGCCGGTCCGCTCAGTCCTGAGCCGTGCTGCTCCAGCCGGGATAGCGGACCTCCACGAGGCAGAGCCCGTCGGGCGGGGCAGTCGGGCCGGCGGCGGTGCGGTCGCGCGCGGCCAGCACCTCGGCGATCCAGCCGAGCGGCCGCCGCCCGGCACCGACCAGTGCCAGGCTGCCCACGATGTTGCGGACCTGGTGATGGAGAAAGGAGCGGGCGCGGATGTGCAGCTCGACATGCTCGCCCTGCCGCCGGACATGGAGCAGGTCGATCGACTTCAGCGGCGAGCGGGACTGGCAGGCCGTGGCGCGAAAGCTGGTGAAGTCGTGACGGCCGACCAGCAGCTGGCCGGCATCGTGCATCAGCGCGGCGTTCAGCTGGTGCGGATGGTGCCAGACCAGGCCGCGCTCCAGGGTCGGCGGCGCCCGCCGGGTCAGGATCCGGTAGCGGTAGGCCCGGGCGGTGGCGCCGAACCGGGCATGAAAATCGTCGGTGACCCGGCGGGCCTCCAGGACGGCGATCGGTGCCGGGCGCAGGTGGTGGTTCAGGGCATCGCGCATCCTGCCCGGGTCCACGCTGCGCGCCAGGTCCAGATGCACGACCTGGCCGCTGGCATGGACCCCGGCATCGGTGCGCCCGGCGGCCACCAGATCGGGGCTTTCGCCGCAGAACCGCTCGGTCGCCAGGGCCAGCGCCGCCTGCACGGACGGACCATTGTCCTGGCGCTGCCAGCCGACGAACGGCCGGCCGTCATATTCCAGGACCAGGGCGTAGCGCGGCATCAGGCCGGATCGAAGCGGGTGCCGGCCGGCACGGGCCAGCCACGCAGCAGCTCCGGCGCCGGCAGTGCCCGGCGGCCCGGCCGCTGCACCACGTCCAGCCGCAGCAGGCCTTCTCCGCAGGCCACCACCAGGGGATCGGCCACCACCATGCCCGCCGGAACCGCTTTGTCCGCCGGTCGGTCCAAAGGCGTCGCCTGCCGCACCGCGATCCGCTCGCCGTTCAGGACGGCGAAGGTTCCGGGCCGCGGTTCCAGGGCACGCACCTGGCGATCGAGCTCCAGGGCGGAGCGGCGAAAGTCGAGCCGCCCCTCGTCCCGTTCCAGCTTGGCCGCATAGGTCACGCCCTCGTCCGGCTGCGGGACGGGCACGAGGCGGCCTTGGGCGATGCCGTCCAGGGTCGGCAGCAGGAGCTCGGCTGCCAGCAGGGCCAGCGCATCGTGCAGCTCCGGCGCGGTAGTGGTAGGCCCGATCGGCACGCTCGCGGACGCATAGACCGGCCCGGTATCGAGGCCCCGCTCCATGCGGAACAGGCAGACCCCCGTCACGTCGTCGCCCGCCAGGATCGCCCGCTCGATCGGTGCCGCACCCCGCCAGCGCGGCAGGAGCGAGGCATGGAGATTGATGCAGCCCAGCCGCGGTGCCTCCAGCACGGCCGGCGGCAGGATCAGGCCATAGGCGGCGGTCACCACCACATCCGGGGCCAGTGCCGCCAGCCCTTCCACCGCTCCCGACTCCCGGAAGCTGGCCGGCGTCGTCACCGGGATGCCCAGCTCCAGTGCCCGCTCATGCACCTCGGTGCGCCGCTCGCGCTGGCCGCGGCCACGCGCCGCCGGCGGCCTGGTATAGACCGCCACCACCTCGTGGCCGGGCGAGGCCAGCAAGCGCTCCAGGCTCGGCAGGAGGAAGCCGGTCGAGCCCATCGCCACCACGCGCAGAGGTCTCGCCGGCACGTCCGCCGCCCGCTCAGCCGGCACGCTGCCGCCGCTGCTTGTCGAGCTTCTTCAGGAGCATCTCGCGCTTGAGCCGGCTCAGATGGTCGGTGAACAGCACCCCGTCCAGATGGTCGATCTCGTGCTGCAGGCAACGTGCCAGCAGCCCGTCGGCATCGATCTCCCGTTCCTCGCCCTGCTCGTCCAGGTAGCGAACGCGCACCCGTTCCGGCCGCTTCACCGGCGCGTACTGGTTGGGCAGGCTGAGGCAGCCTTCCTCCGCCTCCACCACCTCGCCGCCGGTCTCGACCACTTCCGGATTGATCAGCCTGAGCGGCCGGCGCTCCTCCTCCTTGGGGCTCACGTCCAGCACGACGATCCGCCGGCTGATGCCGATCTGGGGTGCCGCCAGTCCGATGCCCGGCGCCGCGTACATCGTCTCCAGCATGTCCTCGAGCAGGGCCGTCACCTCGGGATCGATGTCCCGGACCGGTGCCGCCTTTTGGCGCAGCCGTGGATCGGGAACTTCCAGAATGGGCAGCAAGGCCATGCGGAACCGTTTCGGACAGAGAAGAGGATGACCGGCTGGTCAGGTAGGCAGTGGTGCAGCCCTGGTCAACCGACCACCGACCGAGGCCGCAGGCCCGGCCTCGCAGTCCGGCAGCTCATCCGCTCGCTCCGTCACCCGGGTGGCGCGCCGCCAGCGCCAGCGCGGGCCGATCGCAGCCGCGGGTCGCACTGGCCGAGCAGCGCCGCCTCGTCGAGAGCAATCTGCGGCTCCTGCCGTACAGGGGGCTGCCCCCGCACGACTGCCCGGGCCGCCATCACCAGCGGGACGAGCAGCAGAAGAAATGCTATCCGCACGCCCGGAACAAGCTCCGTCATCACCCACCTCGCCAGTCCACCGCGCTCATCTTGCGGCACAGCCGGTTAACGGGCGGTGAAGCTGCCGGCGTTTTCTTCGTCCGCTTGGAGCGCGGGCGGTTTCAGGCGAAGGGGCGGCGGGCGCGATAAGCCGCGGCGAGCGTGCCTTCGTCCAGGAAGTTCAGTTCACCGCCCACCGGCACGCCCCGGCCGAATCCGGTCACGGCGACGCCCAGGCCCTGGAGCCGCTCGGCCAGGTAGTGCGCAGTGGTCTGGCCCTCGACGGTGGCCCCCAGGCCCAGCACCACCTCCTGCACGCCTTCGGCCTGCACCCGCGTCAGCATCTCGCCAACCCGCAGCTCGTCCGGGCCGATCCCGTCCAGGGCCGAGAGGCGGCCGCCCAGCACATGGTAGCGGCCGCGAAAGAAGCCGGCCCGCTCGACCGCCCAGAGGTCCTCGACCTCCTCGACCACGCACAGGCTGGCCGGGTCGCGGCTGCCATCGCTGCAGATCGCGCAGGGGTCGGTGGCGTCGAGGTTGCCGCACACGCTGCAGCGGCGGACCTGGGCCCGGCAGGTCTCCAGCGTGCGGATCAATGGGTCGAGCAGCGTGTCCTGGCGCTTGAGCAGCGCCAGGGCGGCACGGCGCGCCGAGCGGGGCCCCAGGCCCGGCAGGCGGGCCAGGCGCCTGATCAGCTCGTCGATCGCACCGGGTGCGTGCTGCCTGGTCAGGGCCGGCCCCGGCTCAGAAGGGCAGCTTCATGCCGGGCGGCAGCTGCAGCCCGCCGGTCAGCTTCTGCATCTCGGTCTGCATGTGCTGCTCGATCTTGGTCTTGGCGTCGTTGACCGCCGCCACGATCAGGTCCTCCAGGATCTCGACGTCGTCTGGCACCAGCAAGGACGGGTCGATCTTGATCTTCCGCATCTCGCCCTTGCCGTTCAGCACCACCGCGACCAGGCCGGCGCCGGCCCCGCCCTCGATCTCCATCTCCGCCAGCTTCTGCTGCATCTCGCCCATGCGGGCCTGCATCTTCTGGGCTTCTTTGAGCATGTTGCCGAGATTCTTCATGCGCGCTCGATCCTCTTCTCGTTCTGGTCGTCGGGTTGCTCAGGGGCGGCGGAAACGGGACGGACATCCTCGATCCGGGCTCCCGGATAGGCATCCAGGATCCGGCGGATCGCCGGATCGACGGACAGCGCCTCGATCAGCCGGCTGCGCTCCTGGGCGCGCTGCTCGCTCAAGGTGGGCTGGCCGCGCTCGTTGACGATCGCGACCATCCAGCGCCGGCCGGTGCGGGCGTGCAGCGCGTCCTGCAGGAGGTTGGCGAGGTCCGGCCTGGTGCCCGGGGCCGGGCGGATCTCCAGGCGCTGGGGCGCCATGCGCACGAGATGGACGCCGGTCTCCAGCATGGAGGCCAGCATCGGCTCGCCGTTCCGGTGCAGGAAGTCCACCAGGCCTGCGAAGTCGGCTGGCTCGGCCTGGCCGGCTCCAGGTGGTGCGGGCGGTGCCGGCGGTGGCTCGGGCAGAGCACGCCGCTCCGGCAGCTGCTCGGGCCGGCGGGCGACGGGCGCGGCCGGAACCGTCGCCATGGCCGGCTGCCCGCGCGGCGGGGCAGGGGCACCGTCCTGGCCCAGCCGTTCCAGCCGGCGCAGCAGCTCGGCCGGCGGCGGCAATTCGCTCAGGCAGGCCAGGCGCAACAGCAGCATCTCGGCGGCCATGGCCCCGTCCGGCGCGTTCTTCACCTCGTCCAGGCCGCGCAGCAGCACCTGCCAGGCCCGGGCCGCCGCCGGCAGGCCCACCCGGCCGGCCAGCGCCACGCCGCGTGCATGGCCGTCCTGGCCGGTATGCCAGCCGGGGTCGGCGCGGCCGTCCAGCTTGAGCCGCGAGATCCAGTGGCAGGCGCCCAAGAGGTCCTGGACCACGGCGACCGGATCGGCGCCGCGCGCATGCAATTCGGCGAACACTTCCAGCGCTGCCTGCGGCTGGCCGGTGAGCAGCGGCTCCAGCAGGTCGAGCAGCCGGGCGCGGTCGGCCAGGCCCAGCATGTCGGCGACCTGGCTGGCGACCACCTTGCCGTCGCCCAGTGCGATCGACTGGTCGAGCAGCGACAGGCTGTCGCGCACGGAGCCCTCGGCGATCCGGGCGATCAGGGCCAGCGCATCCGGCTCGGCCTCGACCCCCTCCTTCTGGCAGATGGCGGCCAGATGGCCGGCCAGCAGGTCGGGCGGCACGCGCTTCAGGTCGAAGCGCTGGCAGCGCGACATGATGGTCACCGGCACCTTGCGCTGCTCGGTGGTGGCGAACACGAACTTGGTGTGGGCCGGCGGCTCCTCCAGCGTCTTCAGCAGTGCGGCGAACGCACTGGCCGAGAGCATGTGGACCTCGTCGACGATATAGACCTTGGTCCTAAGCGCCGTGGGCCCGTAGCGGACGCTGGCAAGCAGGTCGCGCATGTTGTCGACGCCGGTATGGGTCGCGGCGTCCAGCTCGACCACGTCGATGGCGTTCTGCGCCTCGATCGACCGGCAGGGGCCGCAAACGCCGCAGGGTTCCGGCGTAGGCCCGCCCGTGCCGTCCGGGCCCTCGCAGTTCAGGGCCTTGGCGATGATCCGGGCGGTCGTGGTCTTGCCGACGCCGCGGATGCCGGTCAGCAGGAAGGCGTGGGCCAGCCGCCCGGAGGCGAAGGCATTGGTCAGCGTGCGCACCAGCGCGTCCTGGCCGACCAGTTCGGAGAGGCGCTGCGGCCGATAGGCTCTCGCCAGGACCTTGTAGCCGGACGCGGTGGTATCGTCTCGCATGCGCCCGTTCGACTCGTTCGTGCGGCAGACCGGCCTGTGCGACGGGGCTGACCCCAGGAGGTGGAAGGCCGGACACGACCCGGACCGGAACTCGTTGCGGCTGCTTCCTTCCGGACCTGACCGATTTGGCGAGGAGCCCGTCCGCGCCGACCTTCCGAGACGCTATATCGACGCTCGGGCGCGCGCGTGCAAGATGGCAGCCGCCGAACAATCGGCTTCAAGGGAGATCGACCGCTTGCCCCGCCCGTTCCGACCGCCGCCGCATGTCTATTCCTCCGTGGGCTTCGACCGCGCCGCCGCCTATCGCAAGGACCTCGCCTGGCTCGCCAGCCGCCGGGCCGACCGGACCACGCGGGTGGTTCTGGCGCACGGGCTGAACCTCGCGATCCTGGAGGCCGAGGACGGCCCCCATGCCGGCTTCCTCACCGTGGCCGATCTCGGTCGCGAGCTCGACGAGAGTGCCCTGTTCCTGGGCGTGATCGACGGTGTCGCCTATTTCGCCGCCGAACTGGACGATCCGGTCCAGGCGACCTTGCCGCTGGTCGACCTGCGCAGCGTCGGGCCGGTGCTGCCGCCCCACGAGGCTGGGCTCCTGGCCTCGGCCAGGGCGCTGCTGCACTGGCACAGCACCCACCGGTTCTGCGGCAGCTGCGGGAGTGCGACCCTGCCGGCCCAGGGCGGCCATGCCCGGACCTGTCCCCAGTGCGGCCGCGAGCATTTCCCGCGCACCGACCCCGCCGTCATCGTGCTGGTCACCCATGGCGACCAGGCGCTGCTCGGCCGCTCGCCGCGCTTCCCGCCCGGCATGTACTCGACCCTGGCGGGCTTCGTGGAGCCGGGCGAGAGCCTGGAGCAGGCGGTGGAGCGGGAGATCGAGGAGGAGGCGGGTATCCGGCTGCGCACCATCCAGTACCGTTCCTCGCAGCCCTGGCCGTTTCCCCAGTCGCTGATGCTGGGCTTCCGTGCGGAGGCGGAAACCGCGCAGCTGCGGATCGACCAGGACGAGCTGGAGGACGCCTTGTGGATCCCGCGCCAGATCCTGGCCGATCCGGAACGCAGCCCGGTGCTCCTGCCGCGCGAGGACAGCATCGCCCGGTTCCTGATCGAGGAGTGGCTGGCGGAAGCCTGAGGACAAGCTCGGATCCGGCTCGGCCCGGATCTGGCTGGCCCCGGATCTGGCCGAGGTTGCGACAATCGATACCCGGATTTTTCCGGCGAAACTCGCCCCCGCGTGGTTGTCCTCCCTGCGACATGGTGGAAACTTCCGCCAAACTTTCGGAGGAACCCATGCGAATGCGGCTAGCCGCGCTGGTCGGCGCCGGCCTGCTGACCTTGTCGGCAACGGGCGCGTCTGCCCAGCTCAGCGATCAGGTGCGGGCGGGCGTGAACGCCTATGCAGCCGGCCGGTTTGCCGAGGCGGCGGATGCCTTTCGCACGGTGCTGGTTTCCGGCGAACTGGCGCCGGCCGACATTGCGGTCGCCCACAACAATCTGGGCGCCGCGCTGTCCCGGCTCGGCGACCAGGACGCCGCCATCGCGGAATATCGTAAGGCGGAGCGGCTGAACCCGGACACGCCCATGCTCCGGCGCAACCTGGTCTTCGCCTTCGTCCAGCGCGGCAATGCCCGTGCCGGGGCTGGCCAGCACGGGGAGGCGCAGGCCGATTTCGACCAGGCGCTCCTGATCTCGCCCGACGATGTCCGGGCGTTGCGCGGACGCGCGCAGCTACGCATGGCGGCCGGCGACCTGACCGGGGCGAGCACCGACCTGCGCCATGGCCTGCTGGTCGAGCCGGGCAATGCCGAGCTGGCGTCGATGCTCGAGGCGCTGGACGGAAGCTCGTCCGCCGGAGCACCTGCGGCCCCGGCCGATGGGGGCACGACGCCGGCAGCCGCACCCGCCGCACCGGCATCCGCCGGCGAACCCGTGTCCGCACCTGTCCAGGCAACGCCGGCCCTGCGCTCGGTCGTGGTGCCGATCACGCGGACAGGAGGGGAAGCGCCGCCATCCGCGGCACTCGATCCGGATCTGCCGGCGCAGGCAGCACCAGCGCCGTCCGGGCCCCAGGCAGCGCCTCCGGCCGCCGCGGAGCCCACAGCCCTCCCGGCCGGCCAGCGTGCGACCGCTTCTGCCGACATAGCACCGGCTCCGGCGACCATGCCCGCCCCGCCGCCCGAGCCCGTCGCCGCCGCAGAGTCACCCGCCGCGGAGCCTGCTGCCGATCAGGCCATGGGCGAGCGCTTCCGCGTGGTGGCCGCCGTGAGCGTCCGGGCCGGCCCGGGCACCCGGTTCGAGCGCCAGGGCGCGTTCAGCGGCGGCGAGATCGTGGTGGTCGACCAGCAGGAGGAGGGCTGGTACCGAGTGTCGCAGAACGACGAGCCGCAGGGCTGGGTGTTCCGCCGCTGGCTGACGCCGGTCAACTGACCGGCGGAGCGCCTGCGATCGCTCATCCGGCGCCGGCCAGGGTCGGATGGACGACGAGGCCGGGCTGGCCGGGTGCCAGCTCGACCGTCGCGTCGCCTACTCGTGCCCGGCCGGACGCGACCAGTTCCAGCGCCAGCGGATAGGCCTGGTGCTCGACCTCCAGGACCCGTGCTGCCAGCATGGCGGGATCGTCGCCGGGCAGCACCGGCACGACGCCTTGGACCACCACCGGCCCGTCGTCCAGCGCCGGGCGGACCACATGCACCGTGCAGCCATGGACGCGCACGCCCGCCGCCAGCGCCCGCTCATGGGTGTGCAGGCCCTTGAACGAGGGGAGGAGGGCCGGGTGAATGTTCAGCATCCGTCCACTCCAGGCCTGCACCAGCTCCGGCCCCAGGATGCGCATGAAGCCGGCCAGGCAGACGATCTCGGCGCCGCTCTCGGCCAGGGCCTGGCCGAGAGCCGCGTCGAACAGGGCGCGGCTGGCGAACGCCCGGTGCTCGATCACCCTGGTGGGGATGCCGGCCGCGGCCGCCCGCGCCAGGCCGCCCACGCCCGCGACATTGCTGATGACCTGGACGATCTCGTAGCTGCTGCCCGCCTGGCGATCGATCAGCGCCTGGAGGTTGGAGCCGCTGCCCGAGATCAGGACGGTGACGGGGCGGGCCATGCGCTCTCGGCGTGCTCGAAGACGACGGCCGGTACGCCCGCGGCGCGCGGAGCGATCCGGCCGATCCGGTGGACGGTCTCGCCTGCTTCCGTCAGGAGGCGGTGCAGCGCATCGGCCCGTTCTGGCGCCACCGCCAGCACCATGCCGATGCCGGCATTGAAGGTGCGGCGCAGGTCGGCCTGGGGCAGGCGGCCCTGCAGGGCCAGCCAGCGGAACACGCCGGGCAGCTCCCAGGCGGCCGTGTCCAGCACCGCCTGGGCACCCTCGGGCAGCACCCGCGGCAGGTTCTCCTCCAGCCCGCCGCCGGTGATGTGCGCCAGCGCCTTGACCCCGCCCGCCCGGATCGCCGCCAGGCAGCTCTGCACATAGATGCGGGTAGGCGTCAGCAGCGCGTCGCCCAGGCTCTGCTCCGGCGCGAACGGGGCAGGGGCCGCCAGGTCGGCGCCACTTTCCTCCAGCACCAGCCGCACCAGCGAGAAGCCGTTGCTGTGCACGCCCGACGAGGCCAGGCCCAGCAGCACGTCGCCAGCCTGGACATCCGGGCGGGGCAGCAAGGCGTCGCGCTCGACCGCACCCACGGCAAAGCCGGCCAGGTCGAAATGGCCGGGCGCGTACATCTGTGGCATCTCGGCGGTCTCGCCGCCGATCAGCGCGCAGCCCGCCTGCCGGCAGCCTTCCGCGATGCCCGCCACGATCCGGGTCCCGGCCTCGGCCTCCAGCCGGCCGGTCGCGAAATAATCGAGGAAGAACAGGGGCTCGGCCCCCTGGACCACCAGATCGTTCACGCACATGGCGACGAGATCGATGCCGATGCCCTCGACCTGCCCGGTCTTCGCTGCCAGCAGGATCTTGGTGCCGACCCCGTCGGTCGAGGAAACCAGGAGCGGGTCGCGATAGCCCGCCTCCTTCAGGTCGAACAACGCGCCGAACCCGCCGAGCGCACCGCTCGCACCTGGCCGCGCGGTGGCGCGGGTGAGCCCGTCGATGCGGCGGACCAGTTCGTTGCCGGCCTCGATGTCGACCCCGGCCTCCGCATACCTGCCGCCGGGCTGCGCCCCGGCCTGCCCGCCAGTCTGCCCCTTTGCCACCCGTTGCTCCTTGGCGTTGCGCATCAGGGCACCCCGGCCCAGCGTTGCCCCATGCGAGGATGCCGGCGGAGGCTTGCCAGCCCGCGGTTCCCGTGGTCCCTTCCGCCCGGCGCGACCACCGAAATCGGTGCGATGCGCTTTCCGCTCGTCCTCGCGTCGGGGTGATCTGCCATGGCCGCGCGCCGTCCGTCGATAGCGTTGCTGGTGCTGGGCGCGCTTCTCCTGCTGGGCCAGCCGGGCCAGGCCGCTGGCCAGGCCGTCCAGCAGCGCCAGTTCATCGAGCGCGACGTCCCCGTCCAGGCCGAGGCGGACGACGCGGTCCAGGCGCGCAGCCAGGCGTTGCAGGAAGGTCAGGTGGCGGCATTGCAGCGTCTGATGGCGCGGCTGTCCGGCCGCGACCCGGCGAGCCTGCCCGAGGTCGCGCCAGGGCAGATCGACCGCTACGTGCGCAGCTTCGAGATCCAGCAGGAGCAGGTAGGTGCACGCTCCTACTCGGCCCGCCTCACCGTGGATTTCCGCCAGGAGCCGGTCCAGGAACTCCTGAGCCGCAACGGCCTCTCCTATGCGCTGGTGCCGACCCTGCCGACCGTGGTGCTGGCCTATTCCCCGGGCGGCGACCCGTATTTGGACGGCGACCCCTGGCGCAGTGCGGTGCTGGAGGCCGCCGGCCAGTCGGTGGCGGTCGAGCCGATCCTCCCCTTGGGCGATGCGCAGGATCTGGCGGTCGGCGAGGCCCAGGCGCTGGCCGGCGATGCCGGGACGCTTCAGCCGATGGCCGAGCGCTATGGTGCCGATGCCGTGCTGGTGGCACATGCCGCACCTGCGACCGACGGCAGCCAGGGCCTGGTGGTGAGCGGGCAATATCTGGACCGCGACGGGCTGGTGCAGGCCGTCCCGGCGCTGGGCGTGCCGCCCGGGCCCGACGGGCAGGCCGACTATCCGGCGGCGGCCACGGCCCTGCTGGCGGCATTGGACCGGCAGATCGGCCAAGCCAGCGTGCGCAGCGACGCGGCAGTGGAATTGCTCTCCGCCAGCGTCCCGCTTGCCGACCTTTCCAGCTGGGTTCAAATAAGGCGCGCGCTTGCGGACACCCCGGAGATCCGCTCGACCAGGATCGAGCGGCTGACCCGCAGGGAGGCCAGGATCGTGCTCGGGTATGTGGGTAGTGTGGAAGGGTTGCAGGCCGCCTTGCAGCGGCGCGGCCTGGCACTGAGCCAGGAGATCGAAGGATGGCGGTTGGGGCGCGTGGGCGACCGGCCGATGTCGACCATCGGCGGGTGAGCGCCGCGCCGGACGGCAGGGCGGGCGGTGGGCGCCCCGCGTCCGACCTGAATCTCGCCAACCTGCTCTCGGCCCTGCGCATCGTCCTGGTCGTCCCGATCCTGCTCCTGCTGCTGGGGCGGGCCTATGGCTGGGCGGCTGCCTTGTTCGCCCTGGCCGCCCTGACCGATGCGCTGGACGGCCTGCTCGCCAGGCGGCTGGGGCTCGCCACCAGGCTGGGAGCCGTGCTGGACCCGCTGGCCGACAAGCTGCTGATGACCGGCGCGCTGCTGACGCTCACCTGGCAGGAACTGGTGCCGGTCTGGCTGGTGGCGCTGGTGCTGGCCAGGGACGTGCTGGTGGCAGTCGGCGCGCTGGCGCTGCAGATGGGTGTTTCCGGGTTCGCCGTGATGCCCTCGCTCCTGGGCAAGGCGGCCACCGCGGTCCAGCTGTCCTATGTCGGTGCCGTGCTGGTGGATGCCGCGGAGTTCCTCCCGATCATGAATCTGCTGGCGGCCTGGCTCCTGCCGCTCTTGGTGCTGCTCACGCTCGTCTCGGCCGCCGCCTACCTGGCCATGGCCCTGCGCCGGCTGCCCGGCCGTGCCGCACGCAGCTGATCCGGGGAGCCCCTTGACCCACTTTGCCCCGCACCAGCAGCTCGCCCTCGACCTGCCGCACACCGAGCGCAGCGAGGAGCAGGATTTCCTGCCGTCCTCGTCCAACGCGGCAGCGCTGGCGCATCTGAACCGCTGGCCGGACTGGCCCACGCCGGTGACGGTGCTGTTCGGCCCGGAAGGCTCGGGCAAGACCCATCTGGCCCGGATCTGGGCAGCCCGCGCCCATGCGGTCTGGCTGGAAAGTGCCGGCCCCTGGCTCCTGCCGCCCCGCGACCTGTTCCCCGCACCCGCCAGCTGCCTCGCCATCGACGAGGCCGATCTGGTCTGGGACGAGCAGGTCCTGTTCCATCTGTTCAACCTGGTGACCGAGCGGCGCGGCAGCCTGCTGCTGACCGCGACCCTGCCGCCGGCCGGCTGGCGCCTGGCGCTGCCGGACCTGCGCTCGCGCCTGGCGCTCGCCAGCCTGGTGGAGATCGGCCCGCCCGACGACGCGCTGCTGGCGGCCCTTTATGTCAAGCAGCTGGCCGACCGCGGCCTGCGGCCGGACAAGGGGGCGGTCGAGTGGCTGCTGGCGCATGGGCCGCGCAGCTTTGCCGCGGTGCGCCGGATCGTGGGCGAGCTGGACCGCGCTTCCTTGCGCGCCCGCCGCCCTGTCACGACTGTGCTGGCCCGCAGCGTCCTGGTGGACCTGGCGGGGCGGGGCGGCGAGGATGTCGCCGAACCAACGGAGGAGAATGGCTGATGGATCTCGGTATCGCTGGACGCCGGGCGATCGTGGGCGGCGCCAGCAAGGGGTTGGGTCACGCCTGCGCCGAAGCGCTGGCCGCCGCCGGGGTGCATCTCACCATCTGCGCGCGCGGCGAAGCCGACCTGAAGGCCGCGGCCGACGGCCTGGCCAAGAAGTACGGCGTCACCGTCACCCCGGTCGCGGTCGACGTGACCACCGCCGATGGCCGGGCCCGCCTGCTGGAGGCCTGCCCGGAGCCGGACATCCTGGTGACCAACACGGGTGGGCCGCCCATGGGCGACTGGCGCAGCTTTCCGGAGGAGGCCTGGCACCAGGCGGTGGACAGCGTGATGCTTACCCCGCTCATGCTGATCCGCGCCACGGTGGACGGCATGGCCGAGCGTGGCTTCGGCCGGATCGTCAACATCACCTCCTCGGTGGTGAAGTCGCCGCGCGCCGAACTGGCGCTGTCCTCGGCGGCACGCGCCGGCCTGACCTCGGCCCTGGCCGGGGTCTGCAAGGAATACGCCGCGCGCAACGTGACGGTGAATAGCCTGATGCCCGGGCCGTTCAAGACCGCGCGGCTGAACGACAACATGAGGGTCCGCGCCGAGCGCACCGGCACGCCGCTGGCCCAGATCGAGGCGGGTGCCGTGGCCGCCACGCCTGCCGGCCGCTTCGGCGACCCGGCCGAGCTCGGCGCCTTCTGCGCCTTCCTGTGCTCGGCTCATGCCGGCTTCTTCACCGGCCAGTCGCTGATGCTGGATGGTGGCGCCTATCCGGGGATGCTGTGAACCAGCTGGCTGCGACCGAGGTCGCGGCCAAGCCCGACCGGCTGGTGCTGGGCATGATGTCCGGCACCTCGATGGACGGGCTGGACCTGGCGCTGGTGCGGGTGAGCGCCGGACCGAAGCCCCGCCTCGCCACGCTGGCGCACCGCACCGTGCCCCAGCCTGACAGCCTGGCCCTGGTGCCGCGCCAGGTGCTGGCGCTGGACACGGCCGGGCTCGCCCGGCTGCACACGGCACTCGGCCGCTTCTACGCCGAGGCGGCCAGCGCTTTTTGCGGCGGGCTGGGTCTTTCCCCGGACCTGGTCGGGCTGCACGGCCAGACCGTCTACCACGAGCACGGCGTCACCACGCTCCAGTTGGGCGATCCCCATTTTCTGGCCGAAGCGCTGCACTGCCCGGTCGTGAGCGATTTCCGCTCCGCGGATGTGGCGCTCGGCGGCTCGGGCGCGCCCCTGGTGCCTTTCATCGACCAGCTGCTCCTGGCCGAGCCGGGCCATACCGTGGTGGCGCTCAACCTCGGCGGCATCGCCAACGTCACGATCCTTGCCGGCGACGGCAGCGTGACCGGCTTCGACACCGGCCCCGCCAACAGCCTCCTGGACGCCACGGTACGCGCGGCCACGCAGGGCCGCCTGACTCATGACGCCGACGGCGCCTGGGCCGCGCGCGGCCGGATCGACCAGGGCCTGCTCGCCGAGCTCCTGGCCCACCCGTTCTTCGCCATGCCGCCGCCGCGCTCGACCGGCCCGGAAGAATTCGGCGCCGCCATGGCCGAAAGGTTGCTGCATCGCTCGGGTCTCGCCGAGGCCGACCTGCTGGCCACGCTCACCGAGCTCACCGCACAGACCATCGCCCAGGCGATCGCCCGCCATGCCCCGGGTGCGGTCAAGATCGTGGCCAGCGGCGGTGGGGTCCGCAATGCCCATCTGATGGCGCGGTTGGACCAGGCATTGGGCGATGCCAGCCTCGTCACCTCGGCCGCGGCCGGAATCGATCCGGATGCCAAGGAAGCGATCGCCTTCGCGCTCCTGGCCTCCCTGCGCATCGACCGGATTCCGGCCAACCTGCCGGCCGTCACCGGCGCATCGCGGCCGGTCCTGCTCGGCCGCATCTGCGAGATGTGACCGGCCGGGCCCGCTATTCGGCTTCGATCTCGTCGCGCACCTGCCCATAGGCGAGCAGCGCGAACAGGGCGGAGCCACCGATCACGTTGCCGGCCAGCATCGGCAGGATCAGGCCGCCGATCCCGTGGCCGAACCCGATCTCGCCGTCCAGCAGGAGCAGGAACACCTCCATCGACCCGGCCACCACATGTGCCAGCTCGAACAGGGCGATGAGGTAGGTGAGCAGCAGGATGATGGCGCTGCGGCCGGTCTCGGCCGATGGCAGCATCCAGACCAGCGTCGCGATCATCCAGCCAGCCAGGATGCCGCGCCAGAAGGCCTGCCCAGGCGACAGCTCGGCGAGTTCCCGCGCGATCGCGGTCATCCCCTCCAGGATGTGCTCCGGCAGCAGGACGCCGGACAGGCAGGCGGCGGCGAACAGTGCCGTGCCCAGCATGTTGGCGAGGAACACCACGCTCCACAGCCGCGCCAGGGCCATGAGCTTGCGGCGGCTCGGCCGGTAGATCACCGGCAGCACCGCGGTCAGCGTGATCTCGGTGAACAGCTGCTGGCGCGACAGGATCACGATCAGGAAGCCCACCGCGTAGCCCAGGTTCTCGACCAGCGGGCGCCACGCCGTGTCGGGCAGCGCTATGTGCAGGGCACCCTCGGTAACCACGGAGAAGCCGATGGAGAGGCCGGCCGCCAGGCCCGACCACCACAGGCTGGCAGTCGGCCTGGCCAGTTCCTCGACGCCCTCGCGGCGGATGACCTCGTAGACGGCCAGCGGACGCAGCTTGCGATGCTCGTGGACATCCTGCTGCTCGTCCTCGGTCAGCGATCTGCCCTTGTGCTCGATCGCGGCCTCGACGGCGCCCTCGTCCGGTCTTGCGGTCTGCATGCCTGATCAGCTCCCGTCCGGACGGAGTCGCCCGATTCTGACGACTAAGGAGGTCTGACCAGGCCGAGGTTGCTTTGTCGTGATGCGACGACGCGGTTTTTCCGCAGGCAGTGCAAGGCGCGATCCCGGCCCTCAGTGATCCCGGCGCCCCCTGGCTTCCAGGCCGGTTGGGAGAAGTCGCGGCTCTTGCCGCTCGAACCAGGAGAGTTCCTGGCGGAGGCTCACCACCGAGCCCACGATCACGAGCACGGGTCCGTCCGGCGCCATCTCTGCCAGGAGATCCGGCAGCGAGGCGAGGGTGCCGCTGGCGACCCGCTGCTCCGGCAGCGTGCCGTTCTCGATCGCCGCCGCCGGCAGATGGGCCGGCAGCCCGTGACGGATCAGCCGCTCGCACAGCGCCCGGATCGGTTTCAGCCCCATATAGATCACGATGGTCTGCCGCGGCTGGCAGATCGCGGTCCAGTTCAGGTCCGGCTCGCCGTTCTTGGTATGGCCGGTGACGAACAGCACCGACTGCGCGTGGTCGCGGTGGGTCAGCGGGATGCCGGCATAGGCGCCAACGCCGTTCGCCGCGGACACGCCGGGCACCACCTCGAACGGAATGCCGGCTTCGACCAGGGCCTCCAGTTCCTCGCCGCCGCGGCCGAACACGAACGGGTCGCCGCCTTTCAGCCGCACGACCCGGCGGCCGGCCCGCGCCTGCTCGACCAGCACCCGGTTGATGTCGCCCTGCGGCAGGTGGTGGTGGTCGCGCCGCTTGCCGGCGAAGATCCGCTCCACGCCCTCGGGCACCAGGTCCAGCAGTTCCGGGGCGATCAGCCGGTCATGCACCACCACGTCGCAGTCCTGCAGGACACGCAGCGCCTTCAGTGTCAGGAGTTCGGGATCGCCCGGCCCCGCACCCACCAGATAGACTTTGCCCGCAGGCTCGCTCACGTCGTTCCCGATCCAGCTGCCGTGGCAGGTGGCGGCGCTGCCGCCAATTCGGTGCCGCGGCCGGGTTGCGGTGGGCTCCCTATCATGCCGGAGGAGGACACGGCCAGCGCTGGCCGGTCCGACTCGCCCGGATCGGGGTGCCGCAGGCTCACCGGCGACAGATGCGCCACTGTCAGCCGCAGCGCCGCGTCGGCCGTGCCGTGCTCCGCCCATGTCAGCAGCGCCCGGATCGGGCCGGCATGGCCGACATGGAGCACCCTGGCCCCGGCGAGCGCGCGGTCCAGGCGCTCGAATGCCGCCACGGCGCGGTCGAAGACCTGCTGGAAGCTCTCGCCACCCGGCGGCACCCGCCGGACCGGATCGTCCCAGAACGGCCAGTAGGCCGGATCGCCCTGCGCCAACCGGTCATAGGCCTGTTCCTCCCATCGCCCGAAATCCTGCTCGAGCAGATCGCGCTCGGTCCGCCGCAGGGGCACCTGCAACCCGGCCGCTTCCAGCCACGCCAGGGTCTCGCGGCTGCGCCGGGCAGGCGTAACCACCGCGACGTCGATCGCACCGATCTGCTCGATCAGTGCCGTGGCGTCGTCCGCGGCAGGAGGAAGGATCGCCCGGTCCGACCGGCCGACGAACCGCCCGAAGGGGCCCTCCGTCGGCGCATGCCGCAGGAGGCACCAGCCTTTGTTCGCCGTCATGGGAAGATGGAACCGGCCATGCTATCCTGTCCGATCTTGCCCGCGCGGCACCATGCGTCGGGATCAGGGCCAACGCGATTCAGAAAATTACCAAACGAACCCGAGACCAGCTAAATCGACAGCTATTTCAATGAGTTGCAGCCTCAGGTCACCCTGCTGCGGTTCACCAGGAACACGCCCAGCAAGACCAGCAGCCCCGCCAGCAGCAAGGCGGGACCGGCCGGTTCGCCGAGCGCCAGCACGGCGAGCGATGCGCCGACCACCGCGCCCACCGAGCCGATCTGGCTGAGATAGACCGGCCCCGCGATCTTCTGCAGGATGAAGTAGAGGGCATAGGTCGCAGTAAACACGGCGACCTGCGCCATCACCAGCAGCACGGCCAGCGGCTGGCCGAAGGTCGGCGCGCTGCCCGGCAGCAGCAGGAACGGGACCAGCAGGACCGCACCACCCAGCAGCATGCCGGGTGCCAGTGACAGGGCGCTAGCACCTTCCGGCCAGCGCAGGGTGCGGTAGATGTTGCCGGCCGCGATCACCAGCGGCCCTGCCAGGGCCATGGCCGCCCAGAAGGACGCGGCCGAACCGCCGCCGCTGCGGCCAAACGCCAGCACCAGGGCACCGACCAGGCCAGTGGCCACCCCGGCGGCGCGCACTGCCCGAGGCCGTTCCATGCGGAACAGGAGGGCCAGGAGATAGGTGGCGAGCGGCGGGAAGGCCAGGCAGAGTGCCACGAAGGCGGCACCCACATGCGGAATCGCCAGGAAGAACAGGGCATTGGGCAGGGCGATGCTGAGCAGGCCGGACCAGAGATAATAGGCCAGTTCCTGCCGGCCGAGCCCGGGCCGGTTGCCGGTGGCGGCCGCCAGGACCAGCAGCACGAAACCGGCACCCAGGGCCGAGCAGCACAAGAAGGCGAGGGCGGGCCAGCCCGCCTGGAGCGCCAGCTTCACGATGTTGGCGGTGAGCCCCAGCAGGCTGCCGACCACGACCAACAGGAGCAGAGGCCGGGAATCCCTCAACCGCCCACCATCATCTTCACCACCTCGTCGCCGTTGGTGGCGCCGATCGCCCGCTCGCCGGCATTGCGCCCCCGGCGCAGCACCAGGATCCGGTCGGACACGGCGAAGATGTCGTGGAGGTTGTGGCTGATGAAGATGATCGCGACGCCCTGGGCCTTGAGGCGCTGGATCAGCTCCATGACCTTGCGCTGCTCCGGCACGCCCAGCGCCGCGGTCGGCTCATCCATGATCAGGAGCTCGGCCTTCCAGTAGATCGCCCGGCCGATCGCCACCGCTTGGCGCTGGCCGCCCGAGAGGTTGCGCACCGGCTGGGTGAGCTTGCGGGTCTCGATGTCGATCTCGAGCTGCTCCAGGACCTTCTCGGACTCCCGGCGCATGGTCTCGCGGTCCAGCCGCGGCAGGAAGCCCAGGAACTTGGTGAACCGCTCGCGGCCGAGGAACACGTTGGCGCCGACGTCCAGATTGTCCGCGAGCGCTAGGTCCTGGTAGATCGTCTCGATCCCGGCGGCGCGCGCGTCCGAGGGCGTGGCGAAGTCGACCGGCCGGCCCTTGAAGCGGATCTCGCCCTCGTCGCGGCTGTGCACCCCGGCGATCGCCTTGATCAGGGTCGACTTGCCGGCCCCGTTGTCGCCGGCCAGCGCCAGCACCTCGCCGCGCGCCACGGTCAATCCGACGTCCGATAGGGCGGTGACGCCGCCAAAGCGCTTGGTCAGCCCGCTGATCTGGAGGAGTGGCTCACTCATCGCGCCGCCCCCCGCCGGTCAGCCGCTCGCGCGACTGGTCGATCAGCACCGAGACGATGATCACCACGCCGACCGCCACGAACTGCCAGAACGGCGCCACGTCGATGAACACCAGGCCGTACTGGATCACGGCGATGATGAAGGCGCCGATCACGGTGCCGACGATCGTGCCGGAGCCGCCGAACAGGGAGGCGCCGCCGATCACCACCGCGGCGATGCTGTCGAGCAGCAGGGGCTCGCCGCCCTGGGCGGCACCGGCGGAGAAGCGCGCGGTATAGACCACGCCCGCGATCCCGGCGCAGAAGGCCGAGAGCATGTAGAGCATGACGGTGTGCCGGGGCACGTTGATGCCGGCCCGAATCGCCGCTGGCTTGCTGCCGCCGATCGCATAGGTGTAGCGGCCGAACCGGCCCTCGCGCAGCACCCAATGCATCACCAGCACCACGATCGCGGTCAGGATCACCGGTACCGGGACCTGCAGGATCTTCGCGTTGCCCAGCTGGAACAGCCAGGGATTGTTGACCGGAACGGTGGTGCCGCTGGCGGTGAGGAAGCCCACGCCCCGGCAGACACCGTACATGCCGAGCGTGCCGATGAAGGCGGGGATCGCCAGCCGCGCGATCAGCGTGCCGCTGATGAAGCCCGGGACGACGCTCACCAGCAGGGCCGCCGCGATGCCGACCAGCAGCGACAGGCCGGGATGCAGCCCGGCCGTGGCCTGCATCACCGTCGCCATCACCACCGAGGCCAGGCCCATGACGAAGCCCACCGACAGGTCGATGCCGCCCGCGATGATCACCAGCGTTTGGCCCAGGGCCAGCAGGAGCGGCATGGAGGCCGCGAGTGCGATGCTCTGCAGGTTGTAGGGGTTCAGGACGAAGGTCGAGCCGTACTGGATACGGGCCCAGAACTCGAAGAACAGGACCAGCAGCAGGAGGAACAGCCAGGACCAGGCGATCGCCACGAAGGCGAGCAGCGGGTGGCGTTCGGCGGGCGCATTCGGCGCGGCGGCAGTGGCCAAGATCGGCAATCCAGTCGGAGGAATCGGGCCAGTCGCAGGCTCCGGGACGACGTGGCTCCCGGGGCGATCCGCTCGCCCCGGGGTTGCGCCGGCTAGTCGGAATAGACGAAGCGCTGGATCTCGGGCTTCTCGATGTTCTCCCGGTCCATGACGGTGAAACCGGTGCCGATGGAGGTGGGCACCGACTGGTCAGTGAGTGCCGCGAACGCGGTGACCACCCCGTAGAAGCCGATCTCGGCCGGGTGCTGGGCAATGGCGAAGTCCACCGCACCGCCCTTCAGGTCGTCGATGATCCGGGTGGGCGTGTCGAAGGCCACCACCTTGATCTCGCCGGTCTTGCCCGCCGCCTTCACGCCGTCGGCGGCACCGAAGGCCGAGAACAGGTTGGCGCCGAACACCCCGGCCAAGTCTTGGTTGCGGGCGAACACCGCCTGGAGCTGGGAGGAGGCCTTGTTGGCGTCGTTGTCGTTGAACTGGGTTTCCAGCACCTCGATGTTCGCGAACTCCGCCATGCCCTCCTTGAAGCCCTGCTCGCGCTGGTCGGTGGTCGAGATGCCTGGCTTCACGTTGCTGACATAGACCTTGCCCTTTTCCCCGATCGCCTGGGCCAGGGCACGCGCGGCCATCCGGCCACCCATCACATTGTCCGAAGCGACGTAGGAGAGGGGAAAGTCGCCCTCGCCGGAGCCGTCCTGGTACTTGCCGTCGTCGATGAAGGTATCGACCGTGATCACCTTGATGCCGGCATCGTGGGCCTGGCGGAGCGGGGCGATCAGCTGCTGCTTGTCGGTGGGGGCAATCAGGAGGGCATCGGGCTGGCGCGCGATCATCGCCTGGAGGACCGGCACCTGCAGGGTCGGGTTGAACTCCGGCGCACCTTGGAACAGAAGCTCCACGCCCAGCGCATCGGCCGCGGCCTGGGCCCCTTTGTGCATGGTGATGTAGAACGCGTCGGTGGTGAGCCCCGGAATGAGGGCGACCGTGAACTTCTTGTCCTGTGCGGCAGCAGGGCGGACCAGCGCCCCGGCCGCCGTTGCCAGTGCGAGCGCACCGGCGAACTGGCGACGATCCATGTCAACCTCTCCCGATCATCGCCCCGTCATGCG
The DNA here is from genome assembly GCF_035556675.1 of Geminicoccus sp. Lineage (GTDB taxonomy): Bacteria > Pseudomonadota > Alphaproteobacteria > Geminicoccales > Geminicoccaceae > Geminicoccus. The sequence goes on along the minus strand of NZ_DATMFZ010000083.1, from coordinate 34,091 downwards.
GGACGTGGCCGGACGCTAGCCGTGGCGCTACACCGGCACAAGCCGCGACAAGAGGAGCCGGATCTTGGACCCCCATCCGATGCTGAAGCCGCTTTCCGTCCGCATCGGCCTTTTATTGGTCTGCTTGGCCTGGACAGCGTTCGAGGCCTGGCACGAACCGAACTCGATCTGGTTCTGGATGTTCCTGGGCGTCACCGTCTACGCGGTGTTCGAGTTCTTCATCTCCGACAAGTACCGCCGCAAGGGCCCCGCTCCCCAGGCCGGGAGCGGGGCCGATCCCGGTGCGTAGGCCTGCTCAGCCGTGCAGCTTCTTCGTGATCTCGGCGACGTGGCGGCCCTGGAATCTGGCGCCTTCCAGCTCCACCGCGGAGGGCTGCCTCGAGCCATCGGCATTCGCGATCGTGCTGGCGCCATAGGGCGTGCCGCCCATGACCTCGCTGACGCCATTCAGGCCGGCAAAGCTGTAGGGCAGGCCTACGATCACCATGCCGTGGTGGAGCAGCACGGTATGGAACGAGGTGATGGTGGTCTCCTGGCCGCCATGCTGGCTGGCCGTGCTGGTGAATACGCTGCCGACCTTGCCGACCAGCTTGCCCTGCGCCCACAGGCCGCCGGTCTGGTCGAGGAACTGCTTCATCTGGGCTGCCATGTTGCCGTAGCGGGTCGGCGTGCCGAAGATGATCGCATCGTAGTCGCCGAGCTCGCCCGGCTGGGCGAACGGCGCCTTCTGGTCGGTTTTGTAGTGGAACTGCTTCTGCACATCCTCGGGTACGAGATCCGGGACACGCTTCACTACCACCTCGACGCCCGCCACCGACCCGGCGCCCTCGGCGGCGGCATAGGCCAACTGCTCCACATGACCCCAGCTCGAGTAATAGAGCACCAGGATCTTCGCCATCGCATGTTCTCCTTGCACGGTCGCATCGCAGAACAGATGTGGCAGAGCAGGCAGGCTGCCAACCGGCGTCGGACGGACTGGATCGTTTCCCGAACGGGGATAATCCGCCGCCGGCTCAGCGCAGGAACGCCGATCCCTGGCGATAGGGCCTGAGGCCGAGCAGCTGCCGCCCGGCCGCCTTGGCGAGTTCGGTGGCATGGGCCAGGGCCCGTGCCGCGGGTTCGCCTGCCGGATCGAGCGCGCCCAGCTCGATCAGAGCACCCTCATGAGTGATCCGGCAGCGGATCGTCGTGCCCGCGGGCAGGAGGTCCGCCAAGTCGCGCTCCACCCGGTCGACGAAGGCGAGATCCTCGGCATCGATCGCGATTCCGGTCTCGATGCGGCTGGCCAGGCAGGGCTGGGCCGGCAGCTCTGCCAGGTCGTCCAGACCATGCCGGGCGGCAAGCCGGCGGATCCCGGCCTTGGCGATGCCGGCCTCGACGAAGGGGTGGACCACGCCATGCTCGGCAGCGGCGGTCAGGCCCGGCCGGTAGTCGGCGAGATCATCCAGGTTGGCGCCAGACGCGATCGTGCCTGAGGTCAGGCCGCGGATCCGGGCATAGAGGTTGGTCTTGCAGAAATAGCAGCGGTTGGCCGGGTTGGCCCGATAGGCCGGATCGTCGAACTCCCCGGCACCCACCACCTTGAGCTGCCAGCCATGGCGAGCGGCATGGGCCTTCACCCGGGCAGTCGCCAGCGGCGGCACGGCGGGCGAGACCGCATGGACCATTCGCACCCGAGCCTTGGCGAACCGGTGCGCCAGATAGGCCAGAGTCATGCTGTCGACCCCGCCGCTCACCGCGATCGCCAGCTCGGCATGCCGGTCGATCGCCTGGAGCAGCTCGGCCTGCTGGTCGCTCATGGCTGGACCTCGCTCGCCGCCTTGCGCCGCCGCCGCTCGGCCAGGCTGCCGCCGGAAAGATCGTCGCTCTCTGCCTTGATCGTCACGCTGCCGTCCGGCCGCTCGACCCGCTTGCGACGGATCCCCTCGATGCTGTCCTCGTGGCGCGGCAGGCAGAGCCGGTCCTCGAGATGCCAGCGCAGGCCGATCGTCGAGGTCTCGGTCAAACAGGCATCACGCACCGTGTCCAGCGCGTCCGGCCGGACCAGGAGCCGGAAGGATTCCAGCGGCCGGCCCTTCTTGCCGTGCCGGGTCACGGTCGAGAGGTCGAGCACGCCCGGCAGGGCGCGCAGCCGGTCGGCCGCCTGGCCGATCTCCTCGCCGGTCATGTCGTCGATCTCGAAGCTCAGCACCGTCACCTGCTCGGTGCGTGGCCCGCCCGTCGCTCGGGAGACAGTGGCACGCAGGATGTTCGGCATCCCCTCCAGCTCGCGGGTGCCGGCCCCGGAGCCCACCGCCTCCAGCCGCAGCACGGCCGGCCGCCGGCCCGGTGCCAGATGGCGCAGGATCGCCGCCCCGGTGGGCGTGACCCGCTCGCCGCCGACCCCGTCGTCGCGCCACGCGAACCCGGTCAGGATCGCGGCGGTGGCGGGAGCAGGCACCGGCAGCAGGCCATGGCGGGTGCGCACCAGGCCGCCGCCCAGCGGCAGAGGGGAAACCGACCAGCTGGCATCGGCCAGTGCCGCCATGATGCTGCCGGCCGCCACCACGTCCATCAGCGAATCCCAGTCGCCGATCTCGTGAAAATGGACCTGGTCCACCGCCACGCCGTGCATGGCGGCTTCCGCCTCGGCCAGGATGCGCAGGATCGCCACGGCATGGCCGGCCGTGCCCGGTGCCAGCCGAGCCTCTTCGATCCGCCGGACCATATCCCGAAAATGGCTTTCTTCGTGGCTGGCCTCGGCTCCGGAATCACCCAGGCCGAAGCGCCGGCAGCGGACCGAGCCGCTGGTGCCCTCGTCCAGGAAGGGCAGGCCGGCACCTTCCGGCAGCACCGCCCGGCAGTCCGCCAGGACCCGATCCTGCAGCTCCGGCAGGGCATCCAGGAGGGCGGCTGCGAACATGTCGCCGGCCAGCCCGCCCGCCGCGTCCAGGTGGATGTGCCGGCCGCCCTCAGCCGGCCGGGGCATGGACCGGGATCACGTAGGGCCCCTCCGGGATCACCGCGACTGCGCTGTCGCCGTGCTTCGCCATCGCTGCCGCCACCGCGTCATCGAGCGAGGGCACGATCTCCACCCCGGTGATCCGGCGCTCCTCCGGGGTGAGGCCGGTCGTGAACATCTGGATGGTGCCGAGACGCATGGGCTTGAGCTGCATCTCGGTCTGCCACTCGTCGATTTCGGCCAGCGACTTCGCCGTGAGCGTCTGCAGGAAGCGCTCCGGCCCCAGTTCCACCAGCCTTGCCTGGGCTTCCGCGAACTCGGCCGAGCCGAATCCCTCCGAGCACTCCGACGCCATGATCAGCGTGCCGCCCGGCTCCAGGATGTCGATCGGCGTCACCATGCCCTTCACGGTCTGGTAGTAGGTCTTGTCCAGCGGATAGCCGGCCGAGGAAGTCACGATCGTCTTGAACCGGCGCGGGACCTTGACCTGGTTGATGTCCTCGACGAACGCCACCGTCGCCAGATGGCTCTCGATCACCTCGCCGAAATTGACGAAGGCGAGGTCGCGCTCCTCGTCCAGCACGGTGTTGAGCGCATAGACCGGACCCAGCTTGCGCACGATGTCGAGCTGTTCCTCGTGCAGCGGGTTGCCCACGAGGTTGCACTGCACCGCGAGCGGATCCTCCATGAACCGGGCGGAATGGAAGGTGCGGATCGTGGTGTGGTGTGCCACGCCGGGTGCCACCACCTTCCGCCCGCCCGACCAGCCGGCCATGAAGTGCGGCTCGACCAGGCCGGTCGCGATCTTGAGCTCGGCCTCGACCAGGCGCCGGTCGATCCGGATCGGCACCCGGCGCTTCACGGTGAAGCCAAGGTCGACATGCATCGCGTCGTCGCGGGCGAAGTGGTTCTCGACCCGGACGTTCTCCAGCACCCAGGGATCGCCCACCAGCTCGGCCAGCTCCTCGCCCTCGTTCGGCCGGTGCAGCCCGGTCGCGACCAGGACGGTGATCTGGTCCATGGGCACGCCCGCCGCGTGGATCGTCTCGATCATCGGGCGCAGGAACAGCCGGTTCGGCACCGGGCGGGTGATGTCGCAGATCAGGATGCAGGCGCTGGCCTTGCCGCGGGCCAGCTCCGCCAGCGGCGGCGCGCCTACCGGGTGCGCCAGCGCGTCCCGCACGGCCTGGCGCGGATCCGGCAGCTTGGGCATCGCCGCCTTGCGGATGACATGGGGCTCGGCACCGGGCGGCAGGCGAAGGTTCAGGTGCGAGCGCCCGAACGCGATCTCGATCTTCTGAGCGGTCACCGGCACTCTCCCTGGTTGCTCGCCACGTCCTCGGCTGGCGGACAAAGCGCAACCGCGCCCGGCACTCAAGCCCGAAGGCCCGGATGCATGCCAAGAACCGACCATGAAGGTGGGGAGAGATGGTGCGGTCGAGAAGACTCGAACTTCCACGCCCTTTCGGGCACAGCGCCCTCAACGCTGCGCGTCTACCAATTCCGCCACGACCGCACATCGCTGGGGAAGCCGTAACCTATCGGCTGCCGGCGCCGCGCGGTATAGTCGGTCACGACCGGGCCCGCAAGACACGGCGAGCAGCGAAATCTGGCAAGCGGGCGAAGATGCGGAAAAGGAGAGGGCCTTGACGCTCGAATGGCGGGTGGCACCCGGACTGGTGAGCTATCCCGACGCGGTGGCGACGATGGAGGAGCGGGTCCGCGCCATCCGCGAACAGGGGGCAGACGAGCTGGTCTGGCTGGTCGAGCATCCGCCGCTCTATACTGCCGGCACCTCGGCGGCACCGGACGAACTGCTCGACCCGGAGCGCTTCCCCACCTACCAGACCGGCCGCGGCGGGCGCTGGACCTATCATGGCCCGGGCCAGCGGGTCGCCTATGTGATGCTCGACCTGCAACGGCGCGGCGTCGACCTGCGCGCCCATGTGGCGCGGCTGGAGGAGTGGGCGATCACCACCCTGGCGCGGTTCGGCGTGCGTGGCGAGCGGCGCGAGGGCCGGGTCGGCATCTGGGTGGCCCATCCGGACGGCCGCGAGGACAAGATCGGGGCGATCGGCGTGCGGGTGCGCCGCTGGGTCACCTATCATGGCATCGCGCTGAACGTGTCCCCCGACCTCAGCCATTTTGGCGGGATCGTGCCCTGCGGGATCGCGGAGCACGGCGTCACCTCGCTGGCGGCCCTCGGCATCAAGGCCGACTTCGCCGCCGTCGACCGCGCATTGCGGGACAGCTTCGGACCGATCTTCGAGCCCGTCACGGCAAAGGCAGCACCGGCTGAGCGATTGATCGACGTTCAGACTGTCACCATGTCCATGACATGAAACCCTCGGCTCTGCTCCTGCTCGCTACTGTCGTGCTGCTGCCCTCCGCTGCCAGTGCCGGCTGCGCCGATGCCGCTGCTCCGGGCGTGGAGTGGCGCCGCTGCATGCTGGGCGGGGAGGATCTGCACGGGGTGAATCTCGTCGGTGCCGACCTCCGCAGCGCGCTGTTCAACCGGGCGGACCTGAGCGGAGCCGACCTGAAGAAGGCACGCGCGGACGGGGCGAAGTTCCTCAGCGCCGAGCTCACGGGCGTTCACCTGGACGGGGCCGATCTGCGGCGTGCGGACTTCACCAATGCCGTGCTGGACGAGGCGTCGCTGGTGGAGGCCGACCTGCGCAATGCGCGTCTGTACGACGCGAAGCTGCGCCGGGCGGACCTGACCGGCGCCATGCTGGACCGAGCCGATCTGCTGCGTGCCGACCTGTCCGGAGCCACCTGGACCGATGGTGCGACCATCTGCGCGGAAGGTTCGATCGGCCGCTGCGTCGCTGGCGCCGCACCCGCTGCGGAGCTCGACGACGGCAGCTGAGAGGCCCTGCGGCTAGGCCGGCCGCCCGCCATTGCGCAGCCAGACCAGCGCGTCGGCGGCCGGCATCGGCCGGCCGATCAGGTAGCCCTGGGCCTCGTTGCAGCCCAGCGCCCGCAGGAACTCGAACTGCTGCCGGGTCTCCACGCCCTCGCCGACCACCCGGACCTTCAGGGTCTCGGCGAGCGCCACCACCGCCCGGGCAATCGCCGCATCGTTGGCGTCGGTGGTGACGTCGGCGATGAAGGAGCGGTCGATCTTGAGCGCCCCGATCGGGAAGCGCTTGAGATAGGCCAGCGAACTGTACCCGGTGCCGAAATCGTCGACCGTGACCCGCACGCCCAGCTCGGCCAGCTCGCGCAGCCGATGCACGGTCTCTTCGACATCGCGCATGATCGAGCTCTCGGTGAGCTCCAGCTCCAGGAACGGGCCGGGAAAGCCGGTGTCGGCCAGAAGACGGCGGATCTTGGCCACGAAGTCGCGGGCCTGGAACTGGCGGGCGGAGATGTTCACCGCGATGCGCAGGCCGTCCAGTCCGTCGCCGTGCCATTCGCGCATCTGCGCCACCGCCTGGCGCAGCACCCACTCGCCGATCGGCAGGATCAGCCCGGTCTCCTCGGCGATCGAGATGAAGTCCGAGGGCGGGACGAAGCCGAGTTCCGGGCTGTTCCAGCGCAGCAGCGCCTCCACCCCGGCGATGCGCTCCTCCTGCAGGTCCACCAGCGGCTGGAAGTGGAGCGACAGCTCGCCCCGCTCGACCGCCTTGCGCAGCCGGCTCTCCAGCACCAGGCGCTGGTAGGCCTTGGCGTTCATGTCGGTCGTGTAGAACTGGTAGCTGTGCGAGGCCTGCTCCTTGGCCCGCGCCAGGGCGGTGCCGGCATTGCGCAGGAGCTGGTCCGGGTCGTCGCCGTCATGGGGGAACAGGGCGATGCCGACCGAGGCCGTCACGGTCGGCTCGTCGCCATTGATCTGGAAGGGGGCCTGCAGGCTGTCCAGGATCTTCTGCGCGACCTTGCCGGCACCCTCCGCACCGTCGGTCGCGAGCGCCAGGACCAGGAACTCGTCGCTGCCGGGCCTGGCTACGGTGTCGGACTTGCGCAGCGAGTTGCCGATCCGCATCGCGACCGCGCGCAGCACCCGGTCGCCCTTGTCCAGACCCAGGCTCTCGTTGATCAGCTTGAAGCGGTCGAGGTCGACCACCATCACCGCCAGCTCCTGCCGGTTGCGCCTGGCCCGCTCGATCGCCTGCTCCAGCCGGTCGAGGAACAGGAGGCGGTTGGGCAGGCCGGTGAGCGGGTCGGTATAGGCGAGGTTGCGGATGGTGGCGTCGGTCTGCTTGCGCAGGGTCATGTCGCGCACGATCAGGACGCCGCCCGGCAGCTCGCCCGGCAGCCGCATGGTCAGGACCTCCACCGGCACCAGCTCGCCCGCGGCCCGGACCGCGGTGCGCTCCTCGAACCGGCCGGGCGCTTCCGCCATGCCCGCCGACTGCCGCTCCTGCGGCTGGAACAGGCTGGCGACGCTGCGCCCGTGCAGCGCGCTGGCCGGCAGGCCGAAGATCCGCTCGGCGGCACGCGACGCCCGCCGCACGGTCTCGTCCTCGCCCAGCACCAGCACGCCGTCGGCGACATGCTCCAGCACCAGCTGCAGGAACGGCTCCTCCCCGGCGGCGAACCCGGTCCGCGGCGACTGCCCGATTCGCTCGTCCTGGCCAGCCGGCAGCGGCCGCACCACCAAGAGCGCGGCGTCGGCACCCATCGGTGTGGCGAGCAGATGCCAGACCTGGCCCGAGGCCGGCCAGCGAAAGCCGGTCTGGGTCCGGCGGCCCGTGACCAGCGCCTGCTCGATCCAATCGCGCCACTGCTCGGCCAGTTCTTCCCCCAGCACCTCGTCGAGCGGCCCGCCATCAAGGTCGGCCAGCGCCAGGGACAGGGCGTCGTCGTGGCCGGAGGCTACCCAGAGCGGTTGCAGCTCGGCATCGACCATCAGAATGGTCCCATCCAGGAGCTCGGCCATCAGTTGGGCCTCGGCGGACGGTCCGCTGCCACGGCCCGTAGTCTCCCCGGCATGGTCGAGCCGCAGCGTGCCGACCGCGCGATCCACTTGCAGGCCGGTGGCGGCAGCTGCGCCGCCGCCGGTCCGCAGCGGGCGCGCCCGGTCGATCATGCGGATCTCACGGCCATCGGCGGTCCGCAGCCGGTAGCAGATCTCGGTCGCGACCCCGTTCATGAGGTCGAGGTTGCGGCGGCGGAGCCGGGCGCGGTGCCTGGGTACCACCAGGCCGGATAGCCCGCCGCGGGCCAGGAGCTCGGGCAGGGCATAGCCAGTCAGCCGCTCTACCGCGGCATCGGCCCATACCAGCTTCAGCCCGGCATCGACATCGGCGTGCAGGCGGTACAAGCCGCCGCCGATCAGGTCGCCCAGCAGCCGCACAGCACCGGCCAGGTCCGGCTCGCCCGGCCCGCCGCGGCCGGCCGGCAGCACCTCCAGGGTCACCAGGGCTCGGCAACCGTCGGCCAGGGGCTCGATCCGAGCGATGAGCCCGATCGTGCCGCTGGTTCTGGTCGGCAAGTTCAGTTCGCCCGTCCAGGCTTGGCCCGCGGCCAGCGCGTTCAGGAGTGCCGCGAAGCCGGGTTCGTCCGGTCCGCCGGCGCGCAGGCGGCGCAGGCGGGCGCCGGCCAGCTCATGGCCGGCAAGCCCGGTCAGCTCGCGCAGCGCCCGGTTCGCCCAGACGATCACCGGATGCGGCTGCACCTCGTCCGGGCGCGTCACCAGCAACATCGCCCGTTCGGTGCCGTCCAGCATGGCCTGCAGGTCGGCAGCCGGCAGCATCGTGGTCGGCGGATCCGCCCTCAAGCCCCCCGGCGGGCGACCGGCCTCGCTCACTTCATCCCCCTGCACTGCCCGAACCTGAGCCGCGCGCTGTCGGTCGGCCCGGTCGGGACCGGCTGCGCGTCGTCGGCGACTACGGCGTAACGCCTGCGATCGTCGGCAACCAGGGGGTGGCGGGCCCGGCTACCCTGTTCGCCGGTGCAGCGTGTTCAGTGCAGCGCAAGTCGGCCGGCGATCGTCCTGGGCAGATCCGCCGAGATCATGCCTGGCCCGAGTGCGGCGCCGGCCTCGGCATGCAATCGGACCGCCGCGGCCGCCGCCTCGAAGGCCGGCATGTGCTGGGCGAGCAGGCCCAGGATCGCTCCGGCCAGCACGTCGCCCGCACCTGCGGTCGCGAGTGCCGGGGCGGCGAGATCGAGGATGGCCAGGCGCCCGTCCGGCGCCGCCACGATCGTGTCGCCGCCCTTGAGGACCAGGACGGCGCCGGAGATGGCGGCGGCCAGCCGGGCACGCTCGACCCGCGGGCCGGTGAGGTCCGGGAACAGCCGGTGGAACTCGCCTTCATGCGGCGTCAGCACGACATCGCCCTGGGCCGGCAGCCTGCCGGTACAGGGGGCGATCGCGGTGAGCGCATCGGCATCCAGCACCAGCCGCCGGCCGGATTCGAACAGCCGCAGGATCCGCGCCCGGGTGCGGTCGGTGACCCCGGCGGCCGGCCCGATTGCCACCGCGTTGCGCCGCTCGTCGGCCAGCAGCCGGTCGAGCACCGACTCGTCCGCCATGGGCACGGTGATCAGGTCGGCGCTCTCCCCGGCATAGAGCGGCAGCGCGTCCGGATCGCAGGCGACCGAGACCACTCCGGCACCGATGCGCAGGGCGGTCACCGCGGTGAGCCGGGCAGCACCGGTGGCGGCGGCAGGGCCGCCCACCACCACCGCATGGCCGAACCGGTACTTATGGGACAGGGCGTCGCGGCGCGGCAGCAGGTGCCGCCAGAGCGAGGGTTGGTTGATCCGGACCGTGCCGGCAACCTGGTCCAACTCGCCGGCACCGATGCCGATGTCCGCGACGACGACCTCGCCGGCATGGAGGCGGCCGGGCAGCAGGACCAGCCCCGGCTTCTTGCGGACGAAGGTGACGGTGAGGGCTGCGCGCAGCGCGCAGCCTCGCACCAGCCCGGTGGTACCGTCGATGCCAGACGGGATGTCGATGGCGACCACCGGCGTCCCCTGCGCCAGGATATGCTCGATCAGCCGTGCGGCCCTGCCGGTTACGTCCCGCGCGAGGCCAGCCCCGAACAGCCCATCCACCCACAGGCCCGGCCTGCGCTCCAGCGCTGCCTCGACCGGGAGCCACGGCGCCTGCCAGGCAGCGAACGCCAGTGCGGCATCGCCTCGCAGCGATGCAGGGTCGACCAGGGAAACGGCTTCGACCGGCCAGCCCGCCTGCTGGAGGAGCCGTGCGACCACCCAGCCGTCGCCGCCATTGTTGCCGGGGCCGCAAAGGACGACCACGGGGCGGCGGGCGAAGCGCGCCTGGATCGCGCGCAGGACCGCGGTGCCCGCGCGCTCCATCAGCACGCTGCCAGGCGTGCCGGCTTCGATCGCCAAGCGGTCCAGCCGCGCCACGTCCTCAGGGGCGAGCAGCACGCCATCGGCGGGGGCCGGGCAGGGAAAGCTCCTGCGGGAGCCGCAGGGTTGCACGCGTTCGCCGGCCAAGGGCTGGCCCCGTCAGTGGTGGTTGCGATAGCGGGCAGCCGCCGCCCGCTCGATCGCCGCGGCCACCAGGCTGTCCAGCTCCAGCCAGTCGCGCAGGTTCTCCAGCACCTGGAGCTCCTCCTGGCCCGCCACCCCGTCGGCCGCGGCGACGTCGCAGGCCAGCAGATAAGCGGTCTCGCGCATCGGCCGGTCCAGCGCTTCCTGGATCTCCTTCACCAGCTCGTTCACGCCGCGCTCCTTCTGCAGGACGAGCGCCACGTGCCGGCCGATCTCGGGGATGCTCTCGCGGTCGAAGTCCCGGAAGACCGGCAAGGTGGCGACGAGGCGGCCGATCATGCCGAGCTCGCTGTCGGTCATCTCGCCCTCGGCGGCGGCGATCAGCACCATGGTGGTCACCAGTGCTTTTTGTTGACGAGCGAACGACGACATCGGCATGCCCCTTGGAATTGACCCGGATGCCCATCTGGGCCTGCCGGCCGCGGCAGATATGCGGATGTCGGGAGAGGCTCGCAACCATGCCGATCGAAGTCGCCGCCGAGATCACCGCCGCCCTGCAGAACGGCCGGCCAGTGGTAGCACTGGAAACCGCGCTGGTGAGCCATGGCCTGCCCTGGCCGCAAAATCTCGAGACCGCGCTCCGGATGGCCGATGCGGTCCGCTCGGAGGACGCGGTGCCGGCCGTGATCGGCTTGCTGGACGGGACGCTGCGCGTCGGCCTGACCCAGCCCGAGCTCGCCCGGTTCGCCAAGGAGCAGGGCTTCGCCAAATGCTCATTGCGCGAGTTGCCGCTGGTGATGGCTTGCGGCGGCAACGGTGCCACCACGGTCGCCGCCACGGTGGAGGTCGCCGCCCGGGTCGGGATCGGCTGGATGGCGAGCGGCGGGATCGGGGGAGTCCACTACGGCGTCGAGCAGAGCGACGACGTGTCGGCCGACCTGGACGCCATCCGGCGGGCCCGCGTGGTGGTGGTCTGCTCCGGCGCCAAGATCATCCTGGACCTGCCACGTACCATGGAGCGCCTGGAGACGCTGGGCATCCCGGTGCTGGGCTGGCAGACCGAGCAGATGCCGGGCTTCTACACGGCCGAGACCGGCCTGCCGGTGGCACCGGTCTGGGACGAGGGTACGCTGCAGCGCTGGCTCTCCGCCTGGGCGGAACTCGGGTTCGGCTCCGGGGTGGTGCTGGCGGCCCAGCCGCCGGCGGGCCTGGCGCTCAGCGGCGCGGAGGCGGCGCGGCTGGTCGCCGACGCACGGGCTTCCGTGCCGGAGGCCGAGCGCAGCGGCAAGGCCGCGACCCCGGCCTTGCTCGCCGCCATGGCCCGGCTGTCCGAGGGCAGAACGGTGGAACTCAACCGCGAACTGATCGTCGCCAACGCCGGGCTGGCGGCACGGCTGGCCAGGCGCTGCGGCATCGCCGGGAGCAGCCGCGACTAGCTCGGATGCATGGCGAATAATCAGGTGGGCAATTCAATCATTGCGCGAAATTACGGCTTGACCCGCCGCGCCGCCAACCGCCATCGTCGGCCTCGGTTGGCCGCACGGGTTCCAGTTCAAGATGGACGCATCTACCGAGCCGCGCCGGATCCTGATGACCGGGGTGACTTCCTCGACCCGCCGGCTGGTGCGTCATGTCCTCCAGAGCCTGGGCTACCAGGTGGACGAGGCCGCCGATGACGTGGCGCCCGGTGCGGCCGCCTATCTGCTGGTCATCGCCGGTACCCGTGCCCGCCGCGCCGAGCAGCCGCCTGGTGCCGGCGAGGGGACGGTGCCGACCATCCTGGTGGGAGTCGCCACGGCACCGCCCGACCGGCCGGAGGTGCGCGCCTGCCTCCTCGAGCCCCTGGAGTTCGGTACGTTTCTGGCCACGGTGCGTGCGGTCCTGGACGCGGAGCCGGCGCATCCTCGCCCGGACGGTGACCCGGTCGACCTGACCCGGCTCCGCGAGTTCGTCGGCGACGACCCGGACCTGTCCGAGGAGTTGTCGGTCCTCTACTTCGCCACCGCGCGCCACTATCTGGCCGAGATGGGCAGAGCTGCCCGGGACGGCGCCGATGCCAGCCGCATTGCCCATTCCCTGAAAGGCGCGTCCGCCAGTTTCGGTGCCCGGGAGGTGGCGGTGCTGGCACTGGATGCGGAAGCCCAGGCTGTTACGCCGGAGCGGGTCGCGGCGCTGGCTGTTGCACTCGACCGGGCGCAAGCCTTCATGACCACGCATCTGGCAGCATTGCGGCGTCGGGGATGACGGCGCGCGGCTCTGCTGCAACACCGTGGGTTTCGCCGTCCCCGCGCAATGGTGGAAAGTCTTGATGCCATCGCGCGCCTGTCCTGTTGTCGCCCGCGCGGCAATGATGGCGCCATGCGGCAGCCATGCCCCGCGCGACAACCATTTCCGGGCGTCGCCTGCGGCAAGCAGCGTTTTTCGAACCCGCCGCCGGCAGGGTGGTAACTGGAAGAGGTGCACGATGCTGAATGGCGCGCGTCTGTTGGTGGCAACGAGCCTGGGCCTGGTCGCCGTGGGCTGCACCCAGGCGCCGGCTCCCCATTTCGGCACGCTCAACCCTGCCGGCATCGATGACTACTACCTCAAGCAATACGACATCGAGGCCGTGCGCCGGATGGTCCCGCAGGGGCCGGCCTTCAACGACCAGCTCAGGGTGGGCTATCTGGAGCTCGCCGACACCATCGGCGGCCGGGGCGATGGGGGCGACGAGGACCATTTCCTGCGCAAGGCGGTGGCCTCGGCCAAGGGGCTGGCGCAGGTGCCGGATCAGGTCGTGATGCCGGACGGGCTGGAGTACCGTGCCGCCGGCACAGATGCCGATGGTGCACTGGCCACCGGCCGTGCCCGGTTGCTCGACGCCTTTGGGAGAAACGCGCGCAAGCTGGCGCCGCTGGATGCCGCCAGCGCCCAGGTCGCCTGGGACTGTTGGTTCGAGGGTGCCGAGGCCGGGCGGCTCGACCAGGTCGCGGAGTGCCGCAAGCGCTTCGAGGACGCGATGGACAGGGTCGACGCCGCGCTGGACGGCGACGAGGAACAGGCCTTCATCGTGTTCTTCGCCTGGGACGATGCCACGATCACGCCGGTCGGCCAGACCGTGCTGGAGGAGGTCGCGGCGGCCTACCGCAGCGGCCAGTCGCCCCGGATCGTGCTGGCCGGCCATGCCGACCGGTCGGGCACCGAGGCCTACAACCTGCAGCTCTCCGAGCGGCGGGCGAAGAACGCCGCGGCGCTCCTGACCACCATGGGCGTGCCTGCCGAGGCCATGGACGTCACCTGGTATGGCGAGACCCGGCCGCGCGTCCCGACCGAGGACGGGGTGCGCGAGCCGCAGAACCGCCGCGTCGAGTTCACCCTGCCGGCCGACTGACCGGAAGCCGGCCCAGCCGGCCCCCTGTCCTTGGGGGCCGGCGTCAGACGCAGCCGCGCTCGTGGCTGGTCGTCCAGTCCTTTTCGAACACCAGCCGATCGCCCTCATAGGCTTCCACCCGGGCGGTCAGGTGGAAATGGGTCTGGTCGGCATGCATGCTGGCGAAGCTCTCGGTGCGTACGGACCAGTCGCCGCGCCGGGAGGTCTCGGTCCAGTGCGTACGCATCTTGGCGGAGAGCGGGTCGTCGGGGTGGATCTCGTACCATTCCCGGCCGACGCTGCCGGTGACCAGCCCGTGCGCCACGATCTCGAACTCGCCGAAATCGTCCAGGATCTCCAGGCGCTGGATTCCGGTGCCGGCATCGATCGTGGTCAGGCGGCGGTTGGTGGCCGGACGGTGGACGATCTCCTCCAGCGGTGCCGCCGCCTCCGGCTCGGCGAAGGAGGGTGCCGGGTCGTGGGCGCACGGCGGCCGGACCGGCAGTAGCAGGCGGCACTCCTCAAGCTCTAACGTGACGGTGGCGTTCTCGGGTGACGGCCAGATCAGCGGCCAGTAGGCGGTCGAGACCGCGAGCCGCAGCCGGTGCCCGGCCGAAAAGCGGTAGCCGACCTCGTCCAGCTCGATCCGGGCCCGGTAACGCTGCCGGGGCACCAGCTTCTCCGGGTGCTCGTGGCTCGTGTGGTGGCAGAGGTTGAGGACGCCATAGGTCACCCGCGCCGAGGCGCCGTTCGGGGCCACATCGCACAGGCGTACGGCGAGGTTGGCCTGCGGCCGGTCGCTCTGGAAAGTTACCTCCAGCACCGGCCCGCCCAGGATCGTGAGGTCGTCGGCCAGGATCTGGCCGTCGAACAGGAGCGAGCCGCCATCGTCGATGCGCTGGTCACCAGGCAGTTCTGGGCCCAGCCAGATCGGGCAGTACTCGCCGGCCGCCTGGCCCACCGTGTGGGGGGAGCAGATCGACATTGGCTCCACCGGTTCCGGCGCGTCAGTGAGCCGGCCCCGTCCCAGATGCAGGGGCACGGTCGTGATCCTCGGCGAGGGCCAGTCTGGTTCCGCCACCCAGCGCCCCGGACGATGCTCGTATTGGGTCGCCGGTGGCACGCCGTCCATCAGATAGGCGCGCAGTGCCGGCGCCTGGTCGGCACCGTTGTCCACGTCCTTCAGGTAGCGGTCGTAGAAGCGCACTGCCTCCTGGAGGAAGCCGATCCGCGGACCCGGAACCGCGAAATGGGGGTATTTGTGCACCCACGGCCCGATGATCGCCTGCCTGGGCGCCTTCAGGTGGGTGAGCATGCGTGGCACCGGGTCGTGATAGCTGTCCGCCCAGGCGCCTACGAGCATGACCGCAGTCCGGATCCGGCCGTAGTCCTCGCAGATCGAGCCGTGCTTCCAGAACGCGTCGCGGGTCAGGTGCTCCATCCAGACCGACGCAAGATGAGGCTCCCGCTCCAGCCGCTCCAGCCACTGCACGCGCCACTGCTCACCGACGATGGCCGGGTCCGCTGACCGCGAGCTGTAGGCCAGCATGGTCGAGGACCAGCCCAGCTGCTCGCAGAGCAGGCAGCCACCCTTGAAGTGGATGTCGTCGGCATAGCGGTCGTCGGTGGAGCAGAGCGAGATCACCGCATCCAGCCCCTCCGGCTGGTGCCAGGCGACCTGCAGCCCATTGAACCCGCCCCAGGAGATCCCGATCATCCCGACCCGGCCGGTGCACCAGGGCTGCTGGCGGATCCAGGCGATCACCTCCAGCGCGTCGTCCTGCTCCTGAGGAAGGTATTCACCCTCCATGATGCCGTCACTGTCGCCATTGCCGCGCATGTCCACCCGCAGGCAGGCATAGCCGTGCCCGGCCAGATAGGGATGGGTGAGGGCATCGCGATGCACCGTCCCGTCGCGCTTGCGGTAGGGCAGGTACTCCAGGATCGCCGGTACCGGCGCTGCCGCCGCGTCCTTCGGCAGCCAGACCCGGGCAGCCAGCCTGGTGCCGTCCTCGAGCGGGATGAAGATGTTCTCCCACTCCTCGACCTCGCGGGCAAACGCGTCCACCCGGCGCATGGCGTCCTCCTGGCTGCGGGTCCGTGCCCGGGCGTTCTAGCGGGTTTGCCGAAGCGCCGGCAGGGCTTCAGGCCGGGCGCAGCACGCCCTGGGCGATCTCGGCCTTGCGGCGCTGAACGAACTCGTCGAGCGCCTCGGCGATTGCCTGGTCCAGGGGCGGCGGCTCGAAGCCGGCCAAGCGCTCCTGCCAGATCCGGGTGGCACGCGCCGCCGCGTCGGGTGCACCGGCCGCACTCCACTGCTGGAAGTTGCGCCAGTCGGACAGGATCGGCAGGTAGAAGGCGCGCTGGTAGCGGGCCATGGTGGTTTCCGTGCCGAAGAAATGGCCGCCCGCCGGGGTCTCCAGGATGGCGGCCAGTGCCGCCTCGACATCCTCTTCCTCCACGCCCGCGGCGATCTCGGCGATGCCCTGGACCAGCTCGCAGTCCAGCACGATCTTCTCGAACGAGGCGACCAGCCCGCCCTCCATCCAACCGACCGCATGGTAGACCATGTTGGCCCCGCCCATGACCGCGGCGAACAGGGAGAATAGCGATTCGTAGGCCGCCTGCGCGTCGAGCGCCACCGAGGCCGAGGCATTGGAGGCTCGGTAGGGCAGGCCGACATGGCGAGCGAGCTGGCCGGCGATCAGCGTTGCCTTGACGTTCTCCGGCGTGCCGAACGCCGGGGCACCGCTCTTCAGGTCGACATTGGAGGTGAAGGCGCCATAGGCCATGGGTGCGCCCTTGCGGGTGAGCTGGACCAGGGTGAGCCCCGCCAGAGCCTCGGCATGCTGCTGGATCAGCGCCGCGGTCAGGCTGACCGGCGCCATCGCCCCCATCAGGGTGAAGGGTGTCACCACCACCGGATGGGCCAGCTCGGCCATCGCCATCAGCCCGTCGCACATCGGCCCGTCGAAGCGCCTGGGGCTGTTGGCGTTGACGACCGTGCTGCAGCCGGGTGCCGTCATCGCCTCGTCCAGGCTGAGCCCCCGGGCAATCGCTGCCATCGCCACCGAATCCCTGGCCCGTTCCGCGCCGATGGCGCTGCAGCCCCAGGGCTTGTCGCCCTCCTGGATGTTGGCGAGACAGGCGTCCAGGTGCCGGCTCTCGGCCGGCAGCTCGGTGGGCGGTACCGGCTGGTTGCCCAGATAGTTGACGATCGAAAAGCTCTGGGCGAGCCGCACCAGCAGCCGGTAGTCGGCGAGGTTGCCGGGTCGGCGCCCGTGGACCCGGTCCTCCACGGTGGGCGGGCCGGAGACCAGGCCGAACGCCACCGCGTTCTCGCCGATCACCAGGTTCCGCGCAGGATTGCGTCCATGCAGACGGTAACTGGAAGGGGCCGACGCCAGGGCGTCCATGACCAGCTCGCGCGGGATGCGCACCACCGCACTGGCCTCGTCGACCGTGGCGCGTGCCGCCCGCCAGCGGCTGCGCGCGGCCGGGCTCAGGAACTCGATCCCGGCATCCTCAAGCAGCCGCAGCGCCGCCTCGTGCACGGCGGCGACCCGATCGGCAGGCCAGGGCTCGATCGGCGGCAGGATACGGCGGAGCTGGCTGGCCGTGCCGGCGGCCACGTGCTCCTGGCGCGGCTCCCTGGTGCGTCCCCGGCGTCCTGTCCGTTCCATCGCCCCGCTCCTTGCAAGGATGCCGAACCGTCGGCCCGACCCTAGCGCGACTTCGGCAGCGGCGAACAGGATCAGTCTTGGCTCTGCCTCCGGCCCGGCCATATAGGAGGGCAGCCATAGAGCGGGGAGTGTGGGCCTTGAGCCTGGGTATCTGGGAAATGCTGGTGCTGCTGGTGATCGTCGTGCTGATCTTCGGCGCCGGCAAGCTGCCCAAGGTGGCGGGTGACGTTGCCCAGGGGATCAAGGCGTTCAAGCGCAACATGAAGGACGAGGACGAGCCGGTGGCCCCGGCCCAGCCGCCGGCCAAGGATCCGGCGCTGCTCACCGCCGAGAAGGTCGCCGCCGACCGGGACCGGCCGCAGGTTTGAATGCCTAGGCTGGTGTGCTCCGGCTTGACGGAAACGGCTCGTCACGAAACTGTCATGCCCAGCATTGGAACGTGACGGGCCGGCCGGCAGAACCGGGCCCGCGGGAGGCTCGGGAAATGCGTAGCGCGTTGTTGACCGCCAGCTGTGCCGCAGCGCTGATCGGCGCCTGGACGTTGCCGGCCGGCGCTGCCGGCAGGCTCACCCTCTACTGCGTCGTCGACGAGGCCTGGTGCCAGCTCATGACGACGGAGTTCGAGAAGGAGACCGGGATCTCCGTGGCGATGACCCGCAAGAGCTCCGGCGAGACCTATGCGCAGGTCAAGAGCGAGGCGGACAATCCCAAGGGCGACGTGTGGTGGGGCGGCACCGGTGATCCGCATCTCCAGGCCGCCGAGGAGGGGCTGACCGAGGTCTATGAATCCCCGGCCAACGCCGACCTGCAGGATTGGGCGCTCGCCCAGTACCAGGCATCGGGCGGGCGGACCGTCGGCATCTATGCCGGTGCGCTGGGCTTTGGCTACAACACCGAGCTGCTCGCCCAGAAGGGCCTGGAAGCCCCCAAGTGCTGGGCCGACCTGATCAAGCCCGAGTTCAAGGGCGAGATCCAGATGGCCAACCCGAACAGCTCGGGCACGGCCTATACGGCACTCGCCACCTTCGTGCAGCTGATGGGCGAGGAGGAGGGCTTCGACTATCTCAAGGCCCTGCATGCCAACATCAACCAGTACACCAAGTCCGGCTCCGCGCCGATCAAGGCGGCAGCGCAAGGCGAGACCATGGTCGGCATCGTGTTCCAGCACGACGCGGTGACCATGAAGGCCACGGGCGCGCCGATCGAGGTGGTCAGCCCCTGCGAAGGCACCGGCTACGAGATCGGCTCGATGAGCATCATCGCCGGTGCCCGCAACATCGAGGAGGCGGAGCAGTTCTACGACTTCGCGCTCCGGCCGGACGTGCAGGAGAAGGCCCGCCTGGCGAAGTCCTACCAGGTTCCGTCCAACAAGAATGCCGAGCCGCCCCCGGAGAGCCCGAAGCTGTCCGAGATCAAGCTGATCGACTACGACTTCGCCAAGTATGGCAGCTCAGAGGAGCGGGCCCGTCTCCTCAAGCGGTGGGACGACGAAGTCTCGTCACTGCCCCGCTGACGAATCCATGCAGCCGCACCACGACCGACCCCTCGTCGCCTGGCTTCTGGTTGGCTGGTGCGGCTTCGTCCTGCTGCCCTGGTATGCCCAGGACGACGGCTTCTTCTCGTTCGCCTGGCTGAATGCCGGGCTGTTCACCGACCGGGACTATGCGTCGGGCCTGGCCCAGGGGCTGTGGCTCGGCCGGGTCTGGCTCCTGCCGCTGCTCGTCCCGCTGCTCCTGCCGCTGCTGGCGCTGCGGCAGGGGATGGACCCGGCACGCCGCGCCAATCTCCTGGTGCTGGCAGGTTTGCTCGGGATCGCTTGGCTCGCGATCCAGGGGCTCGCGGTCAACCATCGCGGCCCGGCCGCCTGGCTGGCGCCGTTCGTCCCGGACCGCTCCCGCCAGTACGGGATGGGGGCAGGGGCGGTGCTGGTGGCATTGTCCTTCCTGTTCACCCTGACCAACGGGCTGGCGGGGCGCGGTCTGGTCAAGGGCGACCGGTTCGTCGCCGGTTCGATCGGCTTGGTGGTCGCCGTCGTCGGCCTGTTCGTGTTCGTGCCGGTCGGCATGATCCTGGCCCGGGCCTTCGTGCCGGACCAGTTCGCCGACCAGTTCTTCGACGCCCGGATCTGGGGGCTGGCCTGCACCTATTCGACCGTGCGCTGCGGGGTCGCCTGGAACTCGCTGCTGCTGGCGGTCCTGACCGGCCTGTCCACGACGCTACTGGGCCTAGCCTTCGCCCTGATCGCGACCCGCACGCCGTTCCCGTTCAAGCGCTCGCTCCGGGTGCTGACGGTGCTGCCGATCATCACCCCGCCCTTCGTGATCGGCCTCGCCATCATCCTGCTGTTCGGCCGCAACGGCACGGTGACCCAGTTCGTGGCCACCATGTTCGGCATCGAGCCCGGGCGCTGGATCTATGGCCTGCCCGGCGTCTGGTTCGCCCAGACGCTGGCCTTCACCCCCATCGCCTTCCTGGTGCTGATCGGTGTGGTCGAGGGGGTGAGCCCGTCCATGGAGGAGGCTGCGCAGACGCTGCGCGCCGATGGCTGGACCACGTTCAAGACGGTGTCGCTGCCGCTGATGCGCCCGGGCCTGGCCAATGCCTTCCTGCTCGGGTTCATCGAGAGCCTGGCCGATTTCGGCAACCCCTTGGTGCTCAGCGGCGACTTCGACGTGCTCGCCACCGAGATCTTCTTCGCCATGGTGGGCGCCCAGCACGAGCCGTCGCGCGCCGCGCTGATGGCGCTGATCCTCTTGGCCTTCACGCTCCTGGCCTTCTGGGCGCAGCAGCGCTGGCTGGGCCGGCGCAACTACACGACCGTCACCGGCAAGGGCGATTCCGGCGTCCCGCTCCAGCTGGTCCCGGGCCTGCGCTACACCCTCTACGCGGTGACGATCCCGTGGGCGGTGCTCACCATTGCGCTCTACGCGCTGATCCTGGTGGGTGGGCTGGTCGAGTTCTGGGGGCGCGACTACACGCCGACCCTGCGCCACATGATCGCCGCCTTCGGCGTCACGACGGGCGAGCACGGCATCGTCTGGTCCGGCACCGCCTGGAACAGTTTCTCCACCACGATTGCCATCGCCCTGACCGCGGCGGTGCCGACGGCCGCCATCGGCCTGCTCACCGCCTGGCTGCTGGTGCGCCAGGAGTTCGGCTTCAAGCGGGCCTTCGAATTCGGCACCATGCTGAGCTTCGCCATTCCCGGCACGGTGATTGGCATCGCCTACATCCTGGCGTTCAACGTGCCGCCCATCGAGATCACCGGCACCGGCATCATCCTGGTGATCTCGTTCGTGTTCCGGAACATGCCGGTGGGCGTGCGCGCCGGAATCGCGTCGATGAGCCAGCTCGACAAGAGCCTGGACGAGGCGTCCCTGACGCTGCGCGCGTCCAGCTTCACCACCATGCGCCGGATCGTCCTGCCGCTGCTCCGCCCGGCCATCCTAGCGGCACTGGTCTACAGCTTCGTGCGCGCCATGACCGCGATCAGTGCCGTCGTGTTCCTGGTTTCCGCCAATTACGAGATGGCCACCACCTACATCCTGGGCCGGGTCGAGAACGGCGAGTACGGCATCGCCGTGGCCTACAGCTCGGTCCTGATCCTGGTCATGCTGGTGGTGATCGGCATCTTCCAGCTTCTGGTCGGCCAGCGGCGGCTCGGCCGCCGCAGCGCCGTGCCGGTGGCAGCACCCGTGGGAGCAGCTTCGTGAGCGTCGCCAGCGTCCGGTTCGAGAACGTCACCAAGGCCTACGGCAAGGTGGTCGCCGTGCGCGACGTCAGCTTCGCGGTCGAGGCCGGCACGCTGGTGACCCTCCTGGGCCCGTCGGGTTGCGGCAAGACCACGACGCTGCGCATGATCGCCGGCCTGGAGCTGGCCACCGGCGGGCGGATCTTCATCGAGGACCAGGATGTCACCCACCTGCCGGCGACCGCCCGGGACGTCGCCATGGTGTTCCAGTCCTACGCCCTGTTCCCGCACATGACCGTACTGGAGAATGTCGGCTACGGCCTGTCGGTGACGCGGCGGCCCAAGGCTGAGGTGCGCGAGCGTGCCGAGGCGGCGCTCGCCACGGTGGGCCTCGCCGGCTATGGCGAGCGCCTGCCGGCCGAGCTTTCCGGCGGCCAGCAGCAGCGGGTCGCGGTGGCGCGTGCCATCGTGCTGGAGCCCCAGGTGCTCCTGTTCGACGAGCCCCTGTCCAATCTCGACACCAAGCTGCGCCGCAAGGTTCGCGAGGAGTTGCGCGACCTGCAGCAGCGCCTGGGCATCACCTCGATTTATGTCACCCATGACCAGGAGGAGGCCCTGGCCGTCTCCGACCGGATCATCGTCATGAACCAGGCGGTAATCGCCCAGGCCGGCACGCCGCGCGAACTGTACGAGGAACCTGCCTCGCGCTTCGTCGCCGACTTCATCGGCGATGCCAACCTCCTGGCCGCGGAGATCGCCCGGATCGATGGGGGCCGCGCCACGGTCCGGGTCGGGAGCTCGACGCTGGAGTTGCCGGGCCGCGCCCTGCCGCCGGGTGCCGCCACCCTTGCGGTGCGCCCGCACGCGATCCGGGTCCATCCGGAGCCGGTCGAGGCGGCCAACCGGATGAGCGTCAGCCACGCGATCTATCTGGGCAGCCATCTGGAATACGAGCTGGACGGCCCGGTCGGGCATCTGTTCGCGACGGTGCCGGCCGGAGGGACGATGATCCCCCAGGGTGCCGAGGCCTGGGTGACCTTCGACGAACGCTCCGTGGCGTTGGTGCCGGGCTGAGCGGCGGCTGGCGGGTGGACAGCCCGGTCCGATCATCAAGCTTGGCTTGTAGGCCGACAATGTCGCCTTGACGATGGCGCCTGTCCGCATCGCAATTGATCGGGCGTTCAAAACCCGTAAGGTCACTAGAAATGATCCAGCGAGGAGGAGACGCCGGTGCCGGCCGAAAACCGCAAGGTCGCGCAGCTCGGTGACGCGGCGGACGTCCGCAGGCACCGGATCGAGCTGGCCGCAGCCCTCCGGCTCGCCGCGAAGTTCGGCTTCAACGAGGCGATCGACAATCATTTCAGCTTCGCGCTGGACGACGACCGCTTCCTGATCAACGGCTACGGCAAGCACTGGTCGATGCTGACCGCTGCCGACGTGCTGCTGATCGATGGTGACGGCAATGTCCTGGACGGGGAGGGCGTGGTCGAGGCGACCGCCTTCCACATCCACCGCGCCGTGCACCGCCGCTACGCCCATGCCCGGGCGGTGATGCACACCCACATGCCCTACACGACCGCGATCGCCTGCTGCGAGGGCGGTCGGCTCCTGCCGATCAGCCAGACCTACTGCCTGTTCCACGACCGGATCGGCTACGACGAGAACTATAACGGCATGGGCAACCATGCCCAGGAAGGCGACCGGATCGCTTCGGTCATGGCCGGCCGGCCAGTGGCCCTGCTCGCCAGCCACGGGCCGATCGTGACCGGCACCTCCATCGGCCAGGCCTTCTCCTGGCTCTATTATTTGGAGCGGGCCGCCGAACTGCAGGTCCTGGCGGAAGGCCGCAACCAGAAGTTGAAGCTCCTGTCCGACGAGGTCGTCCAGGTGACCCAGGCCGCCTGGGACGGCGACGTCGGCCACCACGACCGGCATTTCGCCGCCCTGATGGCGATGCTGGACAAGGAGCAGCCGGAGTATCGCGAACTGCGCTAACCGCCCGCCAACCATAGTGCGCCCCCGGGGAGAATGAGATGAGCCGCTTCGACAGCTATGACCGCCTTCTCCGCCAGGGTGCGCTCGACCGGCGGGGCTTCGGCAGGCTCGCCGCGATGCTGGGGGCCGGCGCTTCGCTGGGTGCCCTGTTGCCCAGCATGGCACGGGCGCAGGAGGAGCCGAAGAAGGGCGGGGATCTCGCCATCGGCATCACTGGCGGGGCCACCACCGACACGCTGAACCCGCTGCCCTCGACCTCCTCGCTCCATGCCGCCACCAACTTCATGTGGGGCAACTGCCTGGTCGAGTACGGCTCCGATGGCTCGGCCGTGCCGGAACTGGCCGAGAGCTGGGAGCCGTCGTCGGACGCGAAGACCTGGAAGTTCAACATCCGCAAGGGTGTCACCTTTCACGACGGCAAGGAACTGACCGCCGAGGACGTGGTCTGGTCGCTCAACCTGCACCGGGGCGAGAACACCGAATCGGGTGCTGCCGGCTACATGACCTCCGTCACCGACCTGAAGGCGGACGGCAGCCACGCAGTGATCATCACGCTCGATTCCGGCAATGCCGACCTGCCTTATCTGCTGACCGACTATCACCTGCTGATCATGCCCAAGGATTCGGAGCTGACCGCAGGCATCGGCACCGGCCCCTACAAGATCACGGAATATGATCCGGGGGTGCGGGTCTTCGGCGAGCTCAACGAGAACTATTTCAAGCCCGGGCGCGGCAACTGCGCCACCGTGGAGCTGGTGGCCATCAACGATCCGGCAGCGCGCACCGCAGCATTGCAGACCGGCCAGATCAACGTGATGGAGCGGGTCGACCCGAAGACGGTGGAACTGCTCAGCCGCGCTCCCGGCGTCGCCATCCATCGCGCCGCCGGCGGCGGCCATTATCCCTTGCTGATGCGCTGCGACACGGCACCCTTCGACAATGTCGATTTCCGCCTGGGTCTGAAATACGCGGCCGACCGTGCGGACATCGTCGACAAGGTGCTGCGTGGCCTGGGCAAGGTCGGCAACGACCACCCGATCCCGTCCGGCGATCCCTTCTTCGCCAAGAACCTGGAGCAGCGGGTCTACGACCCGGACAAGGCGAAGTTCCACATGAAGAAGGCCGGCTATGGCGGCGAGGCGATCCCGCTCTCGACCTCGGACGCCGCCTTCTCCGGCGCGGTCGACACGGCGGTCCTCTACCAGCAGCACGCGGCCAAGGCCGGCATCACCATCGACGTGATCCGCGAGCCCTCGGACGGCTACTGGAACGATGTCTGGATGAAGAAGCCGTTTTCCGTATCCTACTGGGGCGGGCGGCCCACCGCCGACCTGATGCTGACGGTGGCCTACAAGTCGGACGCGGCCTGGAACGACACGTTCTGGCGCCGCCCGGACTTCGACAAGATCCTGCTGGAGGCCCGTGCCGAGCTCGACCCGGCCAAGCGCACCGAGATGTATGCCGAGCTCCAGTCGATGATCCGCGACGATGGCGGCGCGCTCATCCCGATGTTCAATGACTTCGTGGATGCCGCCACGGAGCAGGTGAAGAATTTCGAACTGAGCCCGCAATACGGTCTTGCCGGCATGCGGGCACCCGAGCGCGTCTGGATGGAAGGCTGACCTGCCGCCGGGGACAGTCCATTACTGAGAATGAATATCGCGCCGCCGGGCGCTCGGATGAGGGGGAAACGAGAATGAGTGCCTTCAGCGGGTATGACCGGGCTTTGCGGCGGGGCGGGCTGGACCGGCGCGGCTTCGGCAAGCTTACGGCGATGCTGGGGGCCGGTGCCGCCATCGGTGCCATGCTGCCCGGCATGGCGCGTGCGCAGGGCGAGCCGAAGAAGGGCGGCACGGTCGCGATCGGTGCCACCGGCGGGGCCACCACCGATACGCTGAACCCGCTGCTGGCGACCGCCTCGATCCACCAGCTCACCAGCTTCATGTGGGGCAACTGCCTGGTCGAGTACGGCACGGACGGCTCGGCCGTGCCGGAGCTGGCCGAGAGCTGGGAGCCGTCGCCGGACGCGAAGACCTGGCGCTTCAACCTGCGCAAGGGCGTCACTTTCCACGACGGCAAGGAGCTGGATGCCGAGGACGTCATCTGGACCCTGAACCAGAGCCGCGGCGAGGACAGCCAGTCCGGTGCCGCTGGCATCATGACCCAGGTGAAGGACCTCCGGGCCGACGGCAAGCACGTGGTCGTGGTGGAACTCGAGGAGGGCAACGCGGACCTGCCCTATCTCATGACCGACTACCACCTCGTCATCATGCAGAAGGATTCCGACCCGGCGTCCGGCATCGGCACCGGTGGCTACAAGATCACCGAGTTCGACCCGGGCGTGCGGATCTTCGGCGAGCGCAACGAGAACTATTTCAAGACCGGCCGCGCCAACCTCGACAGCGTGGAGATCGTCGGCATCGCCGATCCGGCCGCGCGCACGGCCGCCCTGCAGACCGGGCAGATCCAGATCATGGAGCGGGTCGACCCGAAGACGGTCGACCTGCTGAGCAAGATGCCCGGCGTCACCATCCACCGCGCTGCCGGCGGCGGCCATTATTCCATGGTGATGCGCTGCGACACGGCCCCGTTCGACAACAACGACTTTCGGCTGGGGCTGAAATACGCCGCCAACCGCGAGGACATCCTGGCCAAGATCCTGCGGGGCCTGGGCCGGGTCGGCAACGACCAGCCGATCCCGGTGACCGATCCCTTCTTCGCCACCGACCTGCCGCAGCGGACCTATGATCCGGACAAGGCGAAGTTCCACATGAAGAAGGCCGGCTATGGCGGCGAGAAGATCCCGTTCTCGACCTCCGATGCGCCGTTCGCCGGGGCGGTGGATGCAGCCGTCCTCTACCAGCAGCACGCGGCCGCGGCCGGCATCAACATCGACGTCATCCGCGAGCCGGCCGATGGCTACTGGAACGATGTCTGGATGAAGAAGCCGTTCTGCTTCACCTTCTGGGGCGGGCGGCCCACCGCCGATATGATGATGAGCATCGCCTACCATTCGAAGGCGGCATGGAACGAGTCCTACTGGTTCCGGCCGGAATTCGACAAGTTGCTGGTCCAGGCCCGCGCCGAGCTCGACCGGCCAAAGCGTGCGCAGATGTATGCCGAGCTCCAGCGGATGATCAACGAGGATGGCGGCGAGCTCATCCCGATGTTCAACGACTTCGTCGATGCCACCACCGCCGGGGTGCAGAATTTCGAGCTGACCCCGCAGCTCGGCCTGTGCGGCATGCGGGCACCCGAGCGCGTCTGGCTCGATGGCTGATCTCTGGCGCCTGATCGGCAAGCGGCTGCTCCTGGGCCTCCTCACCCTGTTCGCGGTCTCGGTGCTGGTGTTCATCGGCACCGAGCTCCTGCCGGGCGACCTGGCCGAGGTGATCCTGGGACAGAGCGCTACCCCGGAAGCGGTGGCGGCGATTCGCGCCAAGCTGAACCTGGGCGACCCGGCGATCGTCCGTTATTGGCGCTGGTTCAGCGGCGTGCTGGTGGGCGACTTCGGCAATTCACTGGCCTCCGGCCGGCCGATCGTCACCGTCCTCTTGCCGCGGCTGCAGGCCACCCTGTTCCTGGCCGCGACCGCCGCGGTGATCGCGGTGCCGCTGGCGATCGGGCTGGGCCTGCTCTCGGCCCTTTGGCGCGACCGGACCTTCGACAAGACCACCTCCGCCGCCACGCTGGCCGCGATCTCCATGCCGGAATTCTTCATCGGCTACCTGCTGGTCTATGTCTTCGCCGTGCAGCTCGGCTGGTTCCCGGCGATCTCGCGCATCTCGCCCAGCGCCGGCTTCGGCCAGAAGCTCTGGGCGATCGCCTTGCCGGCCCTCACGCTCACGCTGGTGACGACCGGCCACATGATGCGCATGACCCGGGCGGCGGTCGTGCAGGTACTCTCTGCCCCGTATATCGAGATGGCCGAGCTGAAGGGCACGCCGCGCCGCGCGATCATCTTCCGCCACGCTTTGCCCAACGCGATCGGCCCGATCGCCAATGTCGTGGTGCTGAACCTGGCCTTCCTGGTGGTCGGCGTGATCCTGGTCGAGGTGGTGTTCGTCTACCCCGGCATGGGCCAGCTCATGGTGGATGCCGTGTCCAAGCGCGACATCCCGCTGATCCAGGCCTGCGCCATCGTGTTCGCGATCACCTATGTCGGGCTGAACATGCTGGCGGACATCGTCTCGATCCTGGCCAACCCGCGCCTGCGGCATCCGCGATGAGCGTCGCGCTGCTGCTGCGGCGGATGCCGTGGATCACCCGGCTGGGTCTCCTGCTGGTGTTCCTGTTCGCCTTCCTGGCGGCATTCGGCCCTTGGCTGGCGCCCTATCCGGAGGCCGAGCCGGTGGCCGATGTCTGGCAGCCGATCGGGACTGTGGGCTTTCCGCTCGGCACCGACACGCTGGGTCGCGACATGCTGAGCCGGCTGCTCTACGGCGCCCAGCGCTCGATCGGCCTGGCGCTGGTGATCACGGTCCTGTCCTTCACCGTGGGCTCCGTCTGCGGCTTTCTGGCAGCCATCGCCGGCGGCTGGGCCGACCAGGCGGCCTCGCGGGTCGTCGACGTGTTCATGTCGTTCCCGGCCCTGATCCTCGCACTACTGGTGCTCTCGGTGATGGGCAGTTCCCTGCCGGTGCTGGTGCTGACCCTGGCCTTCATCGACGGGACCAGGGTGTTCCGCCTGGCCCGAGCGGTGGCGGTCGACCTGAACGTCATGGAGTTCGTCGAGGCGGCCAAGCTGCGCGGCGAGGGGATCTGGTGGATCGCACGCAAGGAGATCCTGCCCAATGCCCTGCCCATGCTGCTCGCTGAGTTCGGCGTGCGCTTCTGCTTCTCCTTCCTGCTCATCAGCGCGCTCTCCTTCCTGGGCCTGGGCATCCAGCCGCCGGCCGCCGACTGGGGCGGGATGGTGAAGGACAACGCCCAGGCGATCGCCTTCGGCCTGCCGGCACCGCTCCTGCCGGCCGGCTGCATCGCGCTGCTCACCATCTCGGTGAACCTCGTGGTCGACTTCCTGCTCGACCAGGCCTCCCGCCGCTCTCGCCGGGGCTGACGCCATGCTGCTGCAGATCGAGGATCTCCGGATCGATGGCACCGATGTCGACGGCAACAGCGTCGAGATCGTCAAGGGCGTGTCCCTGGAGGTGGACCGCGGCCAGGTGCTGGGCCTGATCGGCGAATCCGGTGCCGGCAAGTCCACCATCGGTCTGGCGGCTCTGGGCTATGTCCGCCCCGGCTGCCACTTCGCCGGCGGCAGCGTCCGGCTGGACGGGCAGGAACTGGTGGGCGCGCCGGTCGGGCAGCTGCTCGACATCCGTGGCCGCCGGGTCGCCTATGTCGCCCAGAGCGCGGCTGCCGCCTTCAACCCCGCGCACCGGCTGCTCGACCAGATCTGCGAGGTCCATCGCCGCCATGGCCTGGGCCCACGTGCCGAAGCGGAGCGGTTCGCGGTCGAGCTGTTCGGCAAGCTGGGCCTGCCGGACCCGGAGCGCTTCGGCCAGCGCTACCCGCACCAGGTCTCGGGTGGTCAGCTCCAGCGCGCCATGACCGTGATGGCGCTGATCACCCGGCCCGACCTCGTGGTATTCGACGAGCCGACCACCGCGCTGGACGTCACCACCCAGATCGAGGTGCTGGCGGCGATGCGCCGTGCGATCCGCGAGCAGGGCGCCGCCGCCCTCTACGTGACCCACGACCTGGCCGTGGTGGCACAGATGGCCGACCGGATCCTCGTGCTGCGCCATGGTGCTGCGGTGGAACTGGGCGAGACCCGGCAGATCCTGGAGCAGCCTCGACAGGACTATACCAGGGCGCTGGTGAGCGTGCGCCGCGGCGCGCACGAGCGCCACGGTGGCCATGAGCGGTCGGTGGTGCTGGCGGTGGACCGGGTCGATGCCGCCTATGGCGCGCAGCAGGTCCTGTTCGACGTGTCGCTGCGGGTCGAGCGCGCCGCGACCGTGGCGGTGGTCGGCGAGAGCGGCAGCGGCAAGAGCACGCTCGCCCGGGTGATCACCGGCCTCCTGCCGCCACGCAGCGGCCAGGTCCGCTTCGGCGGCGAGGTGCTGAGCAACGATCTGGCCGGCCGGAGCAAGGACCATCGCCGCCGGCTGCAGCTCATCTACCAGATGCCGGACGTCGCGGTGAATCCGCGCCAGACCGTGCGGGAGATCATCGGCCGGCCGCTCGCCTTCTATCTCGGCATGCACGGCGATGCGCTGCGCCGCCGGGTCAAGGAACTGCTGGCCCGGATCGAGCTGCCCGCCCATTTTGCCGACCGGTTCCCAGGTGAACTGTCGGGCGGGCAGAAGCAGCGCATCTGCATCGCCCGCGCACTCGCGGCCGAGCCCGAGCTGATCATCTGCGACGAGGTCACCTCCGCCCTGGACCCGCTGGTCGCGGACGAGATCCTGAACCTGCTCCTGCGCCTGCAGGAGGAAAGCGGCCTCTCCTATCTGTTCATCACCCATGACCTGGCGACGGTGCGGGCGATCGCGCATGAGGTCGTGGTGATGCAGCGGGGCAGGGTGGTCGACAGCGGCGGGAAGGACCAGGTGATGGCGCCGCCCTTCCACGACTATACCGGCAAGCTGATCCGCTCGGTCCCGGAGATGCGTACCGACTGGCTGGACGAGGTCCTGGCCGGCCGGGTGTGAGGCGACCCGCGTTTTCCGGGTGATCTGGAGCACAGACGCCCGGCACAAATCGCTGCAAGAAGATCCTGCTGCACCCCGATATGCCATCGCGCCTGCGAGACCAGGGCGGCGACCGGCGGCCGGAGCAATCGCTCCGTTGCCGACGGTCGTGCTCCGGGCCGCCGTCGCGCGCGCCGCCAGCCCTTGGCCGGCGGCCGGCCAGAACCGGCGCAGCCCGGCCGACCGACGGTCGGCACGGCCCCCGCGACAGGAAAGGAACCCGTCATGAAGCGCCTCGGTCTTGGTCTGCTCGCCCTGATGGTCGGACTGGTACTGTCTGCAGCCGCACCGCCCGCGGCACAGGCGGAGACCATCGCCATCTCGGCCATGGGCTTTGGCACCCATTGTCCCTGCCCGGCGCCCGGCGGCTATCTGGAGGAGGAGCAGGCCGGTACGCTCAAGACGATCATGCCCAACTCGCGCTTCTTCGCGCCCGTATCGTTTCCGAGCGGCGTGAAGGTGTGCCGGCTGAGCCTGGTCTATCGTGACGTCAATGCCAGCGACGCCATCGAGGCACGGCTCGTGCGCAAGACCTATGCGAGCGGCAGCAACCCGTTCAGCGCTCCGGTGGTCATGGCCAAGGTCACCAGCGCGTCCGGGGTGGTCGATGCCGTGCGGATCGCCTCGTCGACCTCGATCAGCCAAGCGACCATCAACAACAGCAACTCCTTCTACTATGTCCTGGTGACCTCGGTGACCTTCAACCTCGACTTTCTCGGGGTGAAGATCGAGACCAAGCCGACCGCTCAGGCCTGCTAGACTGCCTATCTGGCACCTGCCCGGCGCGCGCTCCGCCGCTCAGCCGGGCAGGTTCTGGACCGGCTTCTGGCCGAGCTCCAGCTGCACGGTCTGGCCGCCCTGCCAGGCATCGGCGCCGGGCCGGACCGGCGGGGCGTCCTTTGCCATCTCTTCACGGCCGGCCCTGGTTTCCGCCGTGCTGATCTCCAGTGCCCGGTCGCGCGCCTCGACCATCTCCCTGCGGAGCTGGCCGTCCGCCGTGAAGGCCATCATGAGCTGCGGAATGCCCAGCGGCAGTTCGGAATCGCGATCGATCTGCCAGGTGTGCCAGGTCTTGCCATAGGTCGTGACCAGCTTGGCGATGGCCATGTTCTCAACCGTTTCCGGGATGCTCGGCATCACCAGCGTGCCCGAGAGCGTCTCGTGGCGATGGCTGTGCCAGAGGCGCTTCTCCTCCTCCGGCAGGGTCAGGAACACGCGCTCGCTGACGATGTACTCGATGCCGATCAGACGGGCACCGGAGCGGTTGCCGTCATAGATCAGGCACTGAATGAAGTCTTCCGTGACGTGCGTGCAGTAGTGATGCGCCTCGATCTGCCGGCCCAGGTCGTCGGCATAGAAATGGAACCCGTTCAGGTACATGTCGATGTCGTTCACCGGCCCCTTGCTCTGCAGGAGGTCGGCGCCGGTGGCTAGCATGCCGGTGCCGGGCGTCACCTCCTCCCCGGTCACCGGCTGGCCCTCCGCTGCGGGCTGCATCGCGTGGGAGCGGCCGCAGGCGCAGGCGACGAAGGCGGCAGCGGTTCCGGCCACGGAGGCCAGGCGGCGGCGGCCGAAACGTGGCATCGACCAGTTCATGAGCGGCATCCAGGAAGTTGGGCCATGTCCCCGCAACCGCCGCACCGGCCGGAGGTTGCGCCGTTCCGGTCGGACCGGCTCGGGCCGCGTCAGCCCGCTGCCCAGATGTTGGCGATGGCAAAGCCCGGCCCGCAGCGTGCCCACCGCCCAGACCTCGAAGTCGGGCTAGGCGTCGGAACAGGCCGCCACCACGTTGGTCTGGGGAGCGTCGAGTGCATCCATGGCCGCCTGTCTGGCGGGTCCAGGGCCGGTGCTCATGCGCGGCTCCTGTCGTTCTCTGGAGACACTGATACCCGGGCGGTCGTCTTCTCGAGCGTCTGGATGGTGGTGTTCCTTTAGGTGCTGGTAGGATGGTTTCGTCCAGACAAGGAGGCCTCATGTCCTTCTCCTTGCCTTCCTTCCTGCGGCCCTACTTCTGCAAGCATGCCTGGAGGGATGCTTCCCGCTGGCGCAACAACGAGTTCATCCCTGCCGTCAGGTGCACCACCTGCGGCCGGAAGAGGTTCGGCAAGCGACCCCGGGCCTGCGCCAGGAATGGCTCGGCAGGCTCCGGCGAATGGTGCTGGGACGATTTCAGCGGCGACAGTGGCGGAGGTGGAGACTAGCTGTAGGTCCGGGCGATGCCCCAGGCTTCACCATCGCGGCTGGCGGGGGCGTGGACGAAGCATCATCGTACGAGGTTGACCGCCTGCCAATTCCGTTGTGACGTCGCCGCAGGGGTGGGATGGGGCCTGCGTATCGCCGGGCCGCAATGGAGTGCAGCATGATCGATCGTCGAACGTTGGTGGGCGGCGGGCTGGCCGCGCCGTTTCTTCTCGGTGGCCTGAAGGGTGCCCGCGCCCAGGACGGGGGGCCGCTCAAGATCGCCTTCATGTATGTGGGTCCGATCGGCGACCTCGGCTGGTCCTACCAGCACGACCAGGGCCGCCTCGCCGTCGAGCGGGAGTTCGGCGACAAGGTGCAGACCTCCTATGTGGAGAGCGTGCCGGAAGGGGCCGATGCCGAGCGGGTGCTGCGCCAGATGGCCCAGGCCGGCAACAAGCTGATCTTCGCCACCAGCTTCGGCTTCATGCAGGCGGTGATCAACGTCGCCAAGCAGTTCCCCGACACGATCTTCGAGCACGCGACCGGCTTCCAGACCGCGAAGAACGTCGGCATCTACAATGCCCGCTTCTACGAGGGCCGCTACGTGTCGGGCCATCTGGCCGGGCGGATGAGTCAGAAGAAGACCATCGGCTATATCGGCTCGTTCCCGATCCCCGAGAACATCATGGGCATCAACGCCTTCACGCTGGGCGCCCAGCGGGTGATCCCGGACGTCACCACCAAGGTGGTCTGGGTCAACAGCTGGTACGACCCGGGCAAGGAGGCCGAGGCCGCCAACGCGCTGATGGACCAGGGCTGTGACTTCATCGTTCAGCACACGGACAGCCCGGCACCGGTGCAGGCGGCCGAGAAGCGTGGCGTATGGTGCATCGGCCAAGCCTCCGACATGGGCCGGTTCGGCCCGGAGCGCTGCCTGACCTCGGTGGTCGACGACTGGGCGTCCTACTACATCAAGACCGCTCAGCGCGTCATGGATGGCTCCTGGCAGTCGGAAGACTACTGGGGCGGGCTCGCCGAGGAATCGGTGGTGCTGACCCCTTGGAACAAGGCGGTGCCGGCCGACGTCCAGGCGGAACTCGACCAGCTGGTCAGCGAGATCAAGAACAAGACCACGCATCCCTTCCAGGGCGAGGTCAAGAACCAGGCCGGCGAGGTGGTGGTCCCGGAAGGCACCGTGATCAGCGACGCCGACCTCCTGAAGATGATGTATTTCGTCCAGGGCGTGGACAGCACGCTGCCCGGCTGATCCGGAACCGGACGGGCGCCAGCTGGCGCCCGTCCCAGCTCATCGGCCGGCCTGGGCTGCTGCCTGCATCTCGGTGAAGCCCGCTGCCGCCGCTTGCACGTCCGCGGGAAAGTCTTCCATTTCCTGGATCTGGCGGATCTCGATCACCTCGTTCTCCCCGGCCGGACAGCGCTTGGCCCAGGCGATCGCCTCGTCCTTGGACGGGACCTCGATCATCCAGTAGCCGCCCAGCGTCTCGCTGCTGGCGATGTCCGGCCCGTCGATCACCGCGGGGCTGCCGCCGGCGAAGGTGACGCGTGCGCCGGCGGACGGCGGGTGCAGCCCCTCCAGGCCGCGCAGGATGCCGGCCTCCTGCAGTTCGGCGTTGTAGCGCATCATCGCCGCCACGGCGTCCGCGCTCGGCATCTCACCGGGCTGGGCGGTCTCGTAGCCCTTCGGGATCATCAGCATCATGAAGCGCATGGCATGTCTCCAGGCAAGGCCAGCCCGGCAGGCCCGATATGTGCTGGCAGGTGAAGGGAGCCCCGGTCAGTCGACCGGGTCGGCGACCACCATCCAGTTGACCCCGAACCGGTCGGCGACCATGCCGAACCCGGCGGAGAAGAAGGTCGGGGTGAGCGGCATCTGCACGCTCCCGCCTTCGCCGAGTGCCGCGAACACACGCTCGGCCTCGGCGACGTTCGGCATCTGGAGCGAGAGCGACACGCCCGTGAAGCTGGTAGTGCCGGTGCCGCAGCCATCGGAGGCCATGATCCGGGTGTCGCCCACGATCAGGCTGGCATGCATGACCTTCTCGGCGAGCTCGGCCGCGTCGACGCCGGGCGGTGGCGGTTCGGGGCTTTCCTTGAAACGCATCAGCATCTCGACCTT
>NZ_DATMFZ010000082.1:0-20147 GCF_035556675.1 Geminicoccus sp. | reverse complement strand
GTGACGGAATGGCGGGTGGACCCGGACGATCCGGACCGCGTCGACCCGGCCTCGCGGCGCGAGGTCCTGCGTGCCGAGCAGCCGGCCCGGATCCACACGATCGACCTCATCGCCTTCAACCCTGCGGCGAAGCCGGGCGAGGCCGACTACGGCAAGCTCTATCTCGGCCTGGGCGATGGCGCCTACCGGGAGGGCGTTCCCGATCCGCTCCGCCAGGCCCAGGACCCGTCCACGCCGCTGGGATCGATCCTCCGGATCGATCCGCTGGCCAGCGGGGACGATGGGTACCGGGTGCCCGAGGACAACCCGTTCCTGGGCAGGCCCGGCTACCTGCCCGAGACCTGGGCCTTCGGCTTCAAGAACCCGGAACGGTTCAGCTGGGACGGCGTGACCGGGAAGATGCTCATCTCCGACATCGGGCAGGAGCATGTCGAGGAGATCAATCTCGGCCAGCCCGGCGGCAACTACGGCTTCGGCCTGCGCGAGGGGACGTTCGCGCTCGATCCCAAGGACGCGCGGAAGCTGTTCAGGCTGCCGGCCGACGATGCCGGCAACGGCTTCACCTATCCCGTGGCCCAGTACGACCACGACGAGGGCGATGCGGTCATGGCCGGCTTCGTCTATCGCGGCCGGGCGATCCCGGCGCTGCAGGGCCACTATGTGTTCGGCGACCTCGTCCGCGGCCGGGTGTTCCATGTCCCGGTCGGTGAACTCGTCCAGGGCCGTCAGGCGGTGATCCGCGAGCTCACGCTGCTCGACCAGGGGCGGGAGACGACGCTCAAGCAGCTCACCGGCAACAGCCAGCGGGTCGACCTGCGCTTCGGCATCGACGGCAAGGGCGAGCTCTACCTGCTGACCAAGCAGGATGGCGTGGTCCGTGCGGTCCTGCCGGCGCGTGCGGGGACGGCCAAGCCTGCTCCCGGTGCGCAGGTGCACCGGTAGCCACGTGGCCCTTCAGCTCCGCGAGGCGGCGATGCGAGCCCGCTCGGCATCGCATCCGGGCAGGCGGTTGCGCGGGTCGAAGCTCTCGGCCGCCCCGGGCTTCTCGCAGAGCGGCAGGCCGGCCTTGCGGGCGCCGGCGATGAACAGGGCAGCAGCACTGCCGCCCGGCTGGTAGAGGTCGTTGTCGACCCAGGCCTCGGCGTTGAAGCCGGGATCCAGGCGCAGCACCTCCCGGGCGTGCTGCCGCGCCTGGTCCGCGAAGCCTGCCTGGGCGCAACTCAGCGCCAGCATGACCCGCACCTCCAGCCAGGGATCGGGCACCTTCTCCAGCGCGGTCACCACGTCGGCGTAGCGGCCGGCGAAATAGAGCGGCATGGCGTAGGTCAGGTAGTGGAAGGGCGGGTGGAGCGGGTCGAGCTCGTTCAGCGAGCGCTCGACCAGCCTGATGCCCTCATGGGCCCGTTCCGCCCCGAGTGCCTGGGCAATGCTGCCGCCGACCCAGCGGTTGACCAGCGCGTTGTTGGGGGCGAGTTCCAGGGCACGCTGCCAGGCCTGCCAGCCCAGCTCGACCTCGCCCTTGCGGAAATGCGCGTTGCCGAGGGTCAGCTGGACCTCGGCATCGGCCGGATCGAGATCGGCGGCACGCTGCGCCGCCTCGTCGGACTTCTGCCAGGCACGATCGCGATCACCGGACCAGCCGTTCAGCGCGTCCTGCTCATGGATGCCGGCGAGGAAGGCCCAGGCGCGGGCGAAGCCCGGATCGAGCACGATCGCCCGTTCCACGAGCCGCTGGGCCTCCAGCATGCCGTCCCGGTCGTGGCGGCGGTAGGGATCGGCAGCCAGAAGATAATAGTCCCAGGCGGTGAGGCTGCCGGGCGTGCGGCGCTGGGCGCGCTCGCGCCACTCGGTCCAGATGGCACCGTCATAGCCGGTGAGCGTCCCGACCAGCCGGGTCAGGACCTCGTCGCGGACCCGGAACAGGTCGCCGGCCGGCCGGTCGTAGCGTTCCGACCAGAGATGGGTGCCGCTCGCGGCATCGATCAGCTGGGCGTTGATCCGGATGCGCGCCGGCTCGACCTGCAGGCTGCCTTCCAGCACATAATGGACGCCCAGCAGCCGCCCGACCTCGCGGACGTCGGTGCCGTTGCCCTTGATCGCCTCCACCGAGTTGCGGGCGATCACCAGGAGGCTCCGGGTCCGCGCGAGCTCGGTGATCAGGTCCTCGGTAAACGCCCCGGCCAGGCGCTCCTGCCGCTCGCCGCCGCTGAAATCGTCGAACGGGAGGACCGCGATGGCCGGGCGGTCGGGCAGTGCCGTGTCCTGGCCAGGCCCCTGCAGGCCGTGCCACCACGCACCGGCACCCAGGCTCAGCAGGAGCAGGAGGGCCGCGGCGGGGCGCCCGGGCCGGCGGAGCTTGAACCGGAGCCGGGCAGCGGTCCCGCCGAACCGGACCCGGTAGATCCGCACCGGCCGCTCGATGCTGCGGACCCGCCGCTCGCCGATGAACTCCAGCGGCAGGTCGAGCTTGCCCTGGAGATGGTCGTAGGCCGTGCCGGAAATGATCACGCCGCCCGGCTCGGCCAGATGCTCCAGTCGTGCGGCGACATTGACCCCGTCGCCGTAGAGATCGCCATCGGCCTCGCGGATCACGTCGCCGAGATTGATGCCGATCCGCAGCCGGATGCGCCGGGACGAGGGGATCTTCGCCTCCTTCCCGCCGCAGACCTGCTGGATCGCCACCGCGCAGCGCACCGCATCGACCACGCTGGCGAACTCGACCAGGGCGCCATCGCCCATCAGCTTGACGGTGCGCCCTCGATACCGGGTGATCAGCGGCTCGACGCAGCTCTGGCGGAACGCCTTGAGCCGGGCCAGCGTGCGATCCTCGTCCTGCTCCATCAGCCCGGCATAGCCCGACCACGTCGGCGGCCAGGATCGCGGCGAGCCGCCGCCTGCCCGCGGAGCCGGGCGCGGTCGTCCTTATCGCGGGCTTGTCCATCGCCCAAGGCCTTCCAGCCACATCGGACCGGGCATCATATATCTGCTGTCCCCTGCGGCGAACGCGCCAGAGGTTGCATTCCTATGTTTATGTCCAGCAGCGCGTCCGTCTGCACGGTCATCCGGACGGGCCGGAGCTGGAGACGCTGAAGAAAGCGGCGGGCTGCCACGGCAGCCCGGCCGCCTCCGGTCATCCGCTCAGCCGGCCAGCAGCTCGCGGAGCGGCGCGTCGATGGCGGCCCGGTCGCCAGGGTTCATGAGCGCCATGTGGCCCCAGGCCGATTCCACCACCCGCACCTCGGCGTTCGGGATGTGTTTCGCCTCGCCCTGGCTGTCGACTGGCGGGAAGTAGCGGTCGTTGTCGATCGGCACGATGATCGTCCGTGCCTTGATGGCCCGCAGCGCCGCCTCGAAGTCGCCGCCATAGGTGGGATTGGCGCTGATGTCGCCCTGCTCCCAGGTCCAGAGCTGCGAAAGGAGGTTGTTGGCGTCGCAGCGCCCGAAGAAGGGCTCCCAGAAGTCGGCGACGTGCTCGAGCGTGTTGCGCGAGCCGAGCGGCCGGAACACCTCCTCGCGGAAGAACGGCTCGGAGGTGCCCCAGCCGGCATAGATGGTGGCGAATGCCTGGATGCCGCGGACCGGCGGGCGGTCGTAGAAGCCGTCCTGGAAGGCGGGATCGAGTTCCAGCGTGCGCCGCAGTGCGAGGAGGAACACCTTGTTGAAGTTGCCGGTCCGCGCCGAGCCGGCGATCGGGCAGGCCGCCTGCACCATGTCCGGGTACTGCGCGGCCCACTGGAAGGCCTGGCAGGCGCCCATGGAGAAGCCGGTGACCAGCCGCAGCCGCTCGATGCCCAGCCGCTCGGTGATCAGCTGGTGCTGCAGGCGGACATTGTCGTGCAGCGTCACCTTGGGGAAGCGGCCGCGGTCGACGGGGGCCGGGCTGTTGCTGGGCGAGGACGACAGGCCGTTGCCGAGCAGGTTGGTCAGGATGAAGAAGTATTTGTTCGGATCGAGCGCCCGGTCGGCGCCCAGCATGAAGGTCTCGCTGTCGGCATGGGTGCCAGTGTACCAGCTCGGCACCAGCACGGCATTGTCGCGCGCGGCGTTCAGCTTGCCGCGCGTGGCATAGGCCAGCCGGGCGGTCGGCAGCACGCCGCCCTTCTGCAGCATGAAGTCGGGTACCTCAAAGGTCTCGAAGTCGCTCATCTCGTTCCTCCCCGAATTGCCGTGGCGGGGCCGCCGGCATGGCCGCCAGTCGTAGGCCGGGTCGGCGGGCAGCGCAAAAGCCCGATGCTCCTTGGGCCGGCTCTGGCACCCGGCCAGCCGTGACCGATGGTTCCGCCTGCGCTAGATTGCAGCGCAGCAAAAGGCTTGGAGATGGCGATGGCACTGGCGTCGGCCGCGACTGGAGCGGCATCGGCGAGGCTCGGGCGTTTCGACTGGCAGGACCCGCTCCTCCTGGAGGAGGAGCTTTCCGACGAGGAGCGGATGATCCGCGACGCGGCGCGG
Source organism: Geminicoccus sp. (assembly GCF_035556675.1). GTDB lineage: Bacteria > Pseudomonadota > Alphaproteobacteria > Geminicoccales > Geminicoccaceae > Geminicoccus. The sequence continues at coordinate 15,698 of NZ_DATMFZ010000082.1, read as the reverse complement.
GAATATTGCCAGGGCTCGCTGATGCCGCGGGTGCTGGAGGCGAACCGGCACGAGATCTTCCATCGCGAGATCATGACCGAGATGGGCGGGCTCGGCCTGCTGGGCGCCACCATTCCCGAGGAATATGGCGGAGCGGGTGCTTCGTATGTCGCCTACGGGCTGGTCGCGCGCGAGGTCGAGCGGGTCGATTCCGGCTACCGCTCGGCGATGAGCGTGCAGTCCTCGCTGGTGATGTACCCGATCCATGCCTACGGCGACGAGGAGCAGCGCAAGCGCTGGCTGCCGGGCCTGGCCAAGGGCGAGCTGGTCGGCTGCTTCGGCCTGACCGAGCCGGACTTCGGTTCCGACCCGGGCGGGATGCGGACCCGGGCGAAGAAGGTCGACGGCGGCTGGTCACTGTCCGGCTCGAAGAACTGGATCACCAACTCGCCGATCGCGGACCTGGCGGTGGTCTGGGCCAAGGACGATGCGGGCGAGATCCGCGGCTTCGTGGTCGAGCGCGGCACCAAGGGCTTCGAGACGCCCAAGATCGACGGCAAGTTCTCGCTGCGCGCCTCCACCACCGGCATGATCATGCTGGACGAGGCGTTCGTGCCGGATGGGAACCTGCTGGCGGGGGTGAAGGGCCTCAAGGGCCCGTTCGGCTGCCTGAACCGGGCGCGCTACGGGATCAGCTGGGGCTCGATGGGGGCGGCGGAGTTCTGCTGGCACCAGGCCCGGCAGTACACGCTGGACCGCCAGCAGTTCGGCCGGCCGCTGGCGGCCAACCAGCTCATCCAGAAGAAGCTGGCCGACATGCAGACCGAAATCGCGCTGGGGCTGGCGGGTGCCTTGCGCACCGGGCGGCTGATGGACCAGGGCAAGGCGGCGCCGGAGCTGATCTCGCTGATGAAGCGCAACAATTGCGGCAAGGCGCTCGACATCGCCCGGGTCGCCCGGGACATGCATGGCGGCAACGGCATCGCCGACGAGTACCATGTGATCCGCCACGTGATGAATCTGGAGGCGGTCAATACCTACGAGGGCACCCACGACATCCACGCTTTGATCCTGGGCCGCGCCCAGACCGGCATCCAGGCCTTCGCGTGATGAGCGGGAAGCGGCCGATCACGCTGACCGACGGGGTCGCGGCCAGCGGCTCCACGCGCAGCGGGCTGGAGGTCATCCAGGGGATGATCGACGGCGACCATGTCTCGTCCATGGCGACCACCATGGACTGCCGGGTGGTGGAGGCGGAGCAGGGCAAGGCGGTGATCCGCGCCGTGCCGAACGAGGGCTTCCTGAACCTGCACGGCACGGTGCATGGCGGCTGGGCGGCGACCGTGCTGGACACGGCGCTGGGCTGCGCGGTGGTGACCACGCTGGCGCCCGGCCAGGGTACCGCCACGGTCGAGCTGTCCACCCGGTTCCTGCGGCCGATCTTCCCGGAGACCGGCCCGGTGCTGGCCACCGGCACCGTGCTCAACCGAGGCCGGCGGCTGGTGCTGGCGGAAGGGCGGATCGTTTCGGAGAAGGACGGCAAGCTGCTGGCCCAGGCGACCGGGACCTGGACCGTGCTGGAGCCGGAGTCCAGGTAGGATCGCCGGCCGTCCGCGTCTCCAGGCCAGCGCGCTCCCGGGCGCGTGATCCTGGAGACGCGGGCGGGATCAGTCGTCCCAGTTCGGCAGTGCCTCCAGCTGCTCCTTGGTGAGGCTGGTGACCAGGCCGTTCTCGCCCTTGGTGAGCTGATCGATCTCGATCACCACGTCCTTCTCGCCGATGCCGAGGAAGCCGCCCACTTCGGCCGACACCGCCGTGATCTGGCCTTCCGGCGTCATCAGGACGTCGTCGATCTCGCCGATCCTATCGCCATTGGGACCCACCAGGTCGAGATCCTCCACCTCGTCGACGGTCAGGCCGAACGCCTCGACCCTGGTCGCGTCATCCGCCTCGACCAGCGTGGCCGTCTGCGCATGGGCGATGCCGGCCACGCCGATGATGGCGCCGGCGAGGATCCATTGCCGCATCACTCGTCACTCCTGTCTCGATCATTCTGGCTCTACCAACGCCAGGATCGACCGGTGGTGCCATGGGATGCAGGGTCTTTCCGCCGGCCCAAACACAAACGACCGCAGCGGCAGTCACCGTTGCGGTCGTCAGGTCAGGCACTCGATGAGGTCGGCGGGGTTCGGGCCCCGCCGGTTCGTCGCACGCTCGTGGTTTCAGACCGGCCGCTTGTCGGCCGTGTTCTCGTGGGCGGGAGCGGGAACGTCGTCGGCCTTGGTCACGGCCGGGTCGTCCTGCATGCCCTTCTTGAAGGTCTTGATGCCCGAGGCGAGGTCACCCATCACCTTCGGCAGCCGGCCGGCGCCAAACACGATCAGCACGATCACCAGCACGACAATCCAGTGCCATGCGCTGAAGGAACCCATCGAAACTCTCCCAGGTGCGACGTACCCGGAACGTAGCGACGCGCGGTCGGGATGCCAAGCAGCGATGGGCCGGGCTCGTGCCAAAGCGGCAGGATAACGTCCGCAGACCCGGTGGGGCTCCCTGCCCGTGTCGAAGATTTATGTGGTTCTTGTCGGGAAAACGCACAATTTTGTGCGTTTTCTCACATCCAGGGGCCGGGCGTCCGTGACACACAGGTGGCGCTGAGGGCTCTGTATCGACCGGGTGGTTCAAACCGTTCGCGGTTCCACCCGGTTCTTTTTTTGCCCGCGGCACCGGGCGCGCCCCGTGCTTGCCCAAGCCCCCCGGCCCCGCCATGATCCGCGGCCTTCGGCAAGGATTGGGGACAGGGGATGCGGATCGCGGCATGCATGAACCGGCTCGGCACGGAGAGCGCCTTCGAGGTGCTGGCCAGGGCCGTGCGGCTGCAGGCGGAAGGCCGCTCGATCATCAATCTGGGCATCGGCCAGCCGGACTTCCCGACCCCGCCGCACATCGTCGACGCGGCGGTCAAGGCGCTGAAAGACGGCCATCACGGCTACACCCCCGCCAACGGCATCCTGAAGCTGCGCGAGGCAGTGGCCGCCGACATGTACCAGCGCCGCGGCGTGGAGGTAGATCCGGACCGGATCCTGATCGTGCCCGGCGGCAAGGTGACGATGTTCTTCGCCATCCAGATGTTCGGCGAGCCGGGTGCGGAGATCATGTACCCGGACCCGGGCTTCCCGATCTACCGCTCGGTGATCGAGTTCACCGGCGCCAAGGCCGTGCCGATCCCGCTTTTGGAGGAGAAGGGCTTTTCCTTCTCGGCCGAGGACGTGCTGAGCCGGATCACGCCCAACACCCGCCTCATCATCGTCAACAGCCCCGCGAACCCCACCGGCGGCGTGGTGCCCCAGGAGGAGCTGGACCGGCTGGTGGACGGGCTGCGCGCGCATCCCGAGGTGGCGATCCTGTCGGACGAGATCTATGCGCGCATGGTCTATGACGGCGTGCCGCACGCCTCGCTCACCGGCTACCCGGAGATCCAGGACCGGCTGATCCTGCTGGACGGCTGGTCCAAGACCTATGCGATGACCGGCTGGCGGATGGGCTGGGGCGTGTGGCCGAAGTCGCTGATCGACCTCGCGACCCGGTTTGCCATCAACGTCCATTCCTGCGTCAACGCCTCGGCCCAGTATGCCGGCATCGCCGCCCTGGAAGGCCCGCAGGATTCGGTGGACATGATGATGGCGGCGTTCGCCAAGCGGCGCGGCGTGATCGTGGACCGGCTGAACCGGCTGCCGGGCTTTTCCTGCGTGAACCCGGGCGGCGCGTTCTATGCGTTCCCCAACATCACCGGCACGGGCAAGAGCTCGCGCACGCTGCAGGACGAGATCCTGAACCAGGCCGGAGTGGCGCTGATCTCCGGGACCAGCTTCGGCATCCATGGCGAGGGCTATCTGCGCTTCTCCTATGCGGCATCGGTCGAGGCGATCGAGGAAGCATGCGACCGGATCGACCGCTACCTGAGGGGCTGAACGAGGCGCCGAGCCTGGACGCGCTGCTGGTCGAGATCCGTGGCTGCCGGCGCTGCGCCGGGCTGCTGCCACTGGGTCCCCGGCCGGTGGTGCGACCCAAGCCGGGGGCGCGGCTGCTGATCGTGGGCCAGGCACCCGGCACCCGCGTCCATGCCACCGGCATCCCCTGGAACGACCCGTCCGGCGAGCGGCTGCGCGCCTGGCTCGGGGTCGGGCGGGAGCAGTTCTACGACGACCCGGCCATCGCGATCATGCCGATGGGCTTCTGCTATCCGGGCAAGGGCAGCTCCGGCGACCTGCCGCCCCGGCCGGAATGCGCGCCGGCCTGGCACGGGCAGCTGCTGCGCCACATGCCGGACCTGCGGCTGGTGCTGCTGGTCGGCGCCTATGCGCAGCGGCACTATCTCGCCACCGCGCTGCCGCTGACCGAGAACGTGCGCGGCTGGCGGAGTGCGCCGGCCCCGTTCTTCCCCCTGCCCCACCCGAGCCCGCGCAACCTCGCCTGGTTCAAGCGCAACCCATGGTTCGAGGCCGAGACGCTGCCGGACCTGCGCGCCCGGGTGAGCGACCTGCTGGCGCCGGTGGCGGCGTGATCGCAGAACTGGAGGCGGGGCTGGCGGCGCATGGCCTCAGCCTGCTGGGCGGCTTCGCGCCGGAGCCAGGCGACGCGGTGCCGGGCGACCCGGCCACGGTGCTGCTGGTCGGCAATGTCGGCAGCGCCGTGTACCCGCATCTCCAGGCGGCGCCCGAGCGAAACGGGCCGCAGCCCCTGGACCGCTGGACCCGGCGGGTCGTGGCGGAGGTCGCCGCACCGCTGGGGGCAGCCTGCCTGTTCCCGTTCGACGGGCCGCCCTTTCATCCGTTCCAGCGCTGGGCGATCCGGGCGGACGGGCGGTTCAGCGCGTCGCCGCTGGGGCTGCTGATCCATGAGCGCTACGGGCTGTGGGCGGCGCTGCGGGCGGCCCTGCTGCTGGATCGCCCGGTGGCGCTGCCGCGGCTCGAGGCGACCGGCAGCCCGTGCCGGAGCTGCGCGGGGCGGCCATGCCTGACGACCTGCCCGGTCGGCGCGTTCCGGCCGGATGGCTACCAGGTCGCCGCCTGCCGGGCGCATCTGGGCACGCTGTCCGGCCAGGACTGCATGATGGGCGGCTGCCTGGCCAGGCGTGCCTGTCCGGTGGGACGCGAGCATACCTATGAGCGGCCGCACGCGGCGTTCCACATGCGGGCGTTCCGGGTGGGCGGAAGGTAGGCGCGGTCTTCGGCGCCCCGGCAGCCTAGGTCCCGGCGGCCGCCAGGGCGCTCTCCAGGTCCGCGATCAGGTCGGCCACGTCCTCCACCCCTGCGGAAAGGCGCAGCAGGTTGGCGGGCGCCGGCGAGCTTTGGCCCTCGATCGAGGCGCGGTGTTCCAGGAGGCTTTCCACCCCGCCGAGCGAGGTCGCGCGTTTCCAGAGGCGGACATTGGCGGCGGTCGCGATGGCGGCCTGTTCCCCGCCCCGGACCAGGATGGAGAGCATCCCGCCAAAGCCGCCCTGCATCTGGCGCGCGGCCAAAGTGTGGCCCTTGTGGGTGGGCAGGCCCGGATAGAGGACGCGCTCGACCAGGGTGTGCTCCTGGAGGCGGGCGGCGAGGTGCATGGCGTTGCCGCAGGCGGCGCGCAGGCGCAAATGGAGCGTGCGCAGGCCGCGGGTGAGCAGCCAGGCCTCGAAGGGCCCCAGGATGGCGCCCTGATCATGTCGGATCGTGCGGATGCGGGACCAGATCTCCGCGTCGGCGTGCCGGGTGACCAGCGCGCCCGCGACCACGTCGCTGTGGCCGTTCAGGTACTTGGTCGCCGAGTGCATGACGAGGTCGGCGCCCAATTCCAGCGGCCGGGTGAGCAGCGGCGTCGGCACGGTGTTGTCGACCGCGACCAGGGCGCCCGCCCGGTGGGCAAGCTCGGCAAGGGCGGCGATGTCGCTCACCGCCCAGGTCGGGTTGGCCGGCGTCTCCAGCCAGAGGAGGCGCGTGCGGCCCGGGCGAAGCGCAGCGCGCACCGCCTGGGTCTCGGTCGTATCGACCAGCTCCACCGCCAGCCCCCAGGCGGAGGCGGTCTCGAGCAGCCACTTGCGCAGGCCCCAGTACATCACCTGGGGCGCCAGCACATGGTCGCCCGGCCGGAGCGCCTGGAACACCGCGGTCGCCGCCGCCATGCCGGAGGAGAACAGCAGCGCCTCGGCCCCGCCCTCCAGCCCTGCCAGCACCGCCTCGGCCGGCTGGTAGGTCGGGTTGCGGTCGCGCGCATAGTCGAAGCCGCGGCGATACGCGTTGTCCGGGTCGCGCAGGAAGGTCGTGCTCGGCTGCAGCGGCGGGATGAGGCCGCCGGTGGCCGGGTCCTCGATGCCGGCAGCCTGGGCCAGCAGGGTTTCGGGCCTGAAATCCGTCATGCTCGTCCTTCCCAAACGGCGCACCCGTCCGTTGCGGCCGCGCTGGCGCATCGCGCACGCGCTCCCGATCCGGGCAACCGGCAGCCGGAGGCCAACAATGCCGCGCAGCCGGGCACGGATACAATGCCGCGCAGCCGGGCACGGATAAAGGCGTGCGGATGCCGGCGGCGATCCTCGACCGCTTCGGGCACGCCTAGGTTCCATCCGCCTGTGGCGCCGAGGGCTGCGATGCCGGCCGCGCCCATCCGGCCGCCGCGGCAGCCATCGCCATGACGGCGAGGAGACAGGCGGCGCCGAGGAACGTCCCTTCGTAGCCCACCCGGGCGATCCAGGGCGTGCCGATCAGCGGCGAAGCGAACTGCCCGATGAAGATGGAAGCGGTCAGCAGCCCGCCCGCCAGACCCCGGCGCGATGCGGGCGCCAATCCGAGCGCCAGCGGGACGAAGGCCGGCGAGACCAGGGCGTAGCCGATGCCAATCGCGGCCGCGCCGGCGAGCGAGACGGGCAAGGCTTCCGAAAGGACCAGCAGGAGGAAACCCATGGCCATGGCGCCGTAGCCGACGGCGAAGACGCCGCCATGGCCGATCCCGGCCTGGACGCGAGCATAGAGAAGGGCGAGGCAACCGCCGGCCAGGGTCAGCGCGCCCAGGGCCATGCCGGTCGCGACCGCGCTGTCGATGCCCCGCGCGTCGAACAGGAAGGGCAACTGCGTCGGCATCAGGAAGAACAGCATGTTCGTGAGGCTCTGAAGAAGCACCAGCGCCGCGAAAGCCGGAATCCATGGGCGATGCGCTTCTGCCCCGGCTGCGCGCGCGCCCTTGCGCGGTTTCGTTGGCACGACCGGCTCGACGATGTCCCGCCGCATGAACGGGAGGTAGACGAGCGGCAGTGCGTAGATCGCGAAGGGCGCGCGGGGCGACAGGAGCGCCAGCAGGCCGGCCAGCGAGACGAAGAGGAAGCCGCCGAAGTTGCGCGCCGAGGTCTGCAAGGCGGCGAAGGCGCTGCGCTGCCGGTCCCCGAAATAGTCGCCGATCAGCGCTGTCTGCGCGGTCATCACGAGGGCGACCGCGATCCCCAGGACGAGGCGGCTGGCGAAGATGGTCGGCAGATCGGGCAGGAGGAGCCCGGCGCTGCCGGAGAGGACGAAGAGGAGCACCCCCCCGAGCAGCAGGCGCCGCCTTCCGAACCGGTCGGCCAGCAGGCCGGCGAAGGGGGCCGTGAGCGCGACCGCCAGCGAGGGCGCCGGCACGAGCAGGCGGGTCAGGATCGCCGCGTTCGGGTCGCTCTCGAACAGACGTTCCAGTGCGGGAAGCGCCGGGCTGATCGTGGCGTTCGCCATGACGGTCATGGAGGCCGCCATTAGCAGGGCCGCGGCCCGGCCGTCGTACCGGACTGCCCGCCGCCCTGCGGTTTCCGCTCCTTGCATGCCCCTGTCTCCTTGGCTCAATCATCGCATCGGGGCAGGCTACGAGTTCAAGCCGACTTGAGGTCAAGCATGGGCATGATGGATATCGGCGAGGTCGCGCGGCGTACCGGGGTGCCTGCGTCGACCCTGCGCTACTACGAGGAAGTCGGCCTGATCCGGCCGGTGGGGCGGCGCGGGCTGCGGCGGCAGTTTGATCCGGGCGTGCTCCTGAAGCTTGCGCTGATCGAGCTGGGGAAGGTCGCGGGCTTCTCGCTCGGCGAGATCGCGGGAATGTTCGGGGAGGACGAGACGCTGAACGTTCCCCGGGCGGACCTCCATGCGAAGGCCGACGAGCTGGGCCGGCAGATCGCGCGGCTCCGGGCGCTGCGGGACGCCATTCGCCACGTCGCGGACTGCCCGGCGCCGTCGCACCTGCAGTGCCCGAGCTTCCGCAAGCTGCTGACGTCGGTGTCTTCCAGAAAGGCGAGCGGCCGGTCGGGGCGGATCGTGCAGGGCGGCCGCGGCCGCAATTCTGGGCCGGATCGCGCTCCCGGATAGGCCGGAACGGGAGGCTGCGCGATGGGCGGCGGCGTCGGGTCGATGGGACGGCCGCCGGCTACCCCGCCATGCTGCCCGCTACTCCGCCGCGACCAGCACCGGCTGCTCCGGCCTGGCGCGGAAGCGGGCCAGGAGCTCGGCCTCGCGCGCCTTGGCGGCCTGGAGGTTGCGTTCCTTGACGTGGCCGAAGCCGCGGATCCGGGACGGGATTGCCGCCAGCTCCTCGGCCAGGGCACGGTTGGCGGGGGTGAGGCCGGCCAGCAGCTCCTCGACCAGGGTCTCGTACTGGCCGATCAGGGCGCGCTCGGTGCGGCGCTCCTCGGTCCGGCCGAACGGGTCGAAGGGCGTGAAGCGCAGCGCCTTGCCGTGGCGGAGCAGGCGGAAGGCCTGGCGCATCCAGGGGCCGAAGGTCGACTTGCGCAGCTGGCCGGTCGCGTGGTCGCGCTTGGCGAGCATGGGCGGGGCCAGGTGGAAGGTCAGCCTGCCGGTCGACTGGAACTCGCGGGCGAGCTGGGCCTGGAAGGAGGGATGGCTCCAGAGCCGGGCGACCTCGTACTCGTCCTTGAACGCCATCAGTCTGAAGAGATTCTCGGCCACGGTGCGCGCCAGGGTCTCGGTGCCGAGCTTGGTCTGCTCGACCAGGCGGGCCCGCTTGACCATCCGCTCGTAGCGCTCGGCATAGCGCCGGTCCTGATAGTCGGTCAGGAACGCCATGCGCCGGGCGACCAGCCCGTCCAGGTCGGCCGGGAGTGCCGCCGGGGGATGGGCGGCCGGCGCCAGCTCGGCCTGGACTGCGGCCAGGTCGTGGGCGGCGCGGCGGCCGAGCGTGAAGGCGGCCTGGTTCATCGCCACCGCCACGCCGTTCAGCTCGATGGCGCGCATCAGGGCGTCCAGGCCCAGCGGGATCAGGCCGCGCTGCCAGGCGAAGCCCACCATGAACAAATTGGTGGCGATGCTGTCGCCGATCAGGCCGGTGGCGATCCGGCTGCCGTCGACGAACTCGGCCAGGCCCTCGCCCGTGGCCCTGGTGATGGCACGGCGCAGGCGCTCGGCCGGGAAGGAGAAGTCGGCGTTGCGGGTGAAGTCGCCGGTGAACGTCTCCTCCAGGTTCACGACCGCGCGGGTGACCCCGGCGCGGACGGTGGCGAGCGCCGGCTTGCTGGCGGCCACGACCTGGTCGCAGCCGATCAGGACCTTGGCCCCGCCGGCGGCGACGCGCGGCGAGCCGATCTCGTCCGGGCTCTTCGCGATCTTCAGGTGGGACAGGACTGCCCCGCCCTTCTGGGCAAGGCCGATCATGTCGATCGCGGCGATGCCCTTGTTCTCCAGATGCGCCGCCATGCCGAGCAGGGCCGCGATGGTCACCACGCCGGTACCGCCGATGCCGGTCACGACGATCCCGTAGGTGCCCTCGATGGCCGGCAGGGCCGGCAGCGGCAGGTCGGCGGCGGTGGCGGCCAGATTGCGCCGCTCGCCCTTCTTCAGCACCGCACCCTCGATCGTCACGAAGGACGGGCAAAAGCCCTTCAGGCAGGAGAAGTCCTTGTTGCAGGCGGACTGGTCGATCCTGCGCTTGCGGCCGAGCTCGGTCTCGACCGGCTGGACCGCCACGCAGTTGGACTGCACGCCGCAGTCGCCGCAGCCCTCGCAGACCAGCTCGTTGATCACGACGCGCTGGTCGGGGTCTGGGAACTCGCCGCGCTTGCGGCGGCGGCGCTTCTCGGCAGCACAGGTCTGGTCGTAGACGATCGCGGTGACGCCCGGGACGGTGCGCAGTCGGCGCTGCAGCGCGTCCAGCTCGTCGCGATGGTGGATCTTCACCCCGTCGGCCAGGTCGTAGCCGATCGGGTATTTGTGCGGCTCGTCGGTGACGACGTGGATCTCCCCCACGCCCTCGGCATGGAGCAGCCGGGTCACCTCGGCGACGTCGAGATTGGCGGTCTCCATCTTCTGGCCGCCGGTCATCGCGACCGCGTCGTTGTACAGGATCTTGAAGGTGATGTTGGCCTTGGCGGCCATGGCGGCGCGGATCGCCAGCGAGCCGGAATGGTAGAAGGTGCCGTCGCCGATGTTCTGGAAGACGTGCTCGCGGGTCGAGAACGGCGCCTCGCCCAGCCAGGACGCCCCTTCCCCGCCCATCTGGGTGTAGCGGGCGGTGTCGCGGTCCATCCATTGCGCCATGTAGTGGCAGCCGATCCCGGCCCGGGCCTTGCTGCCTTCCGGCACCTTGGTGGAGGTGTTGTGCGGGCAGCCCGGGCAGAAATAGGGCAGCCGCAGCATGGCCGGGTCGTCGGTCACCACGGCGACGCGGGCCTCGACCTCGGCCAGGCGCTCGGCCAGCTCGGGGTCGTGGGCGCGCTCCAGCAGGGCCCGGCCGATCGCGAGCGCCACCTGGTTGGAGTTGATCGCACCCCAGGACGGGAACAGGGTCCGGCCCAGCCGGTCGTGCTTGCCCTCGATCACGGGCGCGTTGGGCTGGCCGTACAGGAGGCTGCGGACCTGGTCCTCGACCAGGGGGCGCTTCTCCTCGACCACGATCAGGCGGGACAGGCCGCGCGCCGCCTCCTCCAGGCCGCGCGGCTCGAGCGGCCAGCTCATGCCGACCTTGTAGACGCGCAGGCCCAGCGCCTTCGCGCGGGCCTCATCGATGCCGAGATCGTCCAGGGCCTGGATCGTGTCCAGCCAGGCCTTGCCGGTGGTGGCGACACCCAGCCAGGCATCGTCGCCGCCCATCACGGTGCGGTCCAGCCGGTTGGCGCGGGCGAACGCCTTGGCCGCCTCCAGCTTGAAGCGGTGGAGGCGCTCCTCCATGGCGAGCGGCGTGTCCGGCCAGCGGATGTTCAGGCCGCCTTCGGGCAGCGGGAAGTCGTCGGGCAGCGTGATCGGCAGGCGGGCCGGGTCGATCTCGGCGGACACGGTGCTCTCCACCGTGTCGTGCACGCATTTCAGGGCCACCAGCGCGCCGGAATAGCGCGACATGGCGATGCCGATCAGGCCGTAGTCCAGGATCTCCTGCACGCCCGCCGGGTTCAGCACCGGGATCATCGCGTCGATCATCGCGGGCTCGGACTGGTGCGCCGTGGTCGAGCTCTCGCAGGTATGGTCGTCGCCGAGCAGGCAGAGATAGCCGCCATGGGCGGCGGTGCCGAACAGGTTGGCGTGGCGCAGCGCGTCGCCGGAGCGGTCCACGCCCGGGCCCTTGGCGTACCAGATGGCGAACACGCCATCGTACTTGTTCTCGCCGTCCAATGCTGCCTGCTGGGTGCCGGAGCAGGCGGTGGCGGCCAGGTCCTCGTTCACGCCCGGCTGGAAGACGATGTGGTGCTCGTCCAGCAGCTTCTTCGCGCGGGTGAGCTGCTGGTCGTACTGGCCGAGCGGCGAGCCGCGATAGCCGGTGATGTAGCCGGCGGTGTTCAGCCCGGCCGCCTGGTCGCGGCGGCGCTGCTCCATCGGCAGGCGGACCAGTGCCTGGATGCCGGTCAGGAACACCCGGCCCCTGGGCTTCAGATATTTGTCATCGAGGCTGACCGTCTGGAGGTCCGTCATCCTCGAAATACTCCCTGCTCCGCTCCCGGCACCGCACCGGCAAAGAGCCGGGGCGGGTCGCCCGGAGGCCCGGATCGCCCGGCGCGCCACCAAGCGCACCGGCTCCGCCTGTTTAGATGGGGATCCTGCGCCGCCCTGTCACCCAGGTTGCGGCGCCGACACCTGCCGGCACCACGACCCGACAGCTCACGGCATCAGCTGGCCGCCGTTCACCTCGATCACCTGGCCGGTGATGTAGCCGGCGAGCTTCTCCGAGGCCAGGAACAGGAAGGCGCCGGCACAATCCTCGCTGACGCCCAGCCGCTGCATCGGGATGCGCTGGCGGACCTGCTCCAGCCGCTCCGGCGTGGAGTAGATGTCGTGGAAGTAGGTGTGGATCACGCCGGGCGACACCGCGTTCACCCGGATGCCCTGCGGCGCCAGCTCGGTGGCGATCGACTTGGTGTAGGTCGAGACGAAGCCCTTGGCGCTGGCATAGAGCGCGGCACCCGCGGCACCGCCGTTGCGTGCGGCGATCGAGCTGGTGTTGACGATGTTGCCCTTGCTCTCGATCAGGGCCGGCACCGCCACCCGGGTCGCGGTCATCACCGAGCGGGCGTTCAGGTCCATGACGCGGTCATAGGCCTCGTCGTCGCTTTCGCTGAGCGCGAAGCGTGCGACCATGTGGCCGGCATTGTTCACCAGCACGTCCAGGCCGCCCAGCTTGCCGATGGCGTCCTCGATCACCGACTTCACCGCATCGGTCCTGGAGAAGTCACCGCCGAACACCGGGGCGCCGCCCAGCTCCGCGGCCAGGGCCTCGGCCTTTTCCCGGTTCTTGTTGTAGTGGATCGCGACCTTGGCCCCGGCCTCGGCGAACGCCTTGGCCGCCGCGGCACCGATGCCGATCGAGCCGCCGGTTACCAGAACGCGCTTGCCGCCCAGTCCGAAGCCGTCGTAACCGCCTGTCACCTGTCTTCCCCGCAACGTGTCACTGGAGCCCGGAACCATGAGCGAGCCCCGCATCCTGGAGGGGCTCGGCAGCATCGCCGAGCAGTACGATGGCTTCATTCTGGACCAGTGGGGCGTGCTGCACAACGGCAGGGCCCCCTACCCCGGCGTGGTCGAGGCGCTGGAAGCCATGCGCGCTGCCGGCAAGCGCATCTGCCTTCTGACCAATAGCGGCCGGCGCGCCCGGATGAACCGCGACCGCCTGTCGGAGATGGGCTTTCCGCCGGAAAGCTATGACGGGCTGATCACCTCGGGCGAGGCCGCCTGGATGGGGCTGCACGACCGCAAGGACCCGCGGCTGGCAGAACTCGGCAAGAAGGCGCTGCTGATCACGCGCGACAACGACCTGGAGGTGGTCGAGGGGCTGGGCCTGGAACTCACCAGCGATCCGGGCCAGGCCGACTTCGTCTATCTGTCGGGGGTCGACAGCCCGCCCATGACGCTGGAGGACTACGAGCCGACCCTCCAGGAGGCGGCAGCACTGAGCCTGCCGATGATCTGCTCCAACCCGGACCGGATCGCGGTGAGCGCCGACGGCCTGCTGATCGCACCCGGCACGATCGCCGCGCGCTACGAGGAGCTGGGCGGCCGGGTCTATTATTTCGGCAAGCCGAACCGGCCGATCTACGAGGCCTGCCTGACCGTGCTGGAGGGAATCAGCCCGGAGCGGATCCTGTGCGTCGGCGACAGCCTGGAGCACGACATCGCGGGTGCGGTCGGCATGGGCATGGACAGCTGCTTCGTCATGCAGGGCATCCATGCCGAGCATTTTTCCGAGGACCTGCCGGCCGACCGGCTGGCGCTCCGGGTGCGCGAGCTGGCCGAGCGCTACGAGACCATGCCGCGCTACGCGATCCACCGCACCAACTGGTGATCGACCACAATAACTACCGAATCCTGGCTGGGGCTGACTGAATGACCGCGATCCTGTGCGTCGGCGTGCTGGTGCTCGACGTGATCTTCCAGGTGGATGAGCTGCCGAGCGGCGGCGAGAAGATGCTGGGCCACGGCATGAGCGAGGCGATCGGCGGCCCGGCCGCGATCGGCGGGCTCGCGGCGGTGCGCCTCGGCGGCGAGGCGGCGCTGCTGTCCCGGGTGGGCGACGACCGGGTCGGCACGGCACTCCTGGAGGGGTTCAGCGCGGCCGGGCTGGATGTTTCGGCGGTGGAGCGGCTGGCGGGCGGCGTCTCGTCCTTCTCCGCGGTGGCGGTCGACCCGAAGGGCGAGCGGCAGATCGTCAATTATACCGACCAGCGCCTTCATGCCGAGCCGCCGGGGCACATGCCGCCGATGGATCGTTTCAAGGCGGTCCTGGCCGACACGATCTATCCGGCAGCGGCGGCCCCGGCGCTCAAGGCCGCCCGGGAGCACGGCATCCCGGGCGTGGTCGATTTCGACGTGAATCCCAAGGCCGGCAGCCGGGAGATCCTGGACCTCGCCAGCCATGTCGCCTTCAGCCGGCAGGGGCTGCGCAGCCTGACCGGGATCGAGGATCCGGAAGCCGGCCTGCGCCAGGTGGCGGAGCGCCATGGCGGCTGGGTCGGGGTCACGCTGGGCGAGCAGGGCGTCGCCTGGCTGGAGGACGGGCAGCTGCGCCGGATGCCGGCCTTCCAGGTCGAGGTGGTGGATACGCTGGGTGCCGGCGACGTGTTCCATGGCGGCTTCGCCTATGGGTTGGCGCAGGGCATGGGGATCGAGGCGGCGCTGCGGCTGGGCTCGGCGGCCGCCGCGGTGAAATGCACCCGCAAGGGCGGCGGCCCGGGTGCGCCGACGCTGGCCGAGGTCGAGGCGTTCCTGGCCCGGCACTGAGCCCCGGGCCTCAGCGCAGCCGGTCGCGGTCGCGCTCCCGGTCCAGCTCCCGGCGGCGCTCGGCCTCCAGCAGGTCCAGGCGGTGCTGGCGGTCGAAGGCCTGCCAAGCGTCGTCGGTGCCGGACGGCCCGGTGGGTGCGGGCGTCGGGCCGGGCGGTGGCGGGCGGAAACCGGGCGTGCCGATCCCGAACACCGAGCGGCTGTCCGTGGCGTACCAGGCACGCACGTCCTCTGGTGTGGCGAGGCTCGCCAGCGGCACCGCCTCCGGCAGCCTGCCACCCGCGGCTTCGATCTCGGCCGGATCGGGCGGGGCACGCCGGCGCAGGCCATGGGCGTCCGCCAGCGGGCTGACCGGCAGCGCCTGCAGGGTCAGTTCTGTCAGCGGCACGACCGACCAGCCGGTCGGCATGCCCTCTTCGGATGCGAGCGGCGCCCAGGCGATCTGGCCGGACCCCGGGGCGGCCCAGGCTACCGGCGCCGGGTCGAAGCGGCTGCCCGGCAGCCACCACCAGTTCCCTTCGATCCGGCGCCAGCGGCCCCGGTGCTCGGCCAGGGCCGAGAACGGCAGGTCGCCCTGCCAGTACCAGCCGGCCTCCCGGGTCCAGCGCCACCGACCGCTCGAGAACGGCCGCCAGCCGTCCGGCACATGGTCCGGCCGCCAGCCGGGCCCAAGCCCCGGCAGCTCGTCCCAGACGCCGAGCGGCTTGAGCTGGTCCCGAAACTGCCGGGCCAGCGTCTGGCGCAGGTCCTGGGCCAGGGCCGGTGCCGGGAGCAGGATCGCAAGGAACAGGCGTCGTCGCATGTGACGTCATCTTGGCACGCAGGCCTCCCAAGGCTAGCTCACGGGAAACCAGCGAGCCGGACCAGGAGGCCATCGATGCCGCGCTTTGCCGCGAACCTCAGCATGATGTTCAACGAGCATGCCTTTCTCGACCGGTTCGCCGCAGCGGCTGCCTGCGGGTTCAAGGGCGTGGAGTTCCTGTTCCCCTACGACTTCCCGGTGGACGAGGTCGCCGG
>NZ_DATMFZ010000081.1:0-4248 GCF_035556675.1 Geminicoccus sp. | reverse complement strand
CTGGCTGGCCACCGGCGGCTGGTAGCCCCTGGCCCCGGGGCCAAGTATAAGAGGCAGGCCCGGGGAGATGACGATGCAGGTCACGATCGATCAGCTGGAGCCGGAGGTGGTGGCGGCGCTGCGGCGGCGTGCGCAGGCGGCGGGGCGCAGCCTCGAGCAGGAGCTGCGAGAGATCCTGCTAAACGCCGCCAGGGACGCACCCGCCGATGAGCCGGGTCGCGAGAAGGTCGAAGCCGAAAAGGCGGAAGCCTGGGTCGAGCGGCTGCGTGCCGTGCGCCGGGAGTTGTGGGGCGACCGGGTCTTGCCGGACAGCACAGAGCTCATTCGCCAGATGAGGGATGAGCGCACGGCATGGCTTGCGGGCGGCTATCGTGATTGACCGCTTGGTCGTCGAAACGAGTATCGCGGTCAACTCGGTCCATCCGGAAGAGGATAGCGAAGCAGCGCAAGGGCTCGGGCATCACTGTCGGCTCCATGCTGATCTGCGCTTCAGTCGAATGTTCACCACTTCGCATCATGCCGGCCGGGTCGAGGGGCTGGCGGATCTGTGACCATCCTCCGCTCCACCCTCGACCCCCACTCTGCCACCTTCCAGGCCCGCGCCCGGCACAACCAGGCCCTGGTCGCCACCCTGCGCGCCCGCGCCGCCGAGGCCGCGGCGGGCGGTGGCCCTGCCGCCCGTGCCCGCCACGAATCGCGCGGCAAGCTGTTCGTCCGCGAGCGGATCGACCGGCTGCTCGACCCGGGTTCGGCCTTCCTGGAGATCGGCCAGCTCGCAGCGTTGAACGTCTATGACGATCCCGTCCCCTCGGCCGGGCTGGTCGCCGGGATCGGCCGGATCGAGGGCCGCACCTGCATGGTGGTGGCCAACGATGCCACGGTGAAGGGCGGCACCTACTACCCGCTCACCGTGAAGAAGCACCTGCGCGCCCAGCGGATCGCACAGGCAAACCGGCTGCCCTGCGTCTACCTGGTCGACAGCGGCGGGGCGTTCCTGCCCGCCCAGGACGAGGTCTTTCCCGACCGCGAGCATTTCGGCCGGATCTTCTACCATCAGGCCCGCATGTCCGCGGAGAACATCCCGCAGATCGCGGTGGTGATGGGCTCGTGCACCGCGGGCGGCGCCTATGTCCCGGCCATGGCCGACCTCGCCGTGATCGTCCGCAACCAGGGCACCATCTTCCTGGGCGGGCCGCCCCTGGTGAAGGCCGCCACCGGCGAGGTGGTGAGCGCCGAAGAGCTGGGTGGCGCCGAGATGCACACCCGCGTTTCCGGCGTGGCCGACCAGCTGGCCGACAACGACCTCCACGCGCTGGATCTCGCCCGCGCCGCGGTGGCAGGGCTCACACCACCACCGCCGTCGCCACCGGACACCGTGCCGGAGCCGCCGCTCTACCCAGCGGAGGAACTGTACGGCCTGATCCCGGAGGACGTGCGCGAGCCCTGGCCGGTCCGGGAACTGCTGGCGCGCATCCTGGACGGCTCGCGGCTCGACGAGTTCAAGCCGCGCTTCGGCCCGACCCTGGTGACCGGCTTTGCCCATCTGTGGGGCATGCCGGTCGGCATCCTCGCCAATGACGGGATCCTGTTCGCCGAGAGTGCCGCCAAGGGAGCCCATTTCATCGAGCTGTGCTGCCGGCGCCGCCTGCCGCTCCTGTTCGTCCAGAACATCTCGGGCTTCATGGTCGGGCGCAGCTACGAGGAGGGCGGCATCGCCAAGGAAGGGGCGAAGCTGGTGCATGCCGTGGCCTGTGCCGACGTGCCCAAGATCACCCTCATGGTCGGTGGCAGCTTCGGCGCCGGCAACTATGCCATGGCCGGCCGGGCCTACGATCCGCGCTTCCTCTGGACCTGGCCGAACGCGCGGATCTCGGTGATGGGCGGCGAGCAGGCCGCCACCGTGCTCTCCACCGTGCGCCGCGACGCCATCGAAGCCAGGGGCGGCAGCTGGACCACCGAGGAGCAGGCCGCCTTCGAAGCGCCGATCCGCGCCCAGTACGCCCGCCAGGGCGACCCCTACTACGCCACTGCAAGGCTCTGGGACGACGGCATCATCGATCCCGCCGACACCCGGCGGGTCCTGGCCCTCTCCCTCGCCGCCACCCTGGCCGCACCGGTCCAAGAGACCAGGTTCGGCGTGTTCCGGATGTAGCCCCATGGCGCTGCGCTACGAACGAGACGGTTCGGTCGTCACCCTGACCCTCGATCGCCCGGAGCGGCGCAACGCGCTGGACGAGGCGCTGATCGCGTCCCTGCATGACCGCTTCGCCGAACTGACGTTCGACCGTTCCGCCAGGGTGGTGGTGCTGCAGGGGGCAGGGCCGGCCTTCTGCAGCGGCGCCGACCTCGACTGGATGCGTCGGGCAGCGGCCTTCTCGCCCGAGGAGAACCAGGCGGATGCCACCCGGTTGTGCGAGATGCTGGTGGCCTTCGACCAGCTGCCGCAGGCGACGATCTGCCTGGCCCATGGTGCCGCCATGGCCGGGGCGCTGGGCCTGGTCTGCGCCGCCGACATCGCCCTTGCCGCCGAAGGTACCCGGTTCGGCCTGAGCGAGGTGCGCCTGGGCCTGGTGCCCGCGATCGTGGCGCCGTTCGTCCTGCGGGCACTGGGCCCCCGCCAGGCCCGGCGCTGGTTCCTCACCGCCGAGCGGTTCGACGCGGCGGCGGCGCGCGAGCTCGGCATTGTCCACGAGGTCGTCCCGCCCGACCGGCTCCACGCCCGTGCCGCCGAACTCACCGGCGAACTCCTCCAGGGCGCCCCCGGTGCCATCGCCGAGGCCAAGCGGGTCATCGGCCTGGTCGCGGCCAACCCGCAGGGCGGCAGCCTCGTGGCCGGCGCCACCGTGGAGGCGATCGCCGCCCGCCGCGCCACGGCCGAGGCCCGCGAGGGCATCGACGCCTTCTTCGCCAAGCGCCCGCCATCCTGGGCGCCCGGCGGATGAGGAAGCTGCTGGTCGCCAACCGGGGCGAGATCGCCTGCCGGATCTTCCGGACCGCCGCCGCCATGGGCATCCGTACCGTGGCGGTGTTCGGCACGCTCGACCGCGACGCCCGCCACGTGGCCCTGGCCGACGAGGCGATCGATCTAGGCGGTGAGAGTGCTGCCGACACCTACCTCTCGATCGACCGGCTGCTCGCTGCCGCCCGCCGCAGCGGCGCCGACGCGATCCATCCCGGCTACGGCTTCCTGTCGGAAAGCCCGGCCTTCGCCGAAGCCGTCGCCGCGGCCGGCCTGACCTTCGTCGGCCCCTCGGCCGCGGCCATGGCGAGGCTCGGCTCCAAGGCCGCCGCCCGCAGCCTCGCCACCTCCCTGGGCATCCCGGTCGTGCCGGGCGATGACGGCGCCGACCAGACCCGCCTGGCCCAGGCGGCAGAGCGGATCGGCTTCCCCCTGCTGGTCAAGGCCGCGGCCGGCGGCGGCGGGCGCGGGATGCGGGTGGTGCGGGAGGCTGACGATCTGGCGGAGCTGCTGGCTTCCGCCCGCGCCGAGGCCGAGGCCGCGTTCGGCGACGGCACGCTGATCCTGGAGCGGCTGGTCGAGCGGCCGCGCCATGTCGAGGTCCAGGTCCTGGCCGACCGGCACGGAAGTGTGGTCGCCCTGGGCGAGCGCGACTGCACCCTGCAGCGCCGGCACCAGAAGGTGATCGAGGAGGCGCCCGCCAGCTTCCTGGATCAGGCCACGCGCACGGCCCTGGGCGAGGCCGCCGTCCGCTTGGTCGCCGCCATCGACTATGCCGGCGCCGCCACCGTCGAGTTCCTCCTGGACCCCCAAGGCTCCTGGCACCTGATCGAGGTCAACACCCGCCTGCAGGTGGAGCATCCGGTCACCGAGCTGGTCACCGGCCTGGACCTGGTCGCCTGGCAGCTGCGCATCGCCAGCGGCGAGCCGCTCCCCGCCGACTGGCCCCCGCCATGCACCGGCCATGCGGTGGAGCTGCGCATCTGCGCCGAGGATCCCGCCCACGATCTGCGCCCGACCACCGGTCGGATCAGCCGGCTGGAACTGCCGCCCGATGCGCGGGTCGACCATGGCCTCGTCGAAGGCATGTCGGTCGGCGCTGAGTTCGACAGCCTGCTCGCCAAGCTGATCGTGCATGGCCGGGACCGTGCCGATGCCCTGGCAAAAGCCGCCGCCGCGCTCGGGTCGGTGGGCATTGGCGGCATCGTCACCAACATCCCGCTGCTGGACGCCATCCTGCGCCAGCCCGACTTCCAGGCGCAGCGGATCGACACGCTCTGGCTGGAGCG
>NZ_DATMFZ010000080.1:0-7389 GCF_035556675.1 Geminicoccus sp. | reverse complement strand
CCATGAAGGGCGCATAGCGGCCGATCGCATAGGTAGCCAGCAGGTTCAGGTCGAACTCGCCGCCGCCGGCCGCGAGGTCGGTCTGCAGCTTGTCCCAGAAGCCGTCGCGGTTGAAGAAGATCAGCTCGACCTTGTCCTCGTTGGCGACGTCGGCCTTGCTGTTGTAGAGGGTGGCCGCGTCGCGCAGTGCCGTCTCCTCCGGCCCGCCCGGCCAGCCCAGCACGGTGACCTCCGCCTGTGCAGCCGCGGAGGTCAGGAGGACGGCGGTCAGGGCGGCGAACAGGTGGGACGATCTCATAGCGACTGATCCTCTCTGGTGGCTGCGGCTTCGCGAAGGGCGAGATCGGCGATCCCGATGATGCCGGCCCGGCTGTCCAGGAGGGCCGGTACCAGATTCGGGCGCTCGAGCGGGGGCAGGTCGGCCAGCCGGGTCCGGACCCGGTCCAGGTGGCCCGGCGCCAGCCCGACGCCGCCGCCGACCACGATCCGCTCGGGGTCGAAGAGAAACTGGAGGTCGCGTAGCAGCAGCGCGGCGGCTTCGGTGGCCCGGTGCACGACCTGCTCCGCCCAGGCGGCACCGGCAGCGGCCGCCGCGAACACGGCCGCCGCGTCGACCGGATGGCCGGCCTCCCGGGCCAGGCGCGCAATGCCGGAGCCCGATGCGAGATCCTCGATCCGCTCGCCGCTGATGAGGCGGACCTGGCCGATGCTGCCCGCCATGCCGCTGCGCCCCTGCAGCAGCCGGCCGCCGGCGATCACGCCGCCGCCGACCCCGGTGGAGAGCGTCACGAACACCAGGTCGTCCGAGCCGCACCCGGCTCCGGCGACATGCTCGCCCCAGGCCGCCGCCTGAGCGTCGTTGAGTGCCGTGACCGGCACGTGCAGGCGACGGGTCAGCTCCAGCTCCAGTGGAAACGCGCCCGGGATCGGCAGGGTGTCCGGGTTCAGCGCCTGCCAGCTTCCCCGGCGCACGAGGCCGGTCGCCGCGATCCCGGCCAAGGCGAACCGGCCGGACCAGGGAGCCGCCAGCCCGGCGATCGCGTCCAGCCAAGCCAGCACACCACCCTGCCGCGGTGTGGCGACGCGCTGCTCCTCCAGCACCCGGCCATCCTGGACGAGGCAGGCCAGGATCTTGCTGCCGCCCAGGTCGAGCGCCAGCACCGTGGTCATCGCCGGGCCCCGGCCACGGCCTGCGCGAACCAACCGGTGACGTGCTCGGTGCGGGTGATGGCGGAGCCGACCACCACCGTGAACGCACCCGCCTGGATCGCCTGGGCGGCGGCGTCGGGCGTGTTGAAGCGGCCCTCGGCCAGTACCGGCAGGTCCAGTTCCGCCGCTGCCGCCCGCACGAAGTCGAGATCGGGCGCATCCGGGACGGGACCACCCGTGTAGCCGCTCATGGTGGTGCCGACCACATCGACGCCCATGGCCGCGGCCGCCCTGGCATCTGCCATGTCGGCGCAGTCGGCCATCGCCAGCCGCCCGGCCTGCCGCACCATGGCCAGGAGGTCCGGCACCGGTACCGGCCGTGGCCGGTGGGTGGCGTCGAACGCGATCACGTCGGCACCGGCCTCGGCCAAGGCCTGCACGTCTTCGCGCCAGGGCGTGATCCGCACCGGGCTGTCCGGCAGGTCCCGCTTGATCAGGCCCAGGATCGGCAGGTCACAGGCCTCGCGCACGGCCCGGACATTCGCCGCCCCCTCGATCCTGAGGCCCACGGCACCGCCATCGCGGGCCGCCAGCGCCAGCGCCACCACGATGTCCACCCGGTCCATCGGTCCGCCGGTCACCGGCTGGCAGGAGACCACGAGGCCACCGCGTAGTTGATCGAGGAGAATCGCCATTGTCCGACCTGGGCTGCCCGTTGCTGGCCGCAGTCTTGGCAGCAGGTGCGCCGCCGAACAGCGAAAAAATGTTGCTCAGGCGGGGTATTTTTGAGGAATGCGTCGATCGCCAGGTGGCGGAAATCGTCGGTGACCTCAGGCCCACCCGAGGTGCGGCCGCGCAGCGGGCTGGCCGGGGCGCCGCTCACGACCTGGAGGGGCGACCGCCTCGCTCACCCGTACGGCTCCGATCACTGCCGTTGCCAGAATTGCTGTCCGCACGGCACCTCCAGGGATACGTGCGCAGGCAATTCATCTCGGCAGAAACCTTCCGACGTTCCCGGGAACGAGCATACCACCTGCCTCCTGCGTGCCATTGGTCACGCAGGAGGCGCCAGGTCAGACGGTGATCGCCGTTCGATGCGGCGGTGACGATCCGCTGACCGCTCAGAGGCTGCGGACGAGCACCGGCCGGTCTTCGCGCTTCTCGCCCAGCAGATTGCGCAGCGGCCTGCCGAACGGCTCGGCCTGGATCTCGAACACGTCCCCGGGCTCGGCCTTGATCCCGTCGGCGAAGCTGAGGGTCGCCGTGCCGAAATAATGGACATGGACGTCGCCGGGCCGGCGGAAGAAGTCGTACTTGAAGTGGTGGTGCTCCAGGTTGGCGAGCGTGTGGGACATCGCGTCCTCGCCGGATACGAACGGCTTGGACCACAGCGTCTTGCCGCCGCGCAGGATGGAGGAAGTGCCCTCAACCCGGTCCGGCAGCGCGCCGATCCGCAGCTCCGGCCCGAAGCTCGAGGTCCGGAGCTTGGAATGGGCCAGCCAGAGATAGTTGACCCGCTCGGTCACGTGGTCGGAATACTCGTTGCCGAGCGCGAAGCCCAGGCGCCAGGGCGTGCCATCCGGGCCGATCAGGTACAGGCCGCAGATCTCCGGCTCCTCGCCGCCGTCCTCGGCGAAACCCGGATAGTCCAGCGCCGCCTCGGGCGGCACGATCGAGCCGCCATCGCCCTTGTAGAACCATTCCGGCTGCACGCCGATCTCGCCCTCGCCGGGCTTGCCGCCCTCGATGCCCATCTTGAACATCTTCATGCTGTCGGTGAGCTTCTCGGGCTCGACCACGTGCATGGCATCCCGGGTGGCAGCACTGCCGAGATGGGTGAGGCCGGTGCCGGTCACCAGCAGGTGGGCCGGATCGGGATGATCCAGCGGCGTGAGCAGCCGCTGTTCCGCGATCACCGCCTCGTAGTCCTCGGTCTGATCGCTCAGCCGCTCGGCCACGACCTTCTCCAGACCCTCGCCTGCGGCGACCGCGGCCAGGGCCAGGCCATAGACGGTCGTCGCCCGGTCCACCACGCGCAGTACGCCGCCCTCGACCGCCGCAACGGCCCGGCCACCATGCGTCGTCTTGAATTGAACCAAGTTCATGCCGACCCTCCCGCACCCGCAAAACGAGCGGGAAACTAGCGACGGGAGGTTGCGGCGTCACCACCTCTCTGGCCGGTGGGGCATATGGCGGCGGCAGCGCCGACCGGCTTGCGGCGATACCGTCCGCGTGCGACCAGGAACGTTGCCGAGGGATCGGGCCGGGAGGCAGGCGAAGGAATGACGACGACCATCACGACGCTGCTCCGGGCAGCCAGTCCACAGGCACCGGCGATCCTGGGACCCGGACGCGTGGCGCTGGATCATGGTGGGCTCGCCCGGCTGACCGAAGAGACCCGGACGATGCTCGCCGGGATCGGGATCGGATCTGGTGACCGGGTGGCGATCGTCCTGCCGAACCGGCCGGCCATGGCCAGCGCCTTCATGGCGATCGCCCAGTGCGCCGCCACCGCACCGTTGAACCAGGCCTACCGGGCCGAGGAGTTCGACTTCTATCTGGGCGACCTCGGCGCTCGGGCACTGGTGGTCGCCGCCGGGGCGGAGAGTTCCGCTATCACGGTGGCGCAGGCCAAAGGCTGCACGATCCTGCGCCTGCACGAGGATCCGGACGGGCCGGCCGGTGCGTTCCGGCTGGAGGCGGAGGGAACGGTGCGTCCGGCCGTGGCGGCGACCGCACCCGGCCCGGACGACGTGGCCCTAGTGCTCCACACCTCGGGCACCACCTCACGGCCCAAGATCGTGCCGCTGACCCAGGCGAACCTCGCCGCCTCGGCCCGCCACATCGGCGCGACACTTCAGCTCGGCACGGAGGATCGCTGCCTCACGGTCATGCCGCTGTTCCATATCCATGGCCTGATCGCCGGCACGCTCGCCCCGCTGGCGGCGGGCGGATCGCTGACGGTGCCGGAAGGCGGCTTCGACGCGCTGCGCTTCTTCCGCGAGCTGGACGGCAGCGGTGCTAGCTGGATGACGGCGGTGCCGACCATGTACCAGGCGATCCTGGCCAGGGCCGGGCGCAACCGCGAGGTGCTGGCACGGTCGGGCCTGCGACTGCTGCGCTCCTCCTCGGCCTCGCTGCCCGCCCAGGTCATGCTGGAACTGGAGGAGGTATTCGGCTGCCCGGTGATCGAGAGCTACGGCATGACCGAGGCCGCCCACCAGATGACCAGCAACCCGCTGCCGCCGGCACCGCGCAAGCCGGGGTCGGTCGGGATCGCTGCGGGCCCTCGGGTCGCGGTGTGCACGGCCGAAGGCGAAGAGCTGCCGCCGGGCGAGGAAGGCGAGGTGGTGATCTCGGGGCCGAACGTGACGCCCGGCTACGAGGCCAACCCGTCCGCCAATGCGGCGGCCTTCTTCGAGCGTGACGGGCAGCGCTGGTTCCGGACCGGCGACCAGGGCCGGATGGATGGCGAGGGCTATCTGCGCATTACCGGGCGGCTGAAGGAGATCATCAACCGGGGCGGCGAGAAGGTCAGCCCTCTGGAGGTGGACGAGGTGGTGATGGATCATCCGGCCGTTCGCCAGTGCGTCACCTTCGCCATGCCGCACGACAAGCTCGGCGAGGAGGTGGCGATCGCCGTGGTGCTGCGCGACGGCATGACGGCCGGCGAGCGGGAGATCCGTGACTTCGCGGCAGCACGGCTGGTGGCCTTCAAAGTGCCGCGCCGCGTCGTGATCCTGAGCGAGATTCCCAAAGGGGCCACCGGCAAGCTGCAGCGGATCGGACTGGCGGCGAAGCTGGGGCTCGGCTGATGCGGGTGTGCGTCTATGGCGCCGGTGCGATCGGTGGCTATCTGGCCGGCAAGCTCGCCCGCTCCGGCGTGGAGGTCGCGGTGGTCGCGCGCGGGCCGCATCTCGCCGCCCTCCAGGCGGACGGCCTGACCGTCCAGGAAGGTGGCGGGGAGTTCCAGGTGCGGGTGGAGGCGGCCGAGGACCCGCTCTCCCTGCGCCCGGCCGACTTCGTCGTGGTGGCTCTCAAGGCCCATCAGGTCGCCAGTGCCGTCGATGGCATCCGCCATCTATGCGGTGCCGCCGGTGCGGTGGTGACTGCCGCGAACGGGGTACCCTGGTGGTACACTTACGGCCTGAACGGCCCGTTCGAGAACCGGCGGATCGAGGCGGTCGACCCGAGCGGGCGCATCTGGGCGGGGATCGGTCCGGAGCGGGCGATCGGCTGCGTCGTCTGGCCGGCGGCGGAGATCGTCCGGCCGGGCGTGATCCGGCACATCGCGTCCGAGCGCTTCGACCTGGGCGAGCCCAGCGGTGAGCGCAGCGAGCGGGTGCAGCGTTTGTCGCAGGCGCTGATCGCGGCCGGGCTGAAGGCACCGGTCCGCCCGCGGCTGCGCGACGACATCTGGACCAAGCTCTGGGGCAATTGCTGCTTCAACCCGGTAAGCGCGCTCACCGGCGCGACGCTGGGCGAGATCACGGCCGACCCGGATCTGCGCGCACTGTGCCGGCGGGTGATGACCGAAGCCCGGGCGATCGGCGAGGCGATGGGCGCCCGCTTCCTCATGGAGGTGGAGAAGCGGATCGATGCCGCCGGGGCCACCGGCGCGCACAAGACCTCCATGCTCCAGGACCTGGAGCGCGGCCGCCCGCTCGAGATCGATGCACTGGTCACCGCCGTGCTGGAACTTGGCCGGATGGCCGGCCTGGACAGCCCGAACCTGGCTTCGGTCCATGCGCTGGTCACCGCCCGCGCACGGGTGCTTGGGCTCTACGGGCAGCCCTGAGCCGGTGCGACCGTACGACGACGTTGTCAGTGCCGGCCCGGACCGCTACAAGCGCGCGCGTTGCCAAGGGGTGCCCGCGGAGTGACGAGACCGCGCGCGCCCTTGTTTCGTTCCCCGTCGGAGAGTGCAGATGAGTCGCCGCCGCCAAGTTTACGAGGGCAAGGCGAAGATCCTCTTCGAGGGACCCGAGCCCGGCACCCTGATCCAGTACTTCAAGGACGACGCCACCGCCTTCAACAACCAGAAGAAGGGCGTCATCACCGGCAAGGGCGTGCTCAACAACCGCATCAGCGAGTACATCATGCTGCGGTTGCACGAGATCAACATCCCGACCCATTTCATGCGCCGCCTCAACATGCGCGAGCAGCTGATCCGCGAGGTCGAGATCATCCCGCTCGAGGTGGTGATCCGCAACGTGGCCGCCGGCTCGATCGCCACCCGGTTCGGCATCGAGGAGGGGACGCAGCTCACCCGCTCGATCGTCGAGTTCTACTACAAGGACGACAAGCTGGGCGACCCGCTGGTCACCGAAGAGCACATCACCGCGTTCGGCTGGGCGACCTATCAGGAAATCGACGAGATCCTGAACCTGTCGCTGCGGATCAACGACTTCCTGAGCGGCCTGCTGGTCTCGGTCGGCCTGCGCCTGGTCGACTTCAAGCTGGAGTTCGGCCGGCTCTGGGAGGAGGAGGAGTTCCGGATCGTACTGGCCGACGAGATCAGCCCGGACAATTGCCGCCTCTGGGACGTCAAGACCGGCGAGCGCTACGACAAGGACCGCTTCCGGCGCGATCTCGGCAAGGTCGAGGAGGGCTACCAGGAAGTGGCCCGGCGGCTGGGCATCCTGCCGGAGGCCGGCCCCCGGGACCTGCGTGGTACCGACACGGTGCAGTAGGTCGGCACTTTCTGACGCGAAAATTTTCTAGACGATTTCCCGCGAGAGGATAAAAAGCCTTCCATTCGAGGAGGCTCCCGATGGCGCTCGCTTTGCTCCCGTCTCCGGCACGCGGCCTGATCCTGGGTGGGCCGGCCGACGATGTCCTGGCCGGCGGGATCGGCAACGACCAGTTGTTCGGCCGGGCCGGGCGCGACCGGCTCGCCGGCAATCGCGGCGACGACCTCATGGAGGGCGGCCTCGACGACGACATCGTGCTTGGCCAGGACGGCGACGACGTGGTCCGGGGCAATGACGGCATCGACCTGGTCGATGGCGGCGCCGGCAACGACAATGTCTCAGGCCAGGGCGGCGGCGACTTGCTCCTGGGCGGTCTCGGCAACGACATCCTGGTGGGCGGCGAGGGCAATGACGAGATGCGCGGCGGCGAGGGCCGCGACACGCTGTTCGGCGGGCCGGGCGATGACCGGCTGACCGGCGGTGCCGGACCCGACGAGTTCGATTTCCTGGTAGATCAGCTCGGCTTCATCCGGGCCAATGGCCAGGA
>NZ_DATMFZ010000079.1:0-5053 GCF_035556675.1 Geminicoccus sp. | reverse complement strand
AGCATCACTCTGCCGGTCGTCCTGTTCGGCAGCCTGCGCGACAAGCTGCAGCCGACCATCGTCGCGGTGGCCGTGCTCCTGACCTGCACCTCCGCCCTCTTCCTCGCCGCTCTCGGCTGGCTCGGCCGTCCCGGCCAAGCGGCGCAACGAACCACGGAAACGCGATGAGCCCGTTTGCCCAAGACTTCGTCGAGACGCCCTACTGGTGGCTGCAGGCCCCGCCGCGGCCGGGCCTGGCGGCCTCGACGCTGACCGATGTCGACTGCCTGATCGTCGGCTCCGGTCTTGCCGGCCTAAATGCTGCGATCACGCTGGCGCAGGCCGGGGTCCAGGTGACGGTGATCGAGCGGGGGCTGATCGGGGAAGGGGCCAGCACGCGCAATGGCGGCCAGCTCAGCGGCGGCTCCAAGGTCTCGGGGCCGGCCCTGGTGCGCCAGTTCGGCCAAGCGCGCGCCGCCGAGATCACCGCGGACTTCCAGGCCGTCTATCCGTTCATCGTCGAGCGCATCCAAAGCCTCGGCATCGACTGCAGCCTGGAACAGCGCGGCATGTTCATCGGCGCGCATACCAGCGCCGACTACCGGGCCTTCGCCGCCGAGCACGCCGCCCTTCCGCCCGAGCAGCAGGCCCGCAACCGGCTGGTGCCGCCCGACCAGGTGCGCACCGAGCTCGCCACCTCGATCTATGCCGGCGGCTATGTCTATGGCGATGCCGGCCAGCTCCATCCCGGCCTATACCATGCCGGGCTGCGCGCCGTGGCGGAGCAGCTGGGGGTGAAGCTGATCTCTGGTGTCGAGCTCGCCGGCATCGAGCGCAAAGGCGACCGCTTCACCGCGATCCTGACGGACGGGGCCATCGACTGCCGGCGGATCATGGTGATGACCAACGGCTATACCGGGGCCGCCACGCCCTGGTTCCAGCGCCGGCTGATCCCCGTCCGCAGCTACATGATCGCGACCGAGGAACTGCCGAACGTCGCGGAGCTGATCCCGGGCGGCCGGCCGCTCGCGGACACCAAGCGCATCCTCTACTATTATCGCAGCTCGCCCGACAAAAAGCGCATCCTGTTCGGCGGCCGGGCCAGCTTCCGCGACGTCGACGCGCGCACCAGTGCCCTGAAGCTCCACGAGTTCCTGACCGACGTGTTCCCCCAGCTCAAGGGCGTGAAGCTGAGCCATGGCTGGTTCGGCAACGTCGCCTTCGCCTTCGACTGGCTGCCCCATTTCGGCCGGCACGAGGGCGTCTATTACGCCTGCGGCTGCAACGGCAGCGGTGTGCCCATGCTGAGCTATCTGGCTGATCGCGCCGCCCGCGCGATGCTCGCCGATGGCAAGGAGATGGGCGGGCTCGGCGCCATTCCGTTCAACACCATGCCGGGCTATGGCGGCCGGCCCTGGTTTCTGCCGATCGTAGGCACGGCCTATCGCTGGACCGACCGGATCCGCCGCCGGCTCGACCAGAAGGTGGCCGCATGACCACGCACGACCGGCTGCGCCTGGAGCGCCTGAGCAAGCATTATGGCCGCCACCAGGTGCTGTACGACGTCTCGCTCGACATCGAGCGCGGCAGCTTTTTGACCCTGTTGGGCCCGTCCGGCTCGGGCAAGACCACGCTGCTCAAGGTCCTGGCCGGCTTCGAGCGCTGCTCGGAGGGCCGGCTCCTGCTGGGTGCCACCGACATCACCGACCTGCCGGCCGAGCGGCGCAATTTCGGCTTGGTCTTCCAGGGCTATGCGCTGTTCCCGCACATGACCGTCGCGAACAACGTGGCCTTCCCGCTCAAGGTCCGCCGCTGGGACAAGAGCCGCATCGAGGCCCGGGTGCGGGAGATGCTGGAGCTGGTGCAGCTCGGCCACCTGGCCCACCGCAAGCCGGCCGAACTGTCCGGCGGGCAGCAGCAGCGCGTGGCGCTGGCCCGGGCCCTCGCGTTCGAGCCCGACCTCCTGCTGCTGGACGAGCCGATGAGCGCGCTCGACCGCAAGCTGCGCGCCGACCTGCAGATCGAGCTGCGCCGCATCCATCGCCGGCTGGGCACCACCTTCGTCTATGTCACCCACGACCAGGACGAGGCCATGACCATGTCCGACCAGGTGGCCGTGCTCGACCACGGCCGGCTGATGCAGGTGGGCCCGCCGGAAACGCTCTACGAGCGGCCGGACAACCGGTTCGTGGCCGAGTTCCTGGGGCGCAGCAACTTCCTGCCGGCGCGCGTGCTGGCGGCCGAGGGACCGGGCAGCCGGATCGAGGTCGGTGGCCGGCCCTGCCGGCATGCCGGCAAGGCGCCTGAGGCAGGCCAGGGCTTGAGCCTCCTGCTGCGGCCCGAGGATATCCAGGTATGCGCGGCATCGCCGGGTGACGGGTGGAACTGCCTGTCCGGGCGCCTGCAGATCCGCACCTATTTCGGCGACCGCGCGCTCTATCAGGTGGAGGTACCGGGTGCCGGCACCGTGTCGGCCTATGCGCCGGCCAGGCCGGAGTTCCGCCCCGCCGAAGGGGACGAGGTCCATCTGGTGTGGCGGGCGGAGGACGGGGTGCTGCTGCCTGCGGAGACAGCTCCCGCCTGAGGGGGCCGATCGGGAGGTGGTCACCCTCGGCGGGTCATGGCTGAAGCAGGGGAGGATGCGGTGTCATGGCGGAACAGGGTAGCGCGTTCGCGGCCTTTGGCCGGCCGATCCGGCTGGGCCTGGTGGGCGGCAGCCACGGCTTCATCGGCCCCGTCCACCGCACTGCGGCGCTGCTGGACCGGCGCTTCGTCCTGACCGCCGGCACGCTGTCCTCCGATCCCGGCCGCGGGTGGGCTGCCGGCATCGCCATCGGCCTGGATCCGGAACGCTGCTATCCCGATGTTCCGGCGATGCTCGCGGGCGAGGCCGGCCGGGGGGACGGCATCGAGGCGGTCGCGATCATGAGCCCGAACGCTCATCATGCCGCCGCCGCCCGTGCGGCGCTGGCCGCCGGGCTGGACGTGATCTGCGACAAGCCGCTGACCACCACGCTGGACGATGCCCTGGCGCTGGTGCGGGCGGCCGAGGCGAGCGGCCTGGTGTTCTGCACCACCTACAACTACAGCGCCTACCCGATGGTCCGCCAGGCGCAGGCCATGGTGCGCAACGGCGTGCTGGGCCTGATCCGCCAGGTCCACACCACCTATGTGCAGGGGCACAACGCCACGCTGGTCGAGGCCGACCCGGCCAGGCGCGGCTGGCGGTTCGACCCCGCATTGTGCGGGGAATCGCTGATCCTGGGCGACATCGGCACCCATGCCCATCATCTGGCCGCATTCGTGTCCGGCCTGGAGCTGGAGGCGGTGCTGGCCGACCTGCATGCGGTGGTGCCCGGGCGCCAGGCGCATGACTACGGCGCGGTGCTGCAGCGCTGGAGCGGTGGGGTGCCGGGCACGATGTGGGTGACCAATGCCGCGGCCGGCGCGGAGCACGGCCTGTCCTTCCGGATCTTCGGCGAGCTGGGCGGGCTGGAATGGCACCAGGAGCGGCCGAACGAGCTGCGCCACCGCCGGCTGAGCGGCTTCGAGCAGATCCTGACCCGGCGGCTGCACGGCGCCCTCCTGCCCGAGGCGGAGCGGCTGGTCCGGGTCGAGATCGGCCATCCCGAAGGCTATCAGGAGGCGTTCGCCAACCTCTACCGTGACGTGGCCGAGGCCATCGCCGCCCGCCGCACCGGCGTCCCCGCCGATCCGCTGGCGCTGGAGTTCCCGACGGTCCGCGATGGTGCCGCCGGCATGGCGTTCATCGCGGGCGCCCTGGAGAGCCAGCGCACCGGGACCTGGGCGGACTGCCGGCTGCGGCCGTGAGCCGGAGGGGCCTCAGGCCAGCTCGCGCATGACCCGGTAGAGATCGGCCTTGGCCTCGAAGCCGATGCCGGGGATGTCCGGCAGGCCCACCCGACCATCCTGGACCTCGATCCGGTCGGCAAAGCCGCCGAAGGGCTGGAACACGTCGGGGTAGCTCTCATTGCCGCCCAGATGGAGGCCGGCGGCGATGTTGAGCGACATCTGGTGGCCGCCATGCGGGACGACCCGGCGGGGCGACCAGCCGAGCTCCTCCATGACCTGGAGCGTGCGCAGATACTCGACCAGGCCATAGGACAGGGCGCAGTCGAACTGCAGCCAGTCGCGCTCGGGCCGCATCCCGCCATAGCGCAGGAGGTTGCGGGCATCCTGGTGCGAGAACAGGTTCTCGCCCGTCGCGATCGGGCGGTCGTAGGCTTCGGCCAGACGCGCCTGGATCTCGTAGTCGAGCGGGTCGCCCGCCTCCTCGAACCAGAACAGGTCGTAGGGCTTCAGCGCCTCGGCATAGGCGAGCGTCGTCTCGAGGTCGAACCGGCCGTTCGCGTCGACCGCGAGGTTCCGGCCCTCGCCCACGACCTCCAGGACCGCCTCGATCCGGGCGATGTCCTCCGCCAGCGGCACCGCACCGATCTTCATCTTCACGACGCGGTAGCCGCGCTCCAGGTAGCCCCGCATCTCCTCCTGGAGCCGGGCGTGGTCCTTGCCGGGGTAGTAGTACCCGCCGGCGGCATAGACCCAGACGCTCTCGTCGTGCACGCCGCCGCGGTAGCGGTCGGCCAGGAGCTTGTAGAGCGGCACGCCCGCGATCTTGGCCACCGCGTCCCAGACTGCCATGTCGATCGTGCCCACGGCGACCGAGCGCTCGCCGTGGCCGCCCGGCTTCTCGTTCTTCATGAGGGTCGCCCAGATCGCGAACGGATCCAGGTTGTCGTTTGCCTCGTCGACCAGGCTCGCCGGGTCGGCCTCCAGCACGCGGGCGATGAAGCGGTCGCGCATCAGCGCACCCTGGCCGTAGCGGCCGTTCGAGTTGAAGCCGTAGCCGACCACCGGCTTGCCGTCCCGGACGACGTCGGTGACCACGGCCACGACCGAACAGGTCATCTTGGAGAAGTCGATATAGGCGTTGGCGATGGGCGAGGCGATCGAGACCGTCTTCTCGCGGATGTCGGTGATCCTCATGGGCGGTCTTCCTCAGGCGATCGCGTCGGCGATGGCCTGGCCGCAGGTGCGGGTATCGGCCTTACCG
>NZ_DATMFZ010000078.1:0-10107 GCF_035556675.1 Geminicoccus sp. | reverse complement strand
GCCGGAGATCATGGCCCGGATGTTCCAGCCCTATACCCGTGCGATGCGCGGCGGGGGCGGCCTGGGCCTCGGCCTCTACATCGCCGACGAGATCGCCAGGGCGCATGGCGGCGCGCTGTCGGTCCGCTCGGCCGAGGCGACCGGCACGGCGTTCACTTTCACTTGGCCGGGCACCGGGCCAGGCAGCAACGACGCGGCCGGCATCTGAGCAGGCTTTGGCCAGAATGCGCAACGGCCACCGGAAGCATCCTCCCGGTGGCCGTTTCATTGCGGATGATGACGGGGCGGCTCCTGGAGCCCCCTCGCCACCTCAGGGTGCCGTGTAGGCCTCGCTCCGCGCCCGGGCGAGGGCGACCGCCTGCTCGAGCTTGGCGCGCTCGGCCTCGCTCGCGGCACCGGCCGCCTGGAGATCCTCTTCGGCGTTGCGCAGCATCTGCATGGCGCGCTCCTGCGGCAGCTCGCTCAGGTCGTCGGCGTTCTCGGCCAGGACGATGATGCCGCTCGGATTCACCTCGGCAAAGCCGCTGGCGACGAAGATCCGCCGGGCCGGGCGGTCGTTCTCGTAGGTGGTGATCAGGCCCGGGCGCAGCAGCGCCATGACCGGCGCGTGCCCGGCCATGACACCGAAGTCGCCCTCCGCACCCGGCACCACCACCATGTCGACGGCATCGCTGACGAGCACCCGCTCGGGCGAGACCAGGTCGAACTGCAGCTTGTCGGCCAAGGCCGCTCCTCCCGTTTCCGGCTCAGGCCTCGGCCATCTTCTTGGCCTTCTCGAGGGCTTCCTCGATCGTGCCGACCATGTAGAACGCCGCCTCCGGGATGTGGTCGTACTCGCCGTCCACGATGCCCTTGAAGCCCTTCACCGTGTCCTCGATCGCCACCAGCTTGCCGGGCGAGCCGGTGAAGACCTCGGCCACGAAGAACGGCTGGGACAGGAAGCGCTGGATCTTGCGCGCGCGCGCCACCACCAGCTTGTCCTCTTCCGACAGCTCGTCCATGCCCAGGATCGCGATGATGTCCTGCAGGCCCTTGTAGCGCTGGAGCGTCGACTGCACCGCACGGGCGACGTCGTAATGCTCCTGGCCGACCACGCCCGGCTCCAGGATGCGCGAGGTGGAGTCGAGCGGGTCCACCGCCGGGTAGATGCCGAGCTCGGCAATCTGCCGCGACAGCACCGTGGTGGCGTCCAGATGGGCGAAGGTCGTGGCCGGCGCCGGGTCGGTCAGGTCGTCGGCGGGCACGTACACGGCCTGCACCGAGGTGATCGAGCCCTTCTTGGTCGAGGTGATCCGCTCCTGCAAAGCACCCATGTCGGTGCCCAGCGTCGGCTGGTAACCCACCGCGGAGGGGATGCGGCCCAGCAGCGCCGACACTTCCGAGCCTGCCTGGGTGAAGCGGAAGATGTTGTCGACGAAGAACAGCACGTCCTGGCCTTCCTGGTCGCGGAAATATTCCGCGACGGTCAGGCCCGACAGGGCGACGCGGGCACGGGCACCCGGCGGCTCGTTCATCTGCCCGTAGACCAGCGCCACCTTGGACTTGGTCTGGTCCTCGAGGTCGATGACGCCCGATTCCATCATCTCGTGGTAGAGGTCGTTGCCCTCGCGGGTCCGCTCACCGACACCGGCGAAGACCGACACGCCGCCGTGCGCCTTCGCGATGTTGTTGATCAGCTCCATGATGAGCACGGTCTTGCCGACGCCGGCACCGCCGAACAGGCCGATCTTGCCGCCCTTCGGGTACGGGGTCAGCAGGTCGACGACCTTGATGCCGGTGACTAGCACCTCGGACTCGGTCGCCTGGTCCTGGAACAGGGGCGCCGGGGCATGGATGGGTGCGGTCAGCGAGTTGTTCAGCGGGCCGCGCTCGTCCACGGGCTCGCCGATCACGTTCAGGATGCGGCCCAGCGTCTCGCGGCCGACCGGGACCGAGATCGGCGCCCCGGTGTTGATCACCTCGGAGCCGCGGAACAGGCCGTCGGTGGAGTCCATCGCGATGGTGCGGACGGTGTTCTCGCCCAGATGCTGCGCCACCTCGAGCACCAGGGTCTTGCCCTGGTTGTCCACGTGCAGCGCCGTCAGGATCTCGGGAAGGTTGCCGCCGTCAAACCGGCAGTCCACCACCGCACCCAGGACCTGGGTGACCCGGCCGGTGGCGATGTTCTCTTTGGTCATGTCGCTCATGTGACTCTTTCCCTCCGACTCACACCGCCTCGGCGCCGGAAATAATCTCGATCAGTTCCTTGGTGATCTGCGCCTGACGCGTCCGGTTGTAGGTCAGCGTCAGCCGCTTGATCATGTCGCCCGCGTTGCGGGTCGCACTGTCCATCGCTGCCATCCGGGCACCCTGCTCGGACGCCGCGTTCTCGACGAGCGCACGATAGACCTGGACGCCCAGGTTGCGCGGCAGGAGCTCGGTGAGGATCTGCTCCTCGTCCGGCTCGAACTCGTAGGGAGCGGACTGCTCCTCCGCCTGGGCCTCGGTCCGCTGCACCTGCGGGATCTCGGCCGGAACGAGCTGGAGGAAGGTCAGCTCGTTGCGGATGGCGGAAACGAACCGGTTGAAGACGATCTCGCAGACGTCGAACTCGCCCGCCTCGAACATCTCGAGGATGCGCTCGGCGATGTCGTGCGCGTCGGCGAACTCCATCCGCTTCTTGCCGGCCACACCCTCGTAGGTGTGCAGGATCAGGCTGCCGTAGTCACGGCGCAGCGCATCGCGTCCCTTGCGGCCGACACAGATGAGCCGCACGTCCTTGCCCTGGCCCTGCAGCTCCTGGATCCGCCGCCTGGCACCGCGCGCGATCGAGCTGTTGAAGCCGCCGCATAGGCCGCGGTCGGCCGTGGCGACGATCAGGAGGTACTTCTGCTCCTCGCCGGTGCCGGCGAGCAGGCGGGGCGCCTCGGGCTGCCCCTGCACCCCCGCCGCCAGGTTGCCCAGCATCTGGGCCATCCGGGTGGCGTAGGGGCGGGACGCCTCGGCCTGCTCCTGCGCGCGCTTGAGCTTGCTGGCGGCGACCAGCTTCATCGCGCTCGTGATCTTGCGCGTCTGCTTGACGCTCGAGATCCGGGCGCGTTGGTCCTTGAGGCTTGGCATGGTTCAGCGACCTTTGCGGATCAGGCGAAGGTCTTGCCGAACTCTTCGAGCAGAGCCTTGAGCTTGGCTTCGGTCTCGGGAGTAAGGTCCTTGGTGTCGCGGATCGAGACCAGGATCTCGTTGCCGCGGCCGCGCAGCAGGCCCAGCAGTTCCTGCTCGTAGCGGCCGACGTCGGACACCTTGACCTTGTCGAGGTAGCCGTTGACGCCGGCATAGATGACCGCGACCTGCTCCTCGTTCACCATCGGCACGTACTGAGGCTGCTTGAGCAACTCGGTCAGACGCGCACCGCGGTTGAGCAGGCGCTGGGTCGAGGCGTCCAGGTCGGAGGCGAACTGCGCGAACGCCGCCATCTCGCGATACTGGGCCAGCTCCAGCTTGATCTTGCCCGCGACCTTCTTCATCGCCTTGGTCTGGGCCGAGGAGCCCACGCGGCTCACCGACAGGCCGACGTTCACCGCCGGGCGGATGCCCTGGTAGAACAGGTCGGTCTCGAGGAAGATCTGGCCGTCCGTGATCGAGATCACGTTGGTCGGGATGTAGGCGGACACGTCGTTCGCCTGGGTCTCGACGATCGGCAGCGCGGTGAGCGAGCCCAGGCCGCTGGCCTCGCCCAGCTTCGCCGCACGCTCGAGCAGGCGCGAATGGAGGTAGAACACATCGCCAGGATAGGCCTCACGGCCCGGCGGGCGGCGCAGCAGCAGCGACATCTGGCGATACGCGGTGGCCTGCTTGGACAGGTCGTCGTACACGATCACGGCGTGCATGCCGTTGTCGCGGAAATACTCGCCCATCGTGCAGCCGGTGTACGGCGCCAGGAACTGCATCGGCGCCGGCTCGGACGCGGTGGCGGCCACCACGATCGAGTACTCCATCGCACCGAAGTCGGTCAGCGTCTTGACCAGCTTCGCCACGGTGGAGCGCTTCTGGCCGACCGCCACGTAGATGCAGAACAGCTTCTTCGTGTCGTCGCCGCCAGCGGCCTCGTTGGTGGCCTTCTGGTTGATGAAGGTGTCGACGGCGATGGCGGACTTGCCGGTCTGGCGGTCGCCGATGATCAGCTCGCGCTGGCCACGGCCGATCGGGATCAGCGCGTCGACGGCCTTCAGGCCGGTCTGCATCGGCTCGTGAACGCCCTTGCGCGGGATGATGCCCGGCGCCTTCACCTCGACCAGGCGACGCTCGGTCGTCTGGATCGGGCCCTTGCCGTCGATCGGGTTGCCGAGACCGTCGACCACGCGGCCGAGCAGGCCCTTGCCGACCGGCACGTCCACGATGGCGTTGGTGCGCTTGACGACGTCGCCCTCGCGGATCGCGCTGTCGGAGCCGAAGATCACGACGCCGACATTGTCCTCTTCGAGGTTCAGCGCCATGCCCTTGGTGCCGTCCGCGAACTCGACCATCTCGCCGGCCTGGACGTCGTCCAGGCCGTAGACGCGGGCGATGCCGTCACCCACCGAGAGGACCTGGCCGACCTCGGCCGTCTCTGCCTCGGCGCCGAAGTTCGCGATCTGGTCCTTCAGGATCGCCGAAATCTCAGCGGCACGGATATCCATCAGCCCAACCCTCTCATCGCGACGTCAAGTTGCTGAAGCTTGCGCTTCAAGGATGCATCCACCTGGCGGGAACCCACCGTGACCACGAGCCCGCCGATCAGCGAGGGGTCGACCTTGGTGTCCAGCCGGACCTTCTTGCCGGTATACGCGGTGACCGCGTCCGTGAGCGCCTTCAGCTGCTTCTGGTCGAGCGGCTTGGCCGAGGCGACCTCCGCGGTCACCTCGCCGCGCTGCTCGGCCAGGCGCGCCCGGAACGAGCTCACGATCGAGGGCAGCGCGAACAGCCGGCGCTTGGCGGCGAGCACCCCCAGGAACTTCCGGGTAATCTCGCTCAGGTCCAGCTTGTCGGCGACCGCCGAGACGGCGCTGGCATGCTGCTCGCGGGTAACGACCGGGCTCGCGATCAGACGCGCGAGGTCCGGACTTTCGGCGATGGCACGGTCGAGCTTGTCGAGGTCGGTACCGACCTGATCAAGCACACCCTGCTCACTCGCCAGCTCGAACATCGCCTGCGCGTAGCGCGCAGCCAATCCCGAACTCGTGGCTGTTCTGGCAGACAAACGGAACCCCGTCTTCGGCTACGGGCGGCACGCGTATTGCGTCGGCATCCAGCCGCCCGACTTTCGGCGGTGCGGCGGATAACACGACCGTGTGAGCCCTGCAAGCGACCCCCCGCCGCCCGCGCGCATCCTGATCGGATTCGACGCAGGCGGGAAGCCCGATGAGCGCGATCGGACGGGCAGGAAATCGCACTGCCTGTCGTGGAACAGACCCGGCGCATGTGGACCGGGCCCCTTGCCGGCTCAGGGGGCCAGGACCGGCCCCGGGTCCAGCACGAAGTCGCTCTTCGTCACCGAGGCCACGCCGTACAGGGTCAGCGTGTGCCCGGATCCCACCAGGTCCGGCGCCACCGCATTGCCGAAATCGATCACCAGCGACCCACGGGCGGCCATGCCGTCCGGCCGGACATCGCGGAGTTCCACCCAGTCGTCCGCTTCGGTGAGGCTGCCGTCGCGGTTGCTGTCGAGCCGGGCGAACACCTCGTAGCTGTCCAGCCGCGTCGCCGGATCGCCGTCGAAGACATCGGCATAGAGCTTGTCCTCGCCGCGGGTGAAATCGAGCGCGATCGTGTGCCCGGAGATGAACGACGGCTCCGACGTATCCTCCGGAATCTCGATCAGCATGTCGAACCGGTCGTTGCCGGCCCCGCCCGTCAGGAGGTCGGTGCCCGCATCGCCGAACAGGATGTCGTCGCCCGCTCCACCCAGGACGTGGTCGTCGCCGCCACTGCCGGACAGATTGTCGTTGCCGGCTCCCCCCTCGATGAGGTCGTCTCCGGCACTTCCGCCGATGAAGTCGTTGCCGCCGAGCCCGAAGATCTCCAGCCCCTGCCCCGGCGCCAGGTGGGCCGGCCCCGCATCGTAGCCCTCGATGGCGGTCGCGGTGATGAGGTCGCCCGCCCGGCTCCCGTAGAAGCGCTCGATCGAGACGAGCTGGTCCTTGCCGTCGCCGTCGAGGACTTCGCCGGCGAACAGGTCGGCCACGAGCATCTCGCGGCTATCGGAATAGTCGGCTGTGTCGATCCCCTCGCCGCCGTCGAGCCGGTCGTCGCCGGCACCGCCCTGGAGCAGATCGTCCCCGGCCTCGCCCTGGAGGATGTCGTCGCCGTCGCCGCCCAGCAGGCGATCGTGGCCTGAATCGCCGGCCAGGCTATCGTCGCCCTCATTGCCCTGGAGATAGTCGTTGCCGATCCCGCCGAACACGAAGTCATCGCCGCCGAAGCCGAACAGGGCCAAGCCGCGGCCGGCCTCGACATTGGCCCCCACCTCCCCTTCCTCAGCGGCACCGGTGATCACGTCGTCCGCAGCGCCCCCATAGAAGCGCTCGATCGAGGACAGCTGGTCGATGCCGTGCGCCGTGACGACCGCGCCGGTGAACAGGTCGGCGAACAGGCCGACCGTCTCGTCCGAATAGTTCGCCGTATCGACCCCGGCACCGCCGTCGAGCCGGTCGGAGCCGGCACCGCCATGCAGCAGATCATTGCCGGCGCCACCCTCGAGCCGGTCGTCGCCGGTACCGCCATAGAGCCGATCCCGACCCGTCCCGCCCAGCAGGTGGTCGGCACTGCCACGGCCGAACAGCAGATCATCCCCGCCGAAACCATAGATGCTGTCGGCCGAGTTGGTGCCCGCCAGCCGGTTGTTGCCGGCATCGCCCCTGATCGTAGCCAATGATCGTCTCCATCACCGTCGACTGATTCGACAGAACGGGAAACGCAAGCACCGCATTCTTGTTTACCTGCGGCTCATCGCAGGATTGTACAGTCACGCAAATGAATTTCCGGTTCTATAGCGGCAGGCTGCAGCGCTATTTCCGGATGGTCAATAGAAACACAATATCGGCGTCAATGATGCGGAGTTGCCGGCGGCAGCCCCGGGATCACCGCACCGGCCGATTGTCAGAGGAAGTCGTAGGGGTCGACGTCGATCGTGAGCTGGATGGCCGACGGCAGGCGGACCGTACCGGTCCACAGGCGCAGATAGTCCGGCAGGTCGACGTCCAGCCGCGCGCGCACCAGCAACCGCTCGCGCCAGCGCCCGCGCAGCAAGGCGATCGGCGCCGGCGCCGGCCCCAGCACCCGCACCCCCGGGTCGACCGGGGCTGCCAGCGCCAAGTGCCGGGCGGCGGCCTGCACGTCGACCTGCCGCGCACCCGACAGGATCAAGGAGGCCAGTCGGCCGAACGGCGGAAGCAGGCCGTCCTCGCGCTCCTCGATCTCCGCCGCCACGAATCGGTCGCGGTCGCCGGACGCGAGCGCGCGCATCACCGGATGGCCCGGCAGGTGGGTCTGGATCAGGACTCGGCCGGGCTTGTCTGCGCGGCCGGCACGCCCGGAGACCTGGTAGAGCAGCTGGAACGAGCGCTCCGCGGCGCGCAGGTCGCCGCCGCCCAGGCCCAGGTCGCCATCCACCACGCCCACCAGGGTCAGGTCCGGGAAATGATGGCCCTTGGCGACCATCTGGGTGCCGATCAGGATGTCGACCTCGCGCCGCTCCACCGCCCCCACGATCGCCGCCGCCTGCCCGGCGGTGGTGGCAGTGTCGCTGGTCAGCAGGGCCGTGCGCGCCTTGGGGAACAGGTGGCGCACCTCGTCCGCGATCCGCTCCACGCCCGGTCCGGACAGGGCCAGCGCATCGGTCGTGCCGCATTCCGGGCAATGGTCGGGCTCGGGCATCGAGAAGCCGCAATGATGGCATTGCAGGCGCCGGCGCAGCCGGTGCGCAGTGAGCCAGGCCGAGCAGTTCGGGCAGCGGAACCGGTGGCCGCAGGCCCGGCACAAGGACAAGGGCGCATAGCCGCGCCGGTTCAGGAACAGGAGCGCCTGCTCGCCGCGCTCCAGCGTCGCCTCCAGTTCGCCGACCATGCGGGGGGCGAGGAAGCCCGCACCCCGGCGCGGCCTGGCCGAGCGCAGGTCGACGATGTCGACCTTGGGCGCCGGCGCGCTGCCATGCCGCTCGGGCAGCACCAGCCGGTGGATGCGGTCGGGGCCGGCGCTGCCCGTCGCCACCACCGTCTCCAGCGACGGCGTGGCCGAGGCCAGCACGATCGGGCAGTTCTCGAAGCGCGCCCGGGCGATCGCCGCGTTGCGCGCCTGGTAGGTGACGCCGTCGTCCTGCTTGAACGAGGGGTCGTGCTCCTCGTCGACCACGATCAGCCCGACATCCCGCAGCGGCAGCCACAGCGCGGAGCGGGCACCCACCACGAGCGGGACCTTGCCCTCGATCGCCGCGCGCCAGATCTTGCGCCGCCGGGCCGAGCCGACATCGGCATGCCAGGCCACCGGGGGCACGCCGAAGGTGCGGGTGAAGCGGGCCGACCACTGGCTGGTGAGCGCGATCTCGGGCAGCAGCACCAGCGCCTGACGCCCGGCCCGGATGCAGGCGGCGATCGCCGCGAAATAGACCTCGGTCTTGCCGGCCCCCGGCACCCCGTCCAGGAGGAAGGTCGCATGGCGGCGCTCCTGCACCGCCTCCTCCAGCCGCCGCGCGGCGCTGGCCTGGCCCTCGTTCAGCTCGACCTCGATCCGGGCGGGATCGGGGATCGGCCAGTGCTCCTCGACCACATGGGTCTCGGACAGTAGCGCGCCCGTATCGATCAGCTTCTTCACGACCGCGCTGGACACCCCGGCGGCCCTGGCCAAGTCCGCGGGTGCGAGCGGCTCCGCGGCCGCTGCGGCCAGCACCTGGTGCTGCTTGGGCGTGAGCTTGCGCGCCTGCGCGTCGTCGGCCGGCCGGTACAGCTCGACCGTGCGCGGCTCCTCGAGGGCGGCATGGGTCGAGAGTGCCAGCTTCAGCACCTGGCCGCGCGGGCTGACCGTCTCGCACGCCACGTGATCGACCAAGCGGCGCAGAGGCTCTGGCAGCGGCGGGACCGGCAGGAGCGGGCCCAGCGGCCGCAGCCGGCCGGGGTCGACCGGGCGCTCGGGGCGGGTGTCC
The DNA here is from genome assembly GCF_035556675.1 of Geminicoccus sp. Lineage (GTDB taxonomy): Bacteria > Pseudomonadota > Alphaproteobacteria > Geminicoccales > Geminicoccaceae > Geminicoccus. The sequence goes on along the minus strand of NZ_DATMFZ010000078.1, from coordinate 956 downwards.
CAGACCACGCCGGGCAGGACCTGGCGGCCGAACGGCACGGCCACCACCTGGCCCGGCTCCGGCCGGGGCCGGCCGTCGGGCAGGAGATAGTCGAACGGTCCGTCCAGCGGTGCGGTCACCACGACGGACACGGTCGCGAAGGAATCGGCAAAGAGGTCGGGAGTCATGCGCCCGGCTAACATAGGTATCCCGCGCCCGCCGTGCTACCGCTTCGCCTCATGCTGCACGGAACCGACGATCTCGACGACGCCCTGCGCGCCTGGCTCGTCGAGCTGGCCAAGGAGCGACGCTTCTCGCCGCAGACCGTGGCCTACTATGGCGACGAGCTGCGCCGGTTGTGCGCGTTCCTGGCAAGGCATCTGGGCGAGCGGCCGTCGCTTGCCAGCCTGATGGCGCTGCGCCCGGCGGACTTCCGCGCCTGGCTGGCCGACCGGCAGGCCCAGGGCCTGTCGCGCGGCTACGTGATGCGCGGCGTGGCGGCGGTGCGCTCGTTCTTCCGCTGGCTGGACCGCCGTCGGGGCCTGCACAATCCCGCCTTGTTCGCGCTGCGCACGCCTGCCGTGCCGCGCCGGCTGCCCCGTCCGCTCACCGTGGAGCAGGCGGGCGAGCTCACCGCCATGCTGGGTGATGGTGCCGAACCCTTTGTCGCGCGGCGCGACCTGGCGCTGCTCCTGCTCCTGTGGGGCTGCGGGCTGCGCATCGGCGAGGCGCTGGGCCTGACCCGTTCCGCTCTGCCGCCCGATGCCGCTTCCCTGCGCAGCCTGCGGGTGCTGGGCAAGGGCGGGCGGGTGCGCGACGTGCCGGTGCTGCCGGTGGTGGCCCAGGCGCTGGCCGACTATCTCGCCGCCTGCCCCTTCCCCCAGGAGCCCGGCTCGCCCCTGTTCCTGGGTGTGCGCGGCGGGCCCATGGCCGCCGATGCCGTCCGGCGGCGCATCCGCCATGCCCGCAGCGTCCTG
>NZ_DATMFZ010000077.1:0-4604 GCF_035556675.1 Geminicoccus sp. | reverse complement strand
GGGGGCGGATTCGCCGGTGATCGCCGCCTCGTTGACCGAGGCGATACCCTCCACGATCTCGCCGTCGCCGGGGATGAGGTCGCCGGCCTCGACCAGGACGAGGTCGCCGACCTTCAGGTCGAGGGCCGCCACCTGCTCCACCCGGCCCTGCCGGTGCCGGTCGGGCAGGCGCTTGGCGACGGTGTCGGTGCGGGCGCGGCGCAGCGTGTCGGCCTGGGCGCGGCCGCGGCCTTCCGCGATCGCCTCGGCGAAGTTCGCGAACAGGACCGTGAACCACAGCCAGACCATGATCTGCAGGCCGAAGCCGGTGGAATGGCCGGCCAGGAGGTCGCGCAGGAACAGGGCGGTCACCAGCAGCGCCACCATCTCGGTGACGAAGATGACCGGGTTCTTCACCAGCGCCCTGGGGTCGAGCTTGCGCAGGGCGTCGATCGCCGCCTGCCCCAGCAGAGCGGGGCGGGCCGGGGAGGCCGTGTTGGCCGTCATGTCGATGGCTCCGTAAGCGGCGGTCAGAAGGTCTTGCCGGCCAGCATCTGCATCTCTTCGGCGATCGGGCCGAGGGCCAGGGCCGGGAAGAACTGCAAACCGCCCAGGATGAGGATCACGCCGGCGAGGAGGCCGACGAACAGGGGCCCGTGGGTCGGGAAGGTGCCGGCCGATGCCTTGGCGCGGGTCTTGGCGGCGAGCGAGCCGGCGATCGCCATCATCGGCACGATATAGGCGAACCTGCCGAGCAGCATCGCCAGGCCCAGGGTCGTGTTCCACCAGGGCGTGTTGGCCGAGAGGGAGGCGAAGGCCGAGCCGTTGTTCCCGGCCGCCGACGAATAGGCGTAGAGGATCTCGGACAGGCCGTGCGGGCCGGCATTGCCCAGGCCGGCCAGGGCTGCCGGGAGCACGGCGGCGATCGCCGAGAAGCCCAGGATGGCGACCGGCAGGATCAGGATCGCGAGCACGGCCATCTTGACCTCGCGGACCTCGATCTTCTTGCCGAGATATTCGGGTGTCCGCCCGACCATCAGCCCCGCCACGAACACGGCGATGATCGCCATCACCAGGAGACCGTAGAGGCCGGAGCCGACGCCGCCCGGCAGGATCTCGCCCAGCTGGATCAAGAGCATCGGGACCATGCCGCCGATCGGGGTGAACGAGCCGTGCATGGCGTTGACCGCACCGCAGCTCAGGCCCGTGGTGACGGCGGCCCAAAGGGCCGAGAGCGCCAGGCCGAAACGCACCTCCTCGCCCTCCATGTTGCCGCCGGCGGGATCCAGCCCGAGGGACGCCAGGAGCGGGGTGCCCTGCGCTTCCGCGGCATAAGTGGCGGCGGTGCCGGCGATCAGCAGGAGGCCCATGACCGCCAGCAATGCCCGGGCCTGGCGGCGGTCGCCGACCAGGCGGCCGAAGGCGAAGACGAGCGCTGTCGCTATCACCAGCATCTGCCAGGTCTGTACGAGGTTCGCGATCGCGGTCGGGTTCTCGAAGGGATGCGCGGCATTGGCGTTGAAGAAGCCACCGCCATTGGTGCCGAGCTGCTTGATCGCGACCTGCGAGGCCACCGGCCCCAGCGCCATGGTCTGCTGCGCACCCTCCAGCGTGGTCGCGGTCGCGGACGCGTCGAGCGTCTGCGGCATCCCCAGCGCCACCAGCAGCAGGGCGGTCACGACCGCCAGCGGCAGGAGGATGTAGAGGGTCGAACGGGTCATATCGACGAAGAAGTTGCCGACCGTGCCGGCATTGGAGCGCGCGAAGCCCCGCACCAGCGCCAGCGCAAGGGCGAGCCCGGTGGCGGCGGACAGGAAGTTCTGCACGGTGAGCCCGGCCATCTGGCTCCCATGGCTCATGGTGGTCTCGCCCGCATAGGACTGCCAGTTCGTGTTGGTCACGAAGCTGACCGCGGTGTCGAAGGCGAGGTCGGGGGCCACGCCCGGGAAGCCCTGCGGGTTCAGCGGCAGGACGCCCTGCAGGCGCAGCAGGAGGTAGAGGAACAGGAAGCCCGCCGCGTTGAAGGCGAGCATGCCGAGCGTGTAGCCGAGCCAGCTCTGCTCGGCGGCGGGGTCGACCCCGGCCAGGCGGTAGAGGAAGCGCTCGACCGGGCCGAGGATGGGAGTGAGGAGGTTGCGTTCGCCGGCATAGACGCGCGCCATGAAGCCGCCGAGCGGTGCCGCGGTGAGCAGCACGACGGCGAACAGGAGGGCGATCTGCAGCCAGCCATCGGTGGTCATGGCGATCGGAGGTCCCGCGGCCGGTTCAGAACTTCTCGGGCGACACCAGGGTCGCCAAGAGATAGGCGGCGAGGCCCAGGGCCACCACGGTGCCGAGGATCAGGTCCAGCATGGTCGTCATGCCCGCGCGGCTAGACGCAGATAGCCGGCCATCAGCAGGAAGAAGCCGATACCTGTCGCAAGGTAGATGATGTCGAGCATGGCCGATCTCCGTGGTGGAGCAGCCCTTCTAGGGCTGAGCCGCATAAGCAGACCACGTGAGATCCACCCGAATAGGATAAGGATTGCATAAAGGGGTGCGGCCGAGGGTGCAGCCGCCCCAGCTTTCCCCGAGGCGGCTGCTTGAGGTAGTGGTGGCGGGAGTATCAGGAATGCCGTGTATCGGTGGGCATGATGGGCGCGAAGGAGGCCCGACATGCCACGACGCAAAGAGCCGAAGATCCCGGACGGGCTCTTAGACCAGCTGCTGGCGGGCGCTGATCCGAAGACGGCGTTCGATCCGAACGGGCTGCTTGACGAGCTGAAGAAGGCCTTGGCCGAGCGAGCCCTGAATGCAGAGATGGACCACCACTTGGCTGGTGACGAGGTCGGGAACAGCCGCAACGGCTACGGCAAGCAGACCGTCGTTACCGACACGGGGCGGATCGACCTGGAGGTGCCGCGCGACCAGCAGGCCAGCTTCGACCCGCAGTTGATCGCCAAGTATCAACGCCGCTTTCCTGGCGTCGACGACAAGATCATCTCGATGTATGCTCGCGGGATGAGTGCCCGGGAGATCGTGGCCACCTGCAGGATCTCTACGGCATCGACGTCTCGCCCGATCTGATCAGTGTGGTGACGGATGCGGTGCTCGAGGAGATTACCGTCTGGCAGGCCCGGCCGCTGGAGCCGGTCTACCCCCTGGTCTTCTTCGATGCCTTACGCGTGAAGATCCGCGATGAAGGCATGGTCAGGAACAAGGCGGTGCACATCGCCCTTGGCGTCCGCGCCGACGGAACCAAGGAGATCCTGGGCCTGTGGCTGGAGCAGAACGCCTCCCGGGCCTGCTGGCTCGGGCTCCTGCGGAGATCGGATGATCCGGCTGCTGCCGGATCATGGAGCGAAGTTCTGGCTGCGGGTCATGAACGAACTCCGCAACCGGGGCGTCGAGGACGTGCTGATCGCGGTGGTCGACGGCCTGAAAGGCTTTCCAGAGGCCATTCTCGCAGTGTTCCCGGAAGCGACGGTGCAGACCTGTATCGTACATCTGCTCCGCCACAGCCTGGACTTCGTGTCCTACGGATGAGATCGACAAGCGGCCGATGCGGTCTCGTGCTATGATCTTGGGGCGTGGGCGACCTCGTGGCGAAGAGCGGGGCGTCGGCTGCAGGCTCCGCCGGGCCGCCTGATCATTCGTACCTGGCCGGCTTGAGGCGCTCGCGCACTCCGTGGCCTGGTCCGCGTGGTTGCCAATGAGCGACGAACTGCTCGTAGGCCCGCTCTGCCTGCGTCGCGATTGCCATCTCCTGATCGCGAAGCGCCTTGACGTTGTAGGCATGCGCGGGCCCAGGCTGATTGCCCTTCCTGACCGGCTGGCCAGCCTTCAGTTCCAGACCGCGCTTCTTGGCCGCCACCAGGGCCGGCCGTCGTGCCCACAGATAGTCGACCTGCTTGGTCAGCAGGTGCCAGCGCAGGACGACGAGCTTGCGGGCGACCGCGACGGCGGCGACCTGATGCCCCCGCCGGGCACGGATGCGGACGAAGAAGGCATGCAGTGGGCCTGGTGCCTTGGCAGCCGTCCACGCTGCTTCGACCAGCATGGCACGGGCATGGCTGCGCCCGACCTTGCTGATCCGGCCGTGCTGGGCGAGGCCGAGCCCGGACTGCCGCACCCGCGGATTGAGGCCGACATAGCTGACGAGCTTCTGTGGCGAGGCAAAGCGGCGGATGTCGCCGATCGCGGCAACCAGCCCGGCGGCCACCACGACGTTGATGCCGGTGACAGTGGTCAGCCGTGCCACGGCAGGATCCGCAATAACACTCTGCGCTACCTCACGGTCCAACAGGACCAGGTCCTCGCCCAGCCGGTCGAGCTCCCGAACATGGCGCTCGATGGCAGCCTTCTCATCGTCGGGCAGCGGCTGCCGGCTGAGCCATGCCCGGCCGCGCTGGTTGAACAGATCGGCGTGCGGGCAGCGGGGGATCAGGTGCGCGTGCAGGATCGCGTGCACCTCGTTCTTGATCCGCGTCCGATGCCGCACGACCTGGTCGCGCCGAGTAACCAGACGGTGCAGGCGCTCGGTGGCCGCATCCGGTGTCCAGACTTCTGGCAGGTAGCCGGCGGCATGCAGGCTCGCCAGCACGCCGGCATCGATCTTGTCGGTCTTCACCTGCGCAGGGGCGATC
>NZ_DATMFZ010000076.1:0-73236 GCF_035556675.1 Geminicoccus sp. | reverse complement strand
GACCGGGGCTGGCAGGCGGCGCTGGCCGAGGATCCCGGCCTGGCCGCCGGGCTGAACGTCCATTCCGGCAAGCTGACCCATGCGGCGGTGGCCTCGTCGCTCGGGCTGCCGTTCACGCCATGGCCCGGGCGGGCATGAGTGCCGGCACCGGGGCCGCCACGAGACTCCCCTTACTCCAGCGTCGATTCGATCGTCCAAGTGGATCCAGCCGGAGATCCAGCTGTTAAGGAGGCGGTTGCTCTATCGGTCCCATGAGGACGAACCACATGCCTGCAGAAGAACAATCGAACCTGCGGGATTTTCTCGTCCGTCGCCTGGCAGATCATGCCCGCCTTCCGAACGGCGCCATCTATCATTACACTAACGGCCATGGGCTTATTAAGATCATCAGCAGCGGCACGTTGCTGGCCAGCCAGATCGGCTGCCTGAACGACAGCATGGAGATGACCTACGCCTTCGGCCTGCTGCGGGAGCGGCTGGGGGAGGCGATGCGGCGCGGCCGGCATGCGCCCGCGCAGGCCGGCTTCGAGCGGATCATCCAGCGGCTGGAAAGCTTCCGGCCCGAAGCCATGTCCGTCTACGTCACCTCGTTCACCGAGGATGACGATTCGCTCAGCCAGTGGCGCGGCTATGCCGAGGGCGAGGCCGGGTTCGCGCTCGGGTTCGATCCCGGATGCCTGGCCGGGGCCAGCCGGCACCAGTCCAGCTACCTGCTCAAGGTGGAATACGACCCTGAGCGGCAACGAGCCCTGCTGGACGATGTCATCCACTGGACCGGCGAGCATTTCGCCCCGGACCCGGAAGGTACCGATGACGATTCAGGCGAGCCCTGGGCCGAGCGCTTCGCCACCGGCTGGCTGGGCACGCTGACCTCGGTCGCCGCCTGCCTGAAGCACCCGAAGTTCGACGACGAGCGCGAGTGGCGGATCGTCTACTATGCGCGCGACGACGACTTGGCCCGGATGCAGTTCATCCAGCGGCGCGCCACCATCTCCCGGCACATCCCCCTGGCCTACCCGTCCGATGGCGACGGGGATGCGCCGTCCGGTCCAAGGCTTCCGCTCACCGACGTCGTCATCGGCCCCTGCCGCTACCTCGACTCCACCCGCTACGCAGTGGCCGACCTGCTGAAGGCACGCGGCTACCGGCTGGATGCCGATGCCGCTATCAAGACGTCCAGGATCCCCTACCGGCTGATCTAGCCGGGCATGGGTCCGGGCGCTGCCTCACGCTGCGCCGCGATGCTCGCGCAGCCACTCGCGCAGCGCGTCGTTCATCCGGGTCTGCCAGCCGCTCCCCTCCGCCCGGAACGCCGCCACCACATCGGCATCCAGCCGCATGGTCACCGGGACCTTGCGGCCGCTGCCGGCAGGGCGGCCGGGCCCGCGGCTGAACGGCCTGAGACGCGCGAACTCCTCGTCCGACAACTCAAAGGTGTCAGGATCCGTCGCGATCGCGGCATTGATGGCGGCGTCTTCGGCCTCACTCGGTGGCAGCAGCTTGCGCTTCATAGCGCCTGAACTCCCTCAGATTGGCCTTGCGCAGGCTGATGACGTGCAGGACGTCGCCGCGGCGGGTGAACACGACGCAGTAGAGCCTGCCGTCCATGGGTGCGTAGCCGATCTCCCGCAGTTCGCCATAGTCGCGCCGCTCGTCCGGCATCACCAGCATCACGTCCCAGTCCAGCTGCGCCGCCGCCAGCAGGCCGATGCCGTGCTTGACGAGGTTCGACGCGTCCTTCGCCGGATCGCAGCTGAACCGCATCAAATAAATGTACGTACAAAAACCGATGGGTCAAGCGGCATTCCCGGCGCCACCACCCTTTGCCTAGCCCTGCGCCGGCAGGGCCGGGACCGGCTCGGCCTGGGCCGCCGCTGCCTGCCGGTTCATCTCAGTGCGCTGGCGGACCAGCTCCAGCAGCTTCTGGCGCAGTTCGGGATGGTGGCTGACGAACTGCCGGAAGTCGCGCTGCTCCAGGGTCTGGAACTGGCAGTAGTCCAGTGCAGTCACGTCGGCCGTACGGCGCCGGCCGCTCAAGAGCGCCATCTCGCCGAAGAACTCGCCCGGGCCCAGCCGGATGTCCTGGCCGCTCACCCGCACCAGCACGGTGCCCGAGGTGATGAAGTAAGCGGCATCCGGCCGGTCGCCCACCCGGATGATCCGCTCGCCCGGCTGGGCGGTGCGCGGCCGGAACAGCATGAGCAGGTCCTCCCGGCCCGCCTGGTCGAGGTCGGCGAAGATCGGGAAGCGCTCGATCAGGCTGGTGATCTGCAGGGAGCGCGCTTCCTCCCGAGCCTGGCTCTTGCGGCGCAGCTCATCGAGCTGGCCCTGCAGGCCGAGCTGGCGGTCCTTGCCGAACTCGTCGAACCAGGCGGGAAAGCGCGCCCGCCCCCGTTCCCGCAGCCAGTCGGCGCCCATGAAGCAGACCGAGTTGAGGGTGATGGAGAGCAGGGCGCCGGCCAGGATCAGGTCCTGCCCCTCCTCCGGGAGCAGCCCCATGCTGAGGCCGAGCCCGGCCAGGATGAAGGAGAACTCGCCGATCTGCGCCAGGCTGGCCGAGACGGTGAGAGCGGTGCCGACGGGATAGCCCAGCAGCTGGACGATGGCGAACGCCGCCAGCGACTTGCCGAGCGTGATCACCAGGAGGACCGCCAGCACCTTGAGTGGCTGCTCCACCAGCACGAAGGGGTCGAACAGCATCCCCACCGACACGAAGAACAGGATCGCGAACGCATCCTGCAAGGGCAGCGAGTCCGCGGCCGCGCGGTGGCTGAAGTCGGACTCGCTCAGGACCACGCCCGCGAAGAAGGCGCCGAGCGCGAACGACACGCCGAAAATGGTGGCCGAGCCGTAGGCGATACCCAGGGCCACGGCCAGCACCGAAAGGGTGAACAGCTCGCGCGAGCCGGTCCGGGCGACCTGGCGCAGCAGCCAGGGCACCAGCTTCGGCCCCAGCATCACCGCCAGCGCCACGAAGGCCGCGACCTTGCCGAGCGTGAGGAGGATCGACCAGAGCAGGCCGCCGCCGGTCGCCGTGCCGTGTCCGTCGGCATGGCCGCCCAGCAGCTCGGCGAACGCCGGCAGCAGCACCAGGGTGAGGACCATGGCCAGATCCTCGACGATCAGCCAGCCGACCGCGATCCGGCCGTTCGGGGTCGCCAGCGCGTTGCGTTCCTCCAGGGCACGCAGCAGCACGACCGTGCTGGCGACCGACAGGCTGAGCCCGAACACCACCCCGGCACCCAGGCTCCAGCCCCAGGCCATCGCCAAGCCCACGCCCATGAGCGTCGCGACCAGGATCTGGCCGACCGCACCCGGTATCGCGACCCAGCGCACCGCCATCAGGTCGCCTGCGGAGAAATGCAGCCCCACCCCGAACATCAGCAGGATCACGCCCATTTCGGCCAGCTGCGCCGAAAGCGCCGCGTCGGCGACGAAGCCCGGCGAGAACGGCCCGGCCATGACGCCCGCCACCAGATAGCCGACCAGCGGCGGCAGGCGCAGCCGGTTGGCCAGAAAGCCGAAGGCGAACGCCAGCACGAAGGCCATCGCGACGGTGGCGATCAAGGGAACGTCATGATGCACGGTGGCTGAGTCCAGGCTGCGCTTTAGTGGCGGCCTCCACTTGTGGCCGCAGCACGCGACCGGGCGCAACCCATCCTGCGGCCAAGCCCGGTCGGCTTGCGCCAGGCGCAAAACCGCCGCGTGCTTCCAAGTGCCCACACTCTCCTGGTGCGGGAAGATCGCCACAGGCGGGCACCCCGGCGGCAGCGCGTTTTCCTGCGGCGTTGCGGCGGCTTGGCCCTGGATGTTAACTCTCTCTTCCAGGCCTGAACACCATGTAGGAATTGTTCATCAAGATGCACGGGTCCCGTCTCGACCGCCTCGGCGAATTTCCGTTCCGACGCCTCGCCGGGCTGCTCGCCGACCGGGCCCCGCTGGCTGGCCGGCCGGTCCTGGACCTTGGCATCGGCGAGCCGCAGCACCCCGTGCCGCCGATCCTGGCCGAGACCGTGGCCCGCCACGCCGCCAGCTGGAACCGCTACCCGCCCCCCACCGGCACCCCGTCCTTCCGCCAGGCCGTGGCGGGCTGGGCCTCCCGGCGCGGCGGCCTGCCCGAGGCGGCCCTCGATCCCGACCGCCATGTCCTGCCGGTGGCCGGCACCAAGGAGGCGCTCTATCTGGCGGCCCAGCTCGCGGTGGACCGGGCCGGGCGCAGCCGGCCGGCCGTGCTGATGCCGACCCCGTTCTACGCGGTCTATTATGGTGCCGCTGCCATGGCCGGCGCCGAGCCGGTGCTGCTGCCGGCCACCGCTGCGACCGGCTTTTTGCCGGACCTGGACGCCATTCCGGCCGAGACGCTGGCGCGGACAGTCGCCTTCTACCTGTGCACGCCGGCCAACCCGCAGGGTGCGGTGGCCGACCGGGCCTATCTGGCCCGCGCCCTGACGCTGGCCCGCCAGCACGGCTTCGTCCTGTTCCTGGACGAGTGCTATTCGGAGCTGTGGGACCAGGTACCGCCACCATCCGGGCTGGACGTGGCGCTGAACGACACCGGCAGCCTCGAGCGGCTGCTCGTGTTCCAGTCGCTCAGCAAGCGCTCGAATGCCGCCGGCCTGCGCTCGGGCTTCGTCGCGGGCGACCCGGCCCTGATCCGTGCATTCACCAAGCTGCGTGCCTATGCGGCACCGGTCCAGCCCCTGCCGCTGATGGCAGCGGCCGAGGCCTTGTGGAACGACGAGGCCCATGTCGAGGCCAACCGCGCGCTCTACCGGCAGAAATTCGACCTGGCCGAGCAGCGCCTGACCGGCCGGTTCGGCTTCTTCCGCCCACCTGCCGGCTTCTTTCTCTGGCTGGACGTAGGTGATGGCGTGGCGGCAGCCAGCCGGCTGTGGACGGAGGCCGGGCTGAAGGTGCTGCCCGGCGCCTATCTGGACGGCCCGGAACCGATCTCCAGCGCCTATGTGCGCCTGGCCCTGGTCCATGGGCTCGACACGACCGCCGAAGCGCTCGACCGGTTCGTCGCCACCCTCGCCCCGCCGGCCGAAACCGCACGGCCGGACAGTGCCGCACTTGCCAAGGGACGCTGACATGGCCGCGATGCTGGGACGGCTGGACCAGGAACGCCCGTTCGCCAGCCTGTTCGCCACCGCGCGACGCCTGGTGCTGGGCATTGTCTGGCTGGGCGTGGCGGCACTGCTCGCCATCGCGGTCTGGGGCTTCGATCCGGCCGATCCCTCGTTCAACACCGCGACCACGGCCGCCCCGGTCAACCCGCTCGACCTGTTCGGCGCCTATACCGCCGACCTGATGCTCCAGCTGTTCGGCGTGGCGGTCTGGCTGCCGATCCTGGTGTTCGCCGCCTGGGGCATCCGGCTGATCGCGGACAAGCCGTTCCGGGGTGCCTGGCTGGCTGCCACCGCCCTGCCGCTGGCGCTCCTGGGCTTCTGCGCCTTTCTCGCCACCCAGCCCCAGCCCGACGCTGCGAGCTGGCCGCTGCGGGTGGGGCTCGGCGGCTTTGTCGGCCGGTTCCTGTACGAGAACCTGCAGCCCAACCTGGGCGGCGCCCTTTATGGCTGGATCGCAGTGATCGTGACGCTCGTCGCGGGCCTGCTCGCCTTCGGCGTGCAGATCGTCGAGGGCGGCTGGACGCTGCTCGGGCTGGCGAGCGGCGGGCGGGCCGGCCGTGGCACTGGCGCCACCGGTTTGCGAAACGAACCCGAGCGGCCGCGGCGCCGGGTCGCCCTGGCCGATGACGACGAGCCGGAAGGTCCTGGCATGCTGACCCGGCTGGCGGCACCGCTGCGCCAGCAGGCTGCCGCCCTGGCCGGCCGTGCCATGCAGCTGTTCCAGCGAAACGAACCCGAGACCGTCGCCCGCCCGCGCCGCCCGGTCGCACGGCGGGCAGCACCGTTGCCCGACGAGCCGGAGGAGCTGGAACAGCAGCCGCCCCGGGAGCGGCGCCCCCGCCCCAACCCGGCGCCGGTGCGTGAGGAGCGGCAGCGACCGGCCGTGGCCGCCTTGCCCGACGAGGAGGAATTCGACGAATCCGAGGACGACGGGTTCGAGCCGGAGCCGGCGCCACCGGTCCGCGCGTTGCGGCCCGAGCCGGAACGGCCGGCCGCTCCCCCTTCGCCACCACGTAGCGCGCCGCCCGCACCGCCACGCCCTTCCCAGCCGCGCCTGCAGGCACCAGTCGGCGAGGATTTCGAGCTGCCGGACCTGGAGTACCTGACCCCGCCCAGGCAGAAGCCCGGGGCCGGGATCACCCGGGAAAAGCTGCACGAGACCAGCCGCCAGCTCGAGACCGTGCTCGACGATTTCGGCGTGCGCGGCGAGATCACCGATGCCAAGCCCGGCCCGGTGGTGACGCTCTACGAGCTGGAGCCCGCCCCCGGCACCCGTGCTGCCCGGGTCATCAGCCTCGCCGACGACATCGCCCGCTCCCTCTGTGCGCTGTCCGTCCGCGTCGCTACCGTGCCGGGGCGCAACGTGATCGGCGTCGAGCTGCCCAACGACGTGCGCGAGACCGTCTACCTGAAGGAGCTGCTGGACAGCCCGCAGTTCACCGAGACCTCGGCCCGCCTGGCCCTGGCGCTGGGCAAGGACATCTCGGGCAAGCCGATCATGGTCGACCTCGCCCGGATGCCGCATCTCCTGATCGCGGGCACCACCGGGGCCGGCAAGTCGGTCGCGATCAACGGCATGATCCTGTCGCTGCTCTACCGGCTGACGCCCACGCAGTGCCGGATCATCATGATCGACCCCAAGGTGATCGAGCTGTCGGTCTACGACCACATCCCGCATCTCCTGGCCCCGGTCGTCACCGAGCCCGGCAAGGCGGTGGTGGCGCTGAAATGGGTCGTCCGGCAGATGGACGAGCGCTACCGGCTGATGTCGCACCTGGGCGTGCGCGACATCTTCGCGTTCAACCGCCGGATCGAGGCGGCCAAGGCGCAGGGCGAGCAGCTCAGCCGCCGGGTGCGCACCGGCTTCGACCCGAACACCGGCTCGCCGGTGTTCGAAGACCAGCCGATCGAGATGAAGGCCCTGCCGCTGATCGTGGTGATCGTCGACGAGGTCGCCGATTTGATGCTCACCGCCGGCAAGGAGATCGAGAACGCGATCCAGCGCCTCTCGCAGAAGGCCCGTGCCGCCGGCATCCACCTGATCGTCGCCACCCAGCGCCCCTCGGTCGACGTGCTCACCGGCGTGATCAAGGCGAACCTGCCATCTAGGATCAGCTTCCGGGTCTCCTCCAAGATCGACAGCCGCACCATCCTGGGCGAACCGGGTGCGGAGCAGCTGCTGGGCCAGGGCGACATGCTGTTCATGATGCCGGGCGACCGGATCATGCGCATCCACGGCCCCCTGGTCACCGACGACGACGTGGCCCGGGTGGTGAAGCATCTGAAGACCCAGGGCGAGCCCGACTATGTCGATGCGGTGACCGACGAGGCCGGCGGCGACGAGAGCGGCGGCGCCGGCGGCGAGGGTGCTGCCCAGGGCGCCATGTTTGGGGGCGGCGACAGCGGCGATTCGATGTATCAGGAAGCGGTGAAGGTCGTTGCCCGAGACGGCAAGGCCTCCACATCTTACCTGCAGCGCAAGCTGAACATCGGCTACAACACGGCGGCCAAGCTGATCGAACGGATGGAGCAGGATCGCCTGATCAGTCCGGCCGACCATGTCGGGCGCCGCCAGGTCTTGATGGGGCGCGGCGGGGTGGACGGCGACGAGCCGACCGACTTCTGACCGCCCTCCGGGGAAGGACGAAACTTGACCTCACGCCGTCTGCTTCTTTCGACGCTGCTGGTGGGCGCCACCCTCCCCGGCCTGGCACGGGCTGCCCTGTCCAGCCAGCAGCAGGCCCTGGTCGATCGCGTCACCCAGTGGATGCGGGGCCTGGAGTCGCTCACCGCCACTTTCGTGCAGGTGGCACCCGACGGCACGCTCAGCACCGGCCGGCTCTGGATCAGGCGCCCGGGCCAGATGCGGATGCAGTACGATCCTCCGGCCCAGATCCTGCTGGTCACCTCCGACTGGCGGCTGGTGTTCTATGACGCCAAGACCAAGCAGGTGAACTACATCCCGGTGGCCCAGACCCCGATCGGCTTCCTCCTCTCGGAGGACCCGAACTTCGGCCAGGAAGTGCTGATCCGCGACGTGGCATCGGCCGGCGGCGAGATCGTGATCGAGGCGTTCCGCAAGGGGGCGGAGGACCAGGGCTCGGTGCAGCTCGTGTTCGCGGAGAAACCGGTCGAGCTGCGTCGCTGGACGGTCCTGGATCCGGGCGGCACGCGCACCGTGGTGACCCTGTCCGACGTCCAGATCAACCAGCGCATCGATCCGGACCGGTTCGTCTGGCGCGACCCGCAGATGTTCGGCTATCCCAAGCTCGACTGATCGGACCTGACCTGGCCGCCGCCGCTCATGGGCGGCCGCGGAGAATGACCTCGTGAGCGAACTGGTACTTCTGGCCGGCCTGTTTCTCAGCGCCTTCAGCTCGGCCACCATCCTGCCCGGCAGCTCCGAGGTGGTGATGCTGGGCCTGATGACCCAGGGCATCGGGCTTTGGGCGATCTGGACCGTGGCCACGATCGGCAACGTCGCGGGCTCCGTGGTCTCCTGGTGGATGGGCACCGCGATCCTGCGCTTCCAGGATCGCAAGTGGTTCCCGGTGGGCCCGGAGAAGCTGGCCAAGGCCCAGGGCTGGTTCAACAAATGGGGCAAGCCCGCTCTGCTCCTGACCTGGCTGCCGGGTGTCGGCGACGCGCTCTCGATCGCGGCCGGCACGCTGCGGGTCCATCTCGTCCCCTTCATCGTCCTGGTCGGCATCGCTAAGGGCCTGCGCTACGCCATGGTGCTGGGCGGCGGCGACTTTTTGGGCGTGGACGAGCTCTTCAACTGAGCCTTGCGGCATGGCATCCCTGCGGCGCATCCGCGGAGGCGCTTCATGCAGTTGATCACCCTGGCCCTGAGCCCGTTCGGCCGCAAGGCCCACATCGTCGCCCTGGAGAAGGGGCTGGACCTCACCATCACCGCACCTACCGTGCCCACGGCCCTGTTCCAGGACCCGCTGGTGGTGGCGAAGAACCCGCTGGCCAAGGTGCCGACGCTGCTGCTGGACGACGGCACCGCCATCTACGACAGCCCGGTGATCTGCGCCTATCTGGACAGCCTGGGCCAGGGCCCGAGCCTGGTCCCGGAGGGTGCCGAGCGCTTCGGCGTGCTCACCCGGGCGGCCCTTGCCGACGGCATGATGGATGCGGCGGTGGCGGCCCGACAGGAGAGCATCCGCCCGGATGGCGAGCGCTCCCAGGCCTTCATCGACAAGCAGCGCGACCTGAACCTGCGTGCCGTGGCCGCGGCCGAGGCGGACCTCGCTTCGTTCGGCAGCGGTGCTAGGCTGGATGCGATCGCGCTGGCCGTGGCGCTCACCTATCTGGACATCCGCCATCCCGGCATCGCCTGGCGCGACGGGGCGCCGAAGCTCGCTGCCTGGCACGCCGAGATGGAGCGGCGGCCGAGCTTCGTCGCGACCCGGCCCGCCGGCTGAGGCCTCAGGACCTGGACCGGCCCAGCAGGCGTCCCGAAGCCAGGAGCGAGCCGCCCACGATCAGCACGGCCGCGAGCAGCAACTGCCAGGTCGGCTCGGCCTGGCCCATGAGCAGCAGAAGCAGCGTACCGATCAGCGGCCCGGCATAGGCGGCTGCCCCCAGGAACCGGATGTCGCCGGTCTTGGTGCCGCGGTCCCAGAGCAGGAAGGCCAGGCCCACCGGCCCCAGGCCCAGCAGGAGCAGGGCCGGCCAGCCCCAGCCCTCCGGCAGGGCGGGCGACTCGATCAGCAGCCCGGTGAGCAGCGAGAGCAGCGCAGTGACGAGGCAGAAGCCCACCACCGCCTCGGACGGGGTGCCGGCGGCAAAGCGCCGGTTCAGGATCGAGTAGCCGGACCAGATCAGCGCTGCGGCCACGGCACAGGCCCAACCGCCCAGGCTGCCGCCTCCGCCGATCTCGCCGCGCCCCAGCACGATCAGGCTGGTGCCGGCCAGGCCCAGCAGCGCGCCCACCAGATGGCGCGGCAGGAGCCGCTCGCCCGGCAGGAGAGCCGAGAACAGCACGATCAGCAGCGGCCAGAGATTGATCACCAGCAGCGCGTCGACCGGCGGGAGCAGTTGCAGCGCGCTGAAATAGACCGCGTGGTAGCCGAAGAAGCCGCCTACCCCGATCGCCCAGGCGACCGGACTCGCGCGAAAGCCGGCAGACAGCGGCCGGCCGCGCAGCGGCAGGGCCAGGAGCAGGAACAGCCCGCCGATCAGGAAGGCGGCTCCCGTCAGGAGGAAGGGCGGCACCCCGCCCACCGCCACGCCCAAGGGCGCCAGCGTTGCCCAGAGCAGGATGGCGCCCAGGCCGACCAGCGTGCCAGCCCGGCGACTCGCCGCCCTGTCCGCCACGGTGTCGGGGTGACGGCCGGGCGCGACCGTGCCAATGGTCCGCACGGATGGACCCGTCTCGGAGATCGACATGCTCTTCATCATCCGCGCCGAAGACAAGCCCGGCGCCCTGTCCCGCCGGCTCGAGATCCGGCCGACCCATCTGGCCTATCTGCAGGGCAAGCAGGACATGATCAAGGTCGGCGGCGCGATCCTGGACGACAAGGGCGACCCGATCGGCAGCATGCTGGTGATCGAGGCACCCGACCGGGCGGCCGCCGAGGCCTTCGCCAAGGACGACCCGTTCACCAAGGAAGGCGTGTTCGCCTCGTTCACCGTGACACCCTACCGGCCGGCCCTGGGCAGCTGGATCGGCTGAGCCCGTCCATGGCGCACTGGCTGATGAAGACCGAGCCCGGGGACTATAGCTGGGACCGGCTGGTTGCGGATGGCGAGACCGAATGGGGCGGCGTGCGCAACCACCAGGCGGCCCGCAACATGCGCAGCATGGCCCTGGGCGAGGAGGTGTTCTTCTACCGCTCGGTGGTGCAGCCGGCCGTGCTCGGCATCATGACCGTGTCCCGCACCTGGTATGACGACCCGGACCACCCGCCCTGGTGCCTGGTCCGGGTCAAGCCCCTGCGCCCGCTGGCAAGGGAAGTGCCGCTGGCAAGGATCAAGGCGGAGCCGGCCCTGGCCGGCATCGCGCTCATCCGCCAGTCCCGGCTCTCGGTCATGCCGGTCGAGGACAGCCACTGGCAGAAGATCCTGGAGTTGGGCGACGGCTGACCGGATGGCCGCGGCGCCGGTACGGATTGATCCCGCCCCTGCCAGCGCCCACCATCTATCCGGATCATCCGGATCTCGCTTGGGGAGATCTCGCTGGCACCCTGGCGGCAATCCGGCCGATCCTCGCCCAAGGGACGAAGGAGCCGGTGATGAACGAGGATCTGCTGACCCTGATCGACCGTGCCCGCACCGCCGGGGGCTATCTGAGCGTGCGCGACACCGTCCGGCTGATCGAGGGCGGCAACATCGTCCCCGACCCATTCTCGGTGCTGATCTCCCGCTTCGTCACGATCGGCACCGGCAACCTGTTCCATCCCTCGGTCGTGCTGGAGGCAAGGGCCGGCGCGCCGCTTTCCATCGGCGACCGCAACCGGTTCTGCACGGGCACGGTGATCGTCGCCGCCACCGGCCCGATCCGGATCGGCCATGGCAACCAGTTTGGCGAGGGCGGCTTCGTGGCCCGTACCAACCGGCCGGACGCCGACATCCGGATCGGCGATGGCGGGCGCTATGTCGGCGGGGTCGCGGTGTTCGGCCTGAGCCGGCTGGGCTCCGGCAGCCAGGTGCTGGGTGGCATCACGGTCGACAGTTGCGAGCTGGGCGACGGCCGGTCCTTTGCCGAGCCCGACCCGGACCTGCGCGGCGGCGTGCTCAAGGGCCACGGCACGGCCCGCGGCCTGCGGGTCGCCGCCGGCGAGGTGCTCCTGGGTGAAGGCAGCTTCCTCCAGGAGAAGCTGCAGCGGCAGACCGACTTCCACCCCAAGCCCGACTAGTACCGCCCCCGACCTTTTCGATCAGGCTGCCGTGTCGACCGCCTCCGCCAGAGCCAGGGCCTGGCGGGTCTCGGCCACGTCATGCACCCGCACGATGCTGGCCCCGCGCGCCACACCGGCCTGCGCCAGGGCGAGCGAGCCCGGCAGGCGCTCGGCCGGTGGCAGGTCCTTCTCGCCGCTCACCTTGGCGATCATGCTCTTGCGCGAGGCACCCAGCAGGACCGGGCAGCCCAGCGTGCGCAGCAATGCCAGGTGCTGGAGCACGTCCAGGCTGTGGGTGGCGAGCTTGCCGAAGCCCAGGCCTGGATCGAGGATGATCCGCTCTCGGGCGATGCCCGCATCCAGGCAGGCCGCGACCCGATCGGCCAGATGGTCGAACACGTCCAGGCAGGCGCGTCGATAGCGCGGATCGACCTGCATCGTCTGGGGCTCACCCTGGCTGTGCATCAGCACGACCGGGCAGCCGGCATCGGCCACTACCCGCATCGCACCGGGATCGTGGCGCAGCGCGGTCACGTCGTTGACGATCGCAGCACCGGCGGCCAGTGCCGCCGCCATGGTCGCCGCATTGCGCGTGTCGATCGAGACGATCAGCCCTCGGCCAGCCAGGGCGCTTACTACGCCCACGACCCGCCGGATCTCCTCCTCGACCGGCACCGGCAGGGAGCCGGGCCTGGTGCTCTCGCCGCCCACGTCCAGGATATCCGCCCCGGCCTCGGCGAGGCTCAGCCCGTGGGTGATCGCCTGCTCCTCGTCGAGCCAGCGCCCGCCATCGGAGAAGCTGTCCGGCGTGACGTTCACGATCCCCATGATGCGCAGGGGCCCGACCGGTGCCGCCAAGCCCGCCAGCGCCGGGGCCAGCTCCGCGGAGCCATGCAGCGCCGGTGCCGCCACCAGCCGCTCCGTCACGTCGTCGCCGTCCCGCCGGAACAGGCGGGCGTGGAGGAAGGCCCGGTCGGCGCCGAACGGCAGCCCGCTGCCCGCGGCGATCGCTGCGGCGGCGGCCGGACCGGACAGGAAACAGAGCGGCTCCAGATAGGTTCGAGCAGTCATCCCATATGCAAAGGGAGCCGTCGCCGGCTCCCTCTGTCCCTTCGATTGGCTGCCAGGCTGGCTCAGGCCGGGCCCGGCGAAGGCTCCACGCCGCCCGGGCCGTCCGAAGGCCTTGTGGTCGGTACGGAGGAGCGCCGGCCGCCGCCATGATTGGTGGGTGCCGAGGAGGACGGCGTATCGTCGCCCCAGCGCTTGGGCGTGGGCATCGGCTCGCCGCGCATCACCGCCGTGATCTCCTCGCCGGTCAGCGTCTCGTACTCGAGCAGCGCCTGGGCGAAGGAATGCAGCTTGTCGATCTTTTCAGTCAGCAGGGTGCGCGCCCGCTGATAGCCGCGGTCGACCAGCGCCCGGATCTCGCTGTCGATCGTCTGCGCGGTCGCTTCCGACACGCTCTTGGTCTGGTGGAGCTGGTGGCCCAGGAAGACTTCCTGCTGGTTCTCGGCGTAGCCGACCGGGCCCAGCTTCTCGCTCATGCCCCACTGGGTGACCATGTGCCGGGCGATCTTGGTGGCCTGCTCGATGTCCGAGGAGGCGCCCGCGGTCACCTTGTCGTGGCCGAAGATCAGCTCCTCGGCGACCCGGCCGCCCATGGCCACGGCGATGTCGGCCTCCAGCTTCTCGCGCGTCACCGACAGCCGATCGCCCTCGGGCAGGCGCACGACCATGCCGAGCGCCCGGCCGCGCGGGATGATGGTCGCCTTGTGGATCGGGTCGGAGGCGGGGGAGAAGAAGCCGACCACGGCATGGCCCGCCTCGTGATAGGCGGTGAGCTTCTTCTCGTCCTCGGACATGACCAGCGAGCGGCGCTCCGCCCCCATCATGACCTTGTCCTTGGCCTGCTCGAACTCGACCATCGTGACCAGGCGCTTGCCGACCCGGGCCGCCAGCAGCGCCGCCTCGTTGACGAGGTTGGCGAGGTCGGCGCCGGAGAAGCCGGGCGTGCCGCGGGCAATCGTGCGCGCGTCGATGTCCGGGGAGGTCCGCACCTTCTTGATGTGGACGTTCAGGATCTTCTCGCGGCCGATCACATCGGGGTTCGGCACCACGATCTGCCGGTCGAACCGGCCGGGGCGCAGCAGCGCCGGGTCGAGCACGTCGGGCCGGTTGGTGGCGGCGATCAGGATCACTCCGTCATTGCCCTCGAACCCGTCCATCTCGACCAGCAACTGGTTGAGGGTCTGCTCGCGCTCGTCGTTGCCGCCGCCCAGGCCAGCACCACGATGGCGGCCGACCGCGTCGATCTCGTCGATGAACACGATGCAGGGCGCATGCTTCTTGGCCTGCTCGAACATGTCGCGGACCCGGGACGCGCCCACGCCCACGAACATCTCGACGAAATCCGAGCCCGAGATCGTGAAGAACGGCACGTTCGCCTCGCCGGCGATGGCACGGGCCAGCAGGGTCTTGCCGGTGCCGGGCGGGCCCACCAGCAGGCAGCCCTTCGGGATCCGGCCACCCACGGAGGTGAACTTCTGCGGGTTCTTCAGGAACTCCACGATCTCCTGGAGCTCCTCCTTGGCCTCGTCGATGCCGGCTACGTCCTGGAAGGTCACGCGGCCGTGCTTCTCGGTGAGCATGCGCGCCCTGGACTTGCCGAAGCCCATGGCCTTGCCGCCGCCGGCCTGCATCTGGCGCATGAAGAACACCCAGACGCCGATGAGCAGCAGCATCGGGAACCAGGAGACCAGCACGCCCAGGAGCGACGGCACGTTGTCGTCCACCGGCATGGCGGTGATGCGCACGCCGTGCTCGGTCAGCCGGTCCACCAGGGCCGGATCGTTCGGCGTGTAGGTCTGGAAGCTGGTCCCGCTGCTGGTCCGTCCGGTGATCTGCTCGCCCTGGATGGTCACTTCAGCGACCCGCCCGCCCTCGACCTCGGCCAGGAAGTCGGAGAACGCCAGATTGGAGCTGGTCCCGCGCGTGCTGGGACTCTGGAACAGGTTGAACAGCGCGATCAGCAACAGGCCGATGATGACCCACAGCGCCAAGTTCTTGCTGAAATTGTTCACGTAGCCGTGCCTCGTGCGGTGCGGAGCGTCCTGCCTTGCCCGAGCGTGGCAGAACACCGCGAGTAGGCTGAACATAAGTGAGCTGGCGAGTGAAGCAAGATCCACGCTCAGCCCGGTGCCAGTTCCGCTGCCGCGGCGAACGGTGCCGGGGCCAGCGGCACGGGCGGCTGCCATGGCAGGGGCAGCTCCCGCTCAGGGCGCAGCCGGATCCAGCGCGGGCCAAAGCGTACCATGCAGCCGCCGAGCGTCGCCGCACCGGCCTCCGTCCCGGCCAGCACCGCCTGCAGCCGGGCGAGTGCCCGGGCGCGCGGCGGATAGGGCCGCTCCGCCAGGGCCGCCAGGATCGTGCCCAGGAGATGGCAGCCGATCTCGACCGGCAGGGCGCGGAAGGCTGAGCGCGGGAACTGCAGGCGGCGGGTCGGATCGGGCTCGGCATGGCGCGCCAGGAAGGCAGCCGCCACGGCCGCCCGCTCCTGGCGGACCGCCGGGTCCGGGGCGAGGCCGGCGGCGGCGCCCCGGGCACGCAGCAGGGCGCGGGCAAAGCGCGGGTCCGCGTTGCTGGGATCCTCGACCCAGGCGATGCCGGCCCTGCGCAGCCAGTCGATCAGGCTGCGCTTGGGCCAGGCCAGGAGCGGGCGGAGCAGGCGGAGCTGAGGCCGCTCCACGATCGCCGCCATGCCGCTCAGGCCGACCCCGCCGCTGCCGCGGGCGCGGCGCATCGCCACAGTCTCGGCCTGGTCGTCGGCATGGTGGCCGAGCAGGAGGTGCAGGCCGCCCCAGCCGGCCACGGCCTCCTCCAGGAGCGCATAGCGGGCCTGACGGGCGCGTTCCTGGATCCGGCTGCCGACCGGCCCGTGCTGCCATGGCAGCACCGTGACCGGCACCCCCCGGGACGCCATGCGCTCTGCGACCAGGGCTGCCTCGGCCGTGGAATCGGCCCGCAGCCGATGGTCGACCAGAAAGGCATGAAGATCGCCACCCCGTGCCGTTGCCCAGTCGTGGGCCAGGAGGGTCAGGCAGACGCTGTCCGCACCGCCGGACAGGGCGATGCCGATCCTGGGGCGTGGCTCGAACGGGCCCAGTCCCTCCATCGCCACCGCGAACGCCCTGCCGTCCAGCGCCGGCGGCTGTTCAGCTGCAGCCGGCGTTGCTCTTCTCGCGGCCGGCCATCTGCTTCAGCGCCACCGGCGCCTTGGCATAGCGGCGGTCGAACTCGGCGAAGGTGGCGCAGGCCTTCTGCCGGTCGCCCATGCGCGCCAGCGACATGCCGAGCTTGAGGACATTGTCCGGTGCCCGGACCGCATCGTCGCCATAGGTACCGACATTGCGGGCAAAGCTCGCGGCCGCCTGCGGCCATTGCTGGCGGGCATAATAGGTCTCAGCCTGCCAGTAGGCGGCATTGGGGGCCAGCGGATCGTCCGGGGCACTGGCGACGACCGAGGCGAACGCGGCCTCCGCCCCGCTCCAATCCCCGGCCTTGACCCTGGCCATGCCGGCATCGAAGCGGTCGCGCGGCGAGCCCGACACGGCGGCCGTGCCATCGGGTGCCGGCGGCTCGGGCGGCGGGGCCGGCAAGGCGGCCAGCGTATCATCCGGAAGGGTGCCGAGCACGCCCGGCTGGCTGGGCGAGGGTGCCGCCACCTGGGGAGCTGGCTGGGCCATCGGCTGGACGGCGCCACCGGCATCCGGTGCGGCCGCCTCGGAGCCCGGCTCCACGCCGCGCAGGCGCGCGTCGATGTCGGCCACCAGCCGGTCCATCCGCTGGGCAGCCGCGCGCGCCAGGTACTCAGCCTCCTCGGCCCGCCCGCGCAGCTGGCGGACTTCCTCCTCCAGCCGGAGGATCCGTGCCTCCAGGTCGGCGATCATCCGGGGGTCGGCAGCCTGGGCAAGCACCGTGCTCGACCAGGCCGACAGGAACAGCGCCAACAACAAGACCGGCCTCGATGCAGCCACCCGCATCCTTTCCCCATGGCGCCGGCGGGTCGAAGCGGAGTGCCGCGGCCGGCAGCGCCGGCACCCCTGCCACGGTCAGTTGGTGGCGTTGATCACCGTAACCGCTCGGCGGTTCAGCGCCCAGGCCTCCTCGGAGCTGCCGGGATCGGCCGGCCGGTCCTTGCCGTAGGAGATGGTCATCAGCCGGCTCTCCGGCACGCCCAGGCTGGACAAATAGCGGGCCGCCGCCGAGGCGCGCCGCTCACCGAGGGCGAGGTTGTACTCGCGGGTGCCGCGTTCGTCGGTATGGCCCTCGACGGTCGCCGAGACCGAGGGAAACTGCTGCAGCCAGGTCGCCTGGCGCTGTAGTGTGCTCCGTGCGGTCTCGTCCAGGGTCGAGCTGTCGAAGCCGAAATAGACGCGGTCACCGACATTCTGCTCGAGGTCGGCTTGGCTGCCGGCCACCGGGCCACTGGTCAGCGAGGAGGCGTCGCTGGTGGTCATGCCGCCGGCACCGGCGGTCTCATCCGAGGACGGGGTCGAGCTGCAGGCCGCGAGCAGCAGGGCCGTCGCAGCGACCGGAAGGAGAGAGAGCTTCATCGGTAGTTCCCAGGACGACTTGGCGCCGCGACAGTTCATGGCGCGCGGACGAACCACGGCCAGTGCCGTGACTGCGACCATGCCGGATCTTCTACTGTCAATTGATTAAGGAAGCAAGCCGGACCAATCGGGATCTGAAGCATCCAGAGGTGTCGGCACCAGACGTTCATTGTATCCGGAGACATCGATGGCGTAGAGCCGCTTGGTTGTTCCGCCAGGCTCGGTCCGCTGAAAGATGACGACACGGCCATTGGGTGCCCAGGTCGGTGCCTCGTCCTGCCAGCTCCGCGTGATCAGCCGCTCGTCACTACCATCGGGGCGCATCACACCGATATGGAAATAGCGCTGCTTGATGTTGACGAACGCGATCAGGTCGCCGCGCGGCGACCAGGCAGGGCTGCCATACTGGCCGTCGCCGTAGGAGATCCGCTCCGCCGGTCCGCCCTGGGCACTGGTCACGAACAGGTGCGGCCGGCCGGAGCGGTCGCTGTTGAACACGATACGGCTTCCGTCCGGCGAGAAGGACGGCGAGGTGGAGATGCCGCCGCCGCTGGTGATCCGGCGCTGCTGCCGGGTGGCGAGGTCAACCGCCACGATGTTGAAGTCGCCGTCCTCGTTGACGGTGACCAGCGCGGTCTGCCCGTCCGGCGAGAAGCGCGGCGCGAAGTTCATCCCGGGCGTGTCGATCAGCACCTGCTCCCGGCCGCCCTCGATGTCGCGCATGTAGACCCTGGGCCGCATGCCCCGGTAGAGCAGGTAGGCGACCCGCCGGCCGTCCGGCGAGAAGCGTGGGCCGAAGGTGAGCTCGCGTCCGTCGGTCAGGAAGCGATGATTGGCCCCGTCCTGGTCCATCAATGCGATGCGGGTGATCCGCTTGGCCTTGGGCCCGGTCTCGCTGACATAGACGATGCGCGTGTCGAAATAGCCCTTCTCGCCGGTGATCCGCTCGTAGATCGCGTCCGAGATGCGGTGCGCGATGCGCCGCCACGAGGCGGCCGGCGCGTCGATGCGCAGACCGGTCATCTGCTGGCCGCCCAGGACGTCCCACAGGCGGAACTCGACCCCGATCCCGGCCGGCGTCTCCTCCACCACGCCGCTCACCAGCGCCTGGGCGTTGATCTGCCGCCAGTCGGCAAAGCGCGGCAGGCCGCGCAGCTCCTCGGGTCCCTGGATGTAGGCCTGCCGGTCGATGGTGCGGAACAGGCCGGAGCCGTCCAGGTTCGCCGAGATCACGTCGGGGATCTGGCCGGCCAGCGTCGCCGACTGGCCGCCGCCGGCCGCGAACGGGCTGATCGCGATCGGGATCGGCTCGACCACGCCCTGGGTGATGTCGACCGCGAGCTGGCCGAACGCCTTGCCGCCGGCACCGAGCAGAAGGCCGGCGGCACCCGCACCGAGCAGGCCGCGCCGGCCGATCTGCATCAGGCCTGGCAGGGGCCGGATGCGCACCGGCTGGTCACGTCGCGGATCGAGGAACTGCATCACGAGATCAACCTCCCTGCCGACCCCAAGGTCAGCCATTCAGGCTCAACCCATCTGGTCGGGGCGGAAATTCATGATGATGTCGCGCCAGTCGTCATAGTTCTCGCGCGGCAGCTTGAGCGGTGAGCAGGCGCGGGTCGCCCGTACCGCACTCTCGGCCACCGCACGATAGACCGGGTCCGACCCCATCCGGGCCACATCCACCGGTGCCGCGCTCTGCACGGTGCCGTCCGGCGCCATCCGGATATTGACCGGAACCACCATGCCGGACAGGCCCTGTGCCGCCACCGGGATGTTCCAGCAGGGCTGGATCTGCTCGCGGACCATGGCGCCCAGCCCCGCGGCACCCAGCCGTGCGGCGGAGGTTCCCGGCTGGGCCGAGCGCGCCGGCTCGTCCCCAGCCACCTGGCCGCGCCCGTCGCGCTTTTTCGGCGCGTTCACCCGTGGGTCCAGGTTCTCCACGCTCTTGAGCAGTGCCGCGAAGTCGTCCTCGGGCTGCGCCGGTGTCGGCGGCTTCTCCGGGGCCGGCGCCTGCTTGGCCGGCCTGGGCTTGGCCTTGGGCGGTGCCGGCGCCGCGGCCGGTGGAGCGGGCGGCGGCGGGGCAGGCGGCGGTGCTGCCGGCGGAGGCGGCGGCGGTGGTGGAGGTGGCGGCGGTGGTGCGGGCGGCTTCGGCTCGGGCAGCGGGGTCTCGGCCGGCGCCGGCTTCACCTCCGGCACGGGTGCCGGAGGCGGCGGAGGAGGAGGTGGTGGCGGCGCCGGGGGCGGCGGTGCCGGTGGGGATGGTGCCGGCGGTGGCGGTGGCGGCGGGGGTGCCGGCGGCGCCTTGGGCGGCTCCTTCGGCTTCTCCTCGGTCGCCTGTGCCTGGCGCGAGGCGGCCTTGCGCTCGGGGATCGGCGCCTGGGCAGCCGGCTGCGGGCGCGGCGGCAGGTCCGGCGCCTCGCTCACCAGCTCGACGGCGATGCCGCCATCCTCCGGCAGGGGCTGGCCCCACTCCGGCAGGCCGAACCAGAGCAGGCCGGCGATCAGGGCATGGAAGCCGGCCGAGGCGAGCAGGTACTTGCGCATCCCCCCTCACCCGCCAGCCTGGCTGCCGGTCATGTGTCGCCGCCAGCGAGCGGGCCGGTCTCGTCCGGCGTCTGGGTCAAGAGCGCCACCTTGGTGAAGCCCGCCGAATGGATCGCTCCCATCACCGCCATGACCTGGCCATAGTTCACCGCCTGGTCGCCGCGCACGAAGATCCGGGCCTCGGCGTTGCGCTGGGTGATCGCCTGGAGGCGGGGGCCCAGCTGCGCCACCGTGATCTCGCTGTCCTGCAGGTAGACCTTGCCGTCGCGACCCACCGTCACCGCCAGCGGCTCGTCCTGTCCCGGCAGCGGCGAGCTCGCCGTCTCCGGCAGGTCCACCGCCACGCCCACGGTGAGCAGCGGGGCCGCCACCATGAACACGATCAGCAGCACCAGCATCACGTCGACCAGCGGCGTGACGTTCGGCTCGGACATCTGCCGGCGCCGCCGCCGGCCCCGGCGCCCCGACCCTGCCGGGTTGAACGAGGTCCCGGCCATGCTCAGGCGGCCCCGCTCGCCTCGATCTCCCGCGCCAGCACCACCTGGAACTCCTCGCCGAAGCTTTCCAGGCGCTCGGCATAGCGGTCGATCTCGCCGGACAGCTTGTTGTAGGCGACCACGGCCGGGATCGCCGCGGCCAGCCCCACCGCCGTGGCGAACAGGGCCTCGGCGATGCCGGGCGCCACCACGGTGAGCGTGGTGTTCTTCGACACTGCGATCGCGGTGAAGCTGTTCATGATGCCCCAGACCGTACCGAACAGTCCCAGGAACGGTGCCACCGAGCCGATGGTCGCGAGCGAGGGCACGCTGCGCTCCAACGCCACCAGCTCGCGGTCCATGGCCAGGCGCATCACCCGGCCGATCCGGTCGAGCAGGTGGCTGCCGCCGTCGCGCAGCGCATTGCGTGGCGCCTCGCGCCACTCCTCCATCGCGGTCGCGAACATCATCGCCATGGGATGATCGGGCCGCTTGGCCAACCTGCGGTAGAGTTCCTCCAGCGGTGCGCCGGACCAGAACGCCCGCTCGAACCCGGCGGTGCGGCGCTTGAGCGCGGCCAGCCGCCAGACCTTCTCGAAGATCACCGCCCAGCACCACAAGGAGGCGAGTGCCAGGATCAGCATCACCGACTTCACCACCAGGTCGGCCTGCATGACCAGCGACCACACGGATAGCGCGGCCTCCGGCGTCGCGATCGGAGCGGCGGTGACGAGATTGGGATCCATGGTTCTGGTGATCCAGCCGAAGGGCGGGGTGCGGCAGCAGTCGCGGCAAGCAGGAAAGGAGGTCAGGAACTTCAGCTAAGACAATGAAGCCGACTGACTTTCTCCGTCTGCACCTGCACCATACGCGTGATGTGGTGTCAAGCGGAACTCTCGCGCACCACGCGAGATATCCGGCGGGCTGCCCATCACGATCCGGCCGGTGCGGACAGGATCGCGCGCAAGGGCGGCGGGGCGCGCACCGGGCGCATCGCACGGTTCACCAGGACCAGCTCCAGCGCCAGGGTCACGAGTTCCCGCCCGCCCTCGAGGACCCGCTGACGCAGCAGGATCCGAGCACCCTCGATGCCCTGGGGAACAGTCTCGATCTCGATCTCGTCGTCGAGCCTGGCCGGCGCCAGAAACACCGCGTCGCAGCGCCGCACGGTGAACAGGAGGCCGAAGCGCTCCAGCAGGGCCGGATGGTCGAAGCCGCGGGCGCGCAGCCATTCGGTCCGGGCGCGCTCGGCAAAGCGCAGATAGTTGGCATGGTAGACGATGCCACCTGCATCCGTGTCCTCGTAATAGACCCGGATCGCCAGGCGGTGCGCCCCGTTCATGGCGCCGGCTCGTCGAACATGCTGGGCTGCTCGATGCTGGCCGGCGGCGTCTCGCCCAGGTGCAGCCAGGCCGGCCGGGTGAGCATCCGCCCGCGCGGCGTGCGCTGGACCAAGCCCTGCTGGATCAGGAACGGCTCGACCGTCTCCTCGATCGTGTCGCGCTCCTCGGCAAGCGCCGCCGACAGCGTCTCGATCCCGACCGGGCCGCCGCCATAGGCCTGGGCGATCATCTTGAGATAGCGCCGGTCCAGCGTATCCAGCCCCAGCCGGTCGACGTCCAGGCGCAGGAGCGCCCGGTCGGCGAGCGCCCGGTCGACCGACTTGGCCCGCTCGACCGTGGCGAAGTCGCGCACCCGGCGCAAAAGGCGGGTGGCGACGCGGGGCGTGCCGCGGGCCCGCCGGGCGATCTCGACCGCCCCGTCCTCGGCCAGGTCGAAGCCCAGCAGCCTGGCACCGCGGCGCAGGATCGAGACCAGCTCCTCGATCGTGTAGAACTCGAGGCGTGCCTGGATCCCGAACCGGTCGCGCAGGGGCGTGGTCAACAGGCCGGAGCGGGTGGTGGCACCCACCAGGGTGAAGGGCTGCACGTCGATGCGCACCGAGCGGGCCGATGGCCCCTCGCCGATCATCAGGTCGAGCTGGAAATCCTCCATCGCCGGATAGAGCACCTCCTCGATCGCCGGGGAGAGCCGGTGGATCTCGTCGATGAACAGGACGTCGCGCGGCTGGAGGTTGGTGAGCAGGGCTGCCAGGTCGCCGGCCCTGGCGATGATCGGTCCGCTGGTCATGCGGAAGCCCACGCCCAGCTCGGCCGCCAGGATCTGGGCCAGCGTGGTCTTGCCGAGCCCGGGGGGTCCTGCGAACAGGACGTGGTCCAGCGGGTCGCGCCGCGTCTTGGCCGCCTCGATGAACACTTCCAGGTTGGCGCGCTGGCGGGCTTGGCCCACGAACTCGGCCAGGCGCTGCGGACGCAAGGAGCGGTCCAGGTCGTCGACCTGCTCCAGCGCGTCGATCAGCCGCTCGCTCATCGGGCCAGTTCCTTGAGCGCCAGCGTGAGCAGTTGCTGCAGTGCCATCTCCTCCTGCTGCGTGGCCAGCACCGCCTGAAGCGCGGCATAGGCTTCCGCCCGACCATAGCCCAGATTGGCCAGAGCCGAGAGCGCATCTTCGACCGGCCCGGCCGGTGCCGCGGCCCCGCCCGCCTCCGGTGCCGTCGCGACCGCGCGGCCGATGCCGAGCATGGCCGCCTTGTCCTTCAGCTCCGCACAGATCCGGGCGGCGAGCTTCGGCCCCACCCCCGGTGCCCGGGTCAGCGCCGCCTTGTCCTGTGCTGCGATCACCGCTGCCAGCCGGGCTGGGTCGTGCACGCCCAGGATCGCCAGGGCCGAGCGCGCGCCCACCCCCTGGACCGCCTGCAGCGCCTTGAACCAGGTCCGCTCCGCCGCCTCGGCGAAGCCGAACAGGGTGATCGCGTCCTCGCGCACCTGGGTCTCGACGAACAGGTCGACGATTTCGCCGGTCCGCCCGAGCAGCGCCAGCACCCGGGCGGGACAGAGCACCAGGTAGCCGACCCCGTTGACGTCCAGGACGATCCCGTCGTCGAGTTGCTCCAGCACCCGGCCGCGCAGCCGCGCGATCATGCCGGTCCTCCGATCGAGGCACGCATGCCCCGGCTGATCGCGCCGATGGTGGCGGTACGGTTGGCATGGCAGACCGCCACGGCCAGTGCGTCGGTGGCGTCCGAGCGGTAGGTCCCGGAGCCCGGCAGGAGGAGGCGGATCATCGCCGCGACCTGCACCTTGTCCGCAGCACCGGTACCGACCACTGCCCGCTTCACCGCCATTGGCAGATACTCCGTGACCGGCAGCCCGGCCGCGGCCGCGGTGAACATGACCACGCCGCGCGCATGGCCCAGCTTGAGCGAGGAGCCGGCATTCTTGTTGACCACCGTGTGCTCGACCGCAGCTACCGCCGGGCTGTAGCGGGACAGGACCTGGGCCAGCCCGTCATGCAGCGTGACCAGGCGCACCGCCAGGTCGTCGGCCGTGTTGGTGTCGACCACGCCGGCCGCGACGAAGCGCAGCCGGCTGCCGGCAGCCTCGATCACGCCCCAGCCGGTATGCCTGAGACCGGGATCGAGGCCCAGCACCAGCATCAGGCGGCGCTCAGCCTGGCCAGCGTCTCGTCCGAGACCTCGTGATTGGCGACCACCCGCTGGACGTCGTCGTTCTCGTCCAGCACCTCCAGCAGGCTGAGCAGCGTGTCGGCCTTGTCGTCGTCGACCGGCACGCTGTTCTGCGGCCGCCAAGTCAGGATCGCCTCACTGGCCGAGCCGAGCCTGGCTTCCATAGCCTGCAGGACTGCGTTGAGCTCGTCCGGCGCGCACCAGATCTCGTGGTTCTCCTCGTCGCTCTCGACGTCCTGCGCCCCCGCCTCGATCGCCGCCTCCATCACCGTGTCGGCATCGGCGAGCGCCACGTCGAATCGGATCTTGCCGATCCGCTCGAACTGGAAGCTCACGCTGTTGCTCTCGCCCAGCGCCCCGCCATGCTTGGTGAAGGCGGAGCGCACGTCGGCCGCGGTGCGGTTGCGGTTGTCGGTGAGCGCTTCGACGATGATCGCCACACCCCCCGGGCCGTAACCCTCGTAGCGGACCTCTTCGTAGTTCTCGGCGTCGCTGCCCTGGCTTCGCTTGATTGCCCGCTCGATATTGTCCTTCGGCACGTTGGCCTGGCGGGCCGCCTGCACCGCCATGCGCAGCCTCGGGTTCGCCGCGGGATCCGGCAGACCGGACTTCGCCGCGACTTGGATCTCCTTCATCAGGCGGGTGAACAGCGCCGACTTGGCCGCGTTCGCGCGGCCCTTGCGGTGCATGACATTCTTGGCGTGGGAATGGCCGGCCATCGTCTTCTGGTATGTCGGGTTCGGAGTTGGTGACCGCAGGGTCTAGACCAAGAGGCACGCAGGCGGAACCGGGCAGCGCAGCCGCAAGCCCGCTCCAGCCGGCATTCTCGACGATCAGCCTGACACTGGCGAGCGGCTGCGGGGCACAGCGGCGCGGCAAAGTTTTGTTAACTGCCATGGGCCTAGGATGCGCGGCACCAGGACAGCGCACGAGGCAGCGAGCCATGGATCACATCGAGATGGACGACGAGATCGGCGGCGAGTTCATCCCGCCCTTGGCCGAGCGCCGCTACCACCGCCGCTATCCCAGCGGCCTGTCCGCCTATATCGACGTGGACGGTGCCGTGCGGGCGGTGACGATCATGGACCTGTCGCTGGGCGGGGCCGGCCTGGCACCCGCGTTCCCGGCCCTGGTCGGCGCGCCGGTCGAGCTGGAGATCACGGCCCTGTACCCGCGCCGGCGCCTGCGTGCCCGGATCCTCAGCGTCAGTCGTTATCGCACCCATCTCCTGTTCAACTGCAACGAAGAGGAGCAGACCGCCCTGATTTCTTTCCTGCTCGCCACTGGTGAGGATGCTTGACATCTTCGGAACCATCAGGACGGCACTGCGGTTGTCCTTTCAAGATTCTCGGCCGACTGGGTGTCGGCCGGAGCTTGGAGGACGAAATCATGCGTAGTCTGATACTGCTCTTGCCGTTCGCCCTGCTGCTGGCGGCCTGTGGCGAGACCAAGACGGATCGGGGCCTGAGCGGTGCCGGCATCGGTGCTGGCGTGGGCGCTGCCACCAGTGCCGTCACCGGCGGCAGCATCCTGGGCGGTGCCGCCATCGGCGGTGCAGCCGGCGGCGCTGCCGGTGTCCTGACCGACGAGGACGACGTGGACCTGGGCAAGCCGGTCTGGCGCTGAGACTGCCTCTTCTCCGCCCCGCATTGGCTGGCCCTGCCGGATCGGCTGCCGCCCGACCAGCCTTGCCGCATGCTGCAGGCGACTGCGGCAAGGCTGGTCGTTGTGCCGTGCGGCGATCGTTCGGTCGGACGCCTGTTGCCGACCGCTTGGTGTCGCGGGCTGCCGGCGGTTTGCCGCGTCTGACCGGAATGGCGGCAGGCTGCTGCCGTGCCCCGCCCGGTTAGGATAGTGGCGGATGGCTCAGGGCTGGGCCAGCGGACTGTCGACCGCGACCTGAAGATGGCCCGCGGAGCAACGCTCGACCCGTCCGTGCACGCCATAGACCCGGGCCAGCATGTCGGGCCGGATGACCTCGGCAGGTGGGCCGTCGGCATGGAGCCGACCGCGATCGAGCACCACGATCCGGTCCGACCAGCGGCCGGCCAGTGCGAGGTCGTGCAGCACCATGAGGATGGTGCGCCCCTCCGCAGCCAGTGTGCGGACCACCGCCATCACCTCGACCTGGTGGCGCAGGTCCAGGGCGCTGGTGGGTTCGTCCAGCAGCAGGAGGCCGGTGCCGCGCACCACTGCCTGGGCCAGCGCCACCATCTGGCGCTGCCCTCCCGAGAGGCGGTCCAGCGGCTCCATGGCGACGTCCGCCACCTGCAGGCGCTGCAGTGCCGCCAGCGCCCGTTCCGGCGCGGCCGCACCGCTCTCGCGGCCCGCAACCGGTGCCGGCGCGGCACCGGCCCAATCCGACCGCGTCGGGCCTGCCGGCGAGGCACGCAGTGCGCCCAGCACGGTTTCCAGAACGCTGAGCGCCGTGCCGGCCGGCAGGGTCTGCGGCATGTAGGTGGCGAGCCTGGCCCGGTCGGCGAACGACAGGCCGCCCAATTCCTGGCCGGCGAAGCGGATGCTGCCCCTGGCCGGCAACAGCCCTGCAAGGCCGCGCAGCAGTGTCGACTTGCCGGCCCCGTTGGGCCCGACCAGGCTGGTCACGCTGCCGGCAGAGATTGGAGCCAGGCTAAGCCCCTGGATCACTGGCCGGCCGCGATAGCCCGCATGCACGTCCTGGATGACCAAGCCCTGTTCCGGTCCTGTCCCCTGCCTCGCCTCCGGCAGCACCTCCGCTCTCGGTCCTTGTTCCGTTCCGGCCAGGCTCGGCCGCCCGACGCCGTCGGTCGTCATCAAGCGCAGAATCCTCCCATGGGATGAGCCGGATATTCAAGTGAGGGGGCCTGGATGGTAGAGCCGGGGCCGCGGGCGCCGCCGCGGCCCCGCGCACCTCTCATCGTCGACTGGTTCCAGCCTTGGCCGATCCCACCGCCCTCGCGGCACCGCTTGCCGCCTATGCGTCCCAGCTGCGTCGGCGCATGGCGGCCCTCCTGGTGCTGTTGCTGGGCGTGGCCCTGGCCTTCCTGCTGGACCTGGTGACCGGCCCCTCGTCCCTGCCGGTGCTGGACGGGCTGCGCGCCCTCCTGGGCCTGGGCGAGCTGACACCGGCGCTGGAGGTGATCGTCTGGCAGGTCCGCCTGCCCCAGGCGCTGCTGGCCCTGCTGGTCGGCGGCGCCCTGGCGCTGGCCGGTGCCGAGATGCAGACCACGCTGAACAACCCGCTGGCCAGCCCGTTCACGCTGGGCGTGTCCTCGGCGGCCTCGCTGGGGGCGGCGCTGGCGATCGTGCTGGGCCTGGGCGTCCCGGGCGTGCCGGCCAGCTGGATCCTGTCGGGCAACGCCTTCCTGTTCGCCTTCGGCTCGGTGCTGCTCCTGCAGTTCCTGGCGAGGCTGCGCGGCACCGGGGTGGAGACGCTGGTCCTGTTCGGGATTGCCCTGGTCTTCACCTTCAACGCGCTGGTGGCGCTGATCCAGTACGTCGCCAGCCAGGAAGCGCTGCAGCAGCTGGTGTTCTGGAACCTCGGCAGCCTCGCCCGGGCGAGCTGGGAGAAGATCCTGGTGGCCGCCCTGGTGCTGGCTCTCGTGCTGCCCTTCTCCCTGGCCGCCTCCTGGCAGATGACCGCCCTCCGGCTGGGCTCGGACCGGGCCTACAGCTTCGGGGTGAATGTCGGCCGGCTGCGCTTTCTGTCCCTGTTCCGGGCGAGCCTGCTGGCCGCGACCGCCGTGGCGTTCGTCGGCACGATCGGCTTCGTCGGCCTGGTGGGGCCTCATCTGGCGCGCCTCCTGGTGGGCGAGGACCACCGCTTCTTCCTGCCGGCCAGCGTCCTGTGCGGCGCCCTGGTGATGTCGTTGGCCTCGGTCGCCAGCAAGACCCTGGTGCCGGGAGCACTCCTGCCGGTCGGCATCGTCACGTCCTTGATCGGGGTGCCCTTCTTCGTCGTGCTGATCTTCGCCAGGCCGGAGCGCGGCTAGGCCGACACGGCCAGATCGACCCGCTCGAGCTCGGCCATGCGCGCCTCCAGCACCGGCACGATCCGGCCGAGCGCCGGCCCGGTCAGCATGTGACCATGCACGCTCCGCACGTCATGGACCGCGATCTGGCCGACATGGGGGCGCCAGGCCAGCGGGTCGAGGCCGCGGGCCTCGTTGCCTTCCGTGGCGCGGAAATGGTCGAGCCGGCCGGCGAAAGGACGGTGCCGGTGCCCGCGCACCAGCCGGTCATTGGCCGCGACCACCCGCAGCACGCCGTCGAGCGCCCGGTCGTCCAGCCCGCCCAGCGGGTGACCGCTGTCGCGCAGGAAGGCCACCACCGCGTCGCGGGTCAGTTCCAGGCCCGCCATCCGCTCGGGATCCTGGCCGGCGATGTAGAGCAGCGCCTTCAGCGCGGCATCGGCCGCCGGCGGCAGCTCTTCGCGCCAGCGCTCGCAGGGATAGGAATCCAGCATCGCCAGGAGACCGGCCTCGGCGCCGAGCCTGGCCGCAATCGCCTGGGCCACGATGCCGCCCACCGACCAGCCCAGCAGGTGGATTGGCCCGTCTGGCCGGATCGCCCGGATCCGCGCCAGATAGGTCTCCGCCATCTCGTCCAGGCTGGCCGGCAACGGTGCCGCCGGGTCGAGCCCGTCCGCCTGCAGCCCGAAGACCGGCCGCGATCCTCCCAGGGCACGGGCCAGCCCGCCATAGCACCAGGCGATTCCGCCAGCCGGGTGGATGCAGAACAAGGGCGGCAGCCCGTCTCCCCCATCGGCACCCAGCCGGATGCAGGGGCCGAGCCCGTTGCCGGACCGGGCGTCGGGGACAGCAGCCATCTGCTCGAGCTGGCGGGCCAGCCGGGCGATCGTCGGGTGCTCGAACACCAAGCCCAGACCGACCTCCAGCCGCCACGCCGCCCGGATCTGCCGGGCCAGCCGCACCGCCAGCAGCGAATGGCCGCCCGCCAGAAAGAAGTCGTCCTCCGCCCCGACCTCGCGGCCCAGCACCTCGGCGAACAGCCGGGCCAGCCGCTCCTCGGCGGGCCCGGCGGGTGCCCGGCCGGCGGCCGGTGCCAGCTCGGGTGCCGGCAGGGCCGAGCGGTCGAGCTTGCCGTTCGCGTTGGTGGGCAGGCTCGGCAGCATCACGAAGCTGGCGGGCAGCATGTAGTCCGGCAGCTGCCGGGCCAGGTCGGCGCGCAGGGCCGCCGGCTCGGGCATGGCGCCGGCGGCGGGCGTGACATAGGCGACCAGCGCAGGCTCACCGTCCTGGCCCGGCCGCGCCAGCACAACTGCCTGGCCGACCTCCGGGCAGGCCTGCAGCGCCGCCTCGATCTCGCCCAGCTCGATCCGGAGCCCGCGGATCTTCACCTGATGGTCGGAGCGGCCGAGGAACTCGCATGCCCCATCCGGCCGCCAGCGGGCGAGGTCACCGGTCCGGTAGAGCCGCTCGCCCGGCCGGAACGGGTCCGGGCCGAACCGCTCGGCGGTGAGGTCGGGGCGGCCGAGGTAGCCACGCGCGATCTGCCGGCCGCCGAGATAGAGATGGCCTGCCACGCCGGACGGCACCGGGCGCATCCGCTCGTCCAGCACGTAGAGGGCGGTGTTCCAGACCGGGAAACCGATCGGCACCGGGCTGGAGCGGTCGTCCGGCCCGGCCGGCCAGTAGCTGACATCCACCGCCGCCTCGGTGGGGCCGTAGAGATTGTGCAGCTCCGCCAGGATCCGGGCGTGGAACCGGTCGCGCAGGGCCGCCGGCAGCTCCTCACCGCTGCAGAAGACCTGGCGCAGGCTCAAGCCTCGGCAGGCCGGCTCCTCCAGGAACGCCGCCAGCATCGAGGGCACGAAATGGAGCGTGGTGACATCCTGCTCCCGGATGATCCGGACGAGCCAGGCCGGGTCCTTGTGTGCCTCGGGCGGGGCGATCACCAGCTCGGCACCCGAGATCAGCGGCAGGAACAGTTCCCAGACCGAGACGTCGAAGGTGACCGGGGTCTTCTGCAGGATGCGGTCGCCTGGCCCGATCCCGTAGTGCGCCTGCATCCAGCACAGCCGGTTTACGATGCCGGCATGCTCGTTGACCACGCCCTTGGGCTCGCCGGTCGAGCCCGAGGTGAAGATGACATAGGCAGCATCGCCGGGTGCTGGCGGCCGGACCGCCGCCCTCTCCCCGCCATCATCCGCCCGGTCCAGGTCGAGCAGCGGCCAGCCATCCGGCAGAAGGTCGTGCCGGTCGGAGAAGGTCAGGACGAGCGAAGGCTTCGCGGTCGCCAGCATCCGCCGCAGCCGCTCCTTGGGCTGCGCCAGGTCGAGCGGCAGATAGGCGCCGCCCGCGCGCAGGATCGCGGTCAGCGCTACGACCAGCTCGGGCGAGCGCGGCAGCGCCACCGCCACCACGCTGCCGGGGCCGACGCCCATAGCGGCCAGCCGCCCGGCTAGCCGGGCGCTCTGTCGGTCCAGCGCGCCGCGATCCAGCACCTGCTCGCCGAACCGAACCGCCGGTACCTGCGGGTCGGCCGCCAGCTGCCGCTCGATCAGGGCTGTGAGCGTGGTGTCCTCGACCGGGTGCGTGGTCTGATTGACCTCGACCAGCCAGTGCCGGGTCTCCGCCGGCGTCAGGGTCGGCACGTCGGCCAGTCGCCCAGCGACCAGTGCGTTCTGGAGAAAGCAGGCCAGCCGGTCGGCATGGGCCTCGGTCTCGGCCAGGTCGAACAGGCCAGGATTGCTGTCCAGCTCCAGCCGCAGCCCCGCCCGGTCCGGATCACCGCGGAAGGTGAAGGTCAGATCGTCGACCGGGCCGGTGCCGAGCACGATCAGCTCGGTCGTAAGCCCCTCCAGGACGAGCGACGCCTCGAACGGCAGCACGTTGACGAGCGGCCCATGGAGCCGGCGGCTGCCGCCCAGGAGGCCCAGGTCGCGGCGCAGTTGCTCGCTGCGATAGCGGCCGTGCCGCCGCGCCTGGCGCAGCGCCCGCGCTGCACCGGCCAGGAAGGCGTCGAGCTCCTGGTCCTCGTCGATCGCGAAGCGCACCGGCAGGACGTTCATCACCATGGCCGGCACGTTCGCGGCGGCACTGCCGAAGCGGCCCATATGCGGCACACCCAGGATCGCCTCCGGCCCGCCGGCATGGCGCTGCACATAGGCCGCGACCAGGGCCGCCAGCACGTCCGGCCAAGTGACGCCCGCTGCCTCGGCGCGCGCCAGCAGCCGGGCCGCGAGTGCCGGGTCCAGGGGCCGGACGACCCGGTGAAAGCAGTGCCCGCTCACCGCAGGCCCTGGTGCCATCGGCGCCACGTCCGGCCGGTCGGCGAACGCTTCCAGCCAGAAGCGGCGGTCGGCCGCCGCGCGCTCCGAGCCGGCATAGGCCGCTGCCTCGGCCAGCACTGCGGAGAACCGGCCGAACGACTCGCCGCCCCCTGCATAGAGCTGGCCCACCCGCCTAGTCAGCAGGTCGGTACCGTACCCGTCCACCAGGAGATGGTGGATGCGCTGGTACCAGACATGGCGCGCATCGGAGAGCACGAACAGGCGCTGGGCGACCAGCCTGCCCGTCTCCAGGTCGACCGGGGTGGCCATGTCGGCGTCCACTTCGGCCCGCCAGGCGTCATCGGGATCGGCCAGATGGCGCAGGTCGACCAGCTCCGGCCGCGGCCTTGCCGTCTCATCCAGCCACTGGCGTGGCCTGTCCGGCCCGTCGGCAAAGCGCAGCGCCAGCCCGTCCGCCTCCTGCATGGCCCCATCCAGCGCCGCCAGGAACCGGGTCCGGTCGAGCGGCCCGTCGATGACGATCGCCTGCCCGGTCAGGAAGATCGGGTTGGCGGGATCGAGGCGCTGGGCGAACCACAGGCCTTCCTGGGCCCCGGTGAGGGGCGAGCCAGCATCCTGCATCAGCCGCGCGACCTTCGCACCACGTCCCACCAGTGCCCGAGCGTGGGCGTCTCGGCGAACGCGGCGAACTCGGCCCGCACCCCGGCCTCCTGCCAGCGGCGCACCAGCGCCATGGCCCGCATCGAATCCAGCCCGAGATCGATCAGGCTGTCGTCCGTGCCGATCTCCTCGGGATCGTCGTGCAGCAGCGCCGCGATCTCCCGGCGCATGCCCTCCAGGGTCAGCTCGGCGGCCGACCTCGCCCGTTCCTCGCCCATCGCTCTATGTCCTACCGGTCCGCCTCGGCCAGCCGCTGGCGCAGGATCGCCCGCAGCTCCCTTCGGCTGATCTTGCCCACGGCCGTGGCGGTGAACTCCCCCACGAACACGACCTGGTCCGGCACCTTGAACTCGGCCAGGCCCCGGCTGCGGATCCAGGCCTTGATCTCGACCGCCCTGGGCTGGCGCCCGTTCGGGATGATGAAGGCGCAGCTCCGCTCGCCCAGATACTCGTCGGGCACCGACACCACGGCCGCGTCGAACACGTCGGGATGCGCCAGGAGATGGTCCTCGATCTCCTCCGCCGAGATCTTCTCGCCCGCCCGGTTAATGTGGTCGGTGGCGCGGCCCTGGACCTCCAGATGGCCGCTGGGCAGCCGGCGCACGATGTCGCCGGTGCGGTAGAAGCCGTCCTCGGTAAACGCGCGGGCATTCGCCCCCGGGTCGTTGTGGTAGCCACGGATCGTGTAGGGGCCGCGGGTCAAAAGATGGCCGGGCTCGCCGTCCGGCACCGGCCGCCCCTGGTCGTCCACCACCAGCACCTCGTCGTCCGGGCTGATCGGCCGGCCCTGGGTGTTGATCACCAGCTCGTCGGGATCGTCGTGGCGGGTATAGTTGACCAGGCCCTCGGCCATGCCGAACACCTGCTGGAGCCGCACACCGAGCGTCGGCCCGATGCGCCGCGCGATCTCCGGGGCCAACTTGGCGCCACCCACCTGCAGGAGCTTCAGGCTGGACAGGTCGGCCGTGCGGCTGGCGGCGGCCTGCAGCCAGAGCAGCGCCAGAGGCGGCACCATCCCGGTGATGGTGACACGCTCCTGCTCGATCAGCGGGAAGGCCACGTCGGGGCTCGGCGACGGGCTCAGCACCACCCGCCCGCCGGCATGGAGCACGCCGAACACGCCGGGCGAGCTCATCGGGAAATTATGCGCCACCGGCAGCACGGTCAGGTACACGCTGTTCGGGTCGAGCTGGCAGATCTCTGCGCTGGCGCGGAAGCTGTAGATATAGTCGTCATGGGTGCGCGGGATCAGCTTGGACAGGCCGGTGCTGCCGCCCGAGATCTGCATGAAGGCGACCGCGGAGGGGCTGGGCTCCGGCAAAGGCGCGCCGGGCGTGGTCGCCGCCAGTTCCGCGAAGGAAATGGCACCCGGCAGGTCGCCGGGCTCCCCCACCACCACGACCCGGCGGATCGCCGGGACCTCGGCCAGGACGGTGCGGGCGAGCGTGCGATAGTCGAAGCCGTCCTGGCGCTCGGCGATCACGTAGGCGCATGCCTCCGAGCGCTGCGCCAGGTGGACGATCTCGGTCTGCCGGTGGGCCGGCAGCGCGAACACCGGCAGGATGCCGGCGCGGAACATGCCGAACACCAGCGGAAAGAACGCGGCCACGTTCGGCAGCTGCACGACCACCCGGTCACCCGCCTCCAGCCCGGCGGCGAGCAGGCCGGCGGCCACCCGGTCGGCCAGGAGGTCCAGTTCGGCATAGGTCCAGCGATCGCCGCCGCCCACCACCGCGACCCGGTCGGGGAGCTGGCGCGCCCGCTGCCGCAGGAACCCGCCGAACGTCTCGCCCTGCCAGTAGCCCCGCTCGCGGTAGCGCCGCGCGAACTCCTCGGGCCAGACCTGTTGCACCGGAACCATGAGAACCTCGAGAAACCGCAGCCGCACCCGCCCCTGGCCGCCCGGGGAGCGGGCACGGCGATCGCCTGGATCAGGGCGTGATGATGGAGACCGTGTCGCCGTTCGGGTCGTCGATCGGCGGCTTGCCACGGCCGGCCGACTTCGCCTTGTTGGTCACGTACACGACGTTCGTCTCGGGATCGATGGCGACCGTCTGCGGATGGGTACCGGTCGGCAGGCTGGCGATCACCTCCAGCTTGTCGGTGTCGACCACCGACACCGTGCCAGCCTGACGGTTGCCCACGTAGAGCAGCCGGTTGGCCGGGTTGTAGGCCAGGCCCAGCGCACCCTCGCCCGTGGAGATCCTGGTGACCAGCCGGTCGTTCTCGATGTCCAGCACGCTGACGTCGCCGGACTTCTGGTTGGCGACGAACAGCCGGTGGCCGGCCGTATCGATCGCCAGGTTGATCGGCGCCTCGCCGCCGGCGGCATATTTCGCCGCCACCGCCCCCTCGGCCAGGTCGATCAGCACCACCTCGTTCGTGACCATGTCCGCGGCATAGAGCTCGCCCCGCGCGGGATCGATCGCGATGCCGGAGATCCCGCTGCCCGGGTTCTCGATCACCCGCTCCAGCTTGTTCGTGGCGCCGTCGATCACCCAGATGGCACCCGGCTCGCCGTCGCGGCCGCCGAACACCGAGACATAGACCTTGTTGCTCTCCGGCTCGACCAGCACCTCGCGGACATGGGCCTTCTCGCCATGGCTCACCGTGGCGACCACCTGGCCGGACTTCACGTCGATCGCCAGGACCTCACCGCCGCGGGTGGCGGTGGCGTACAGCGTGCCGGTCCGGTCGTTCAGGCCAAGGCCGAAGGCCGGATTGTCCGAGACGTCGATCGTGCCGACCGTGTCCAGGGACTTGGGGTCGAGCGCCAGGATCCTGGCGTTGTTCTCGCCGCGCCGGCCGGCGCTCGCGACATAGAGCCGGTCCTGGCTGTCGCTCACGACGATCTGGTAGAGCCCGTCGGCGATCTTGCGGCTCTGCTCGACGGCGGGCGCCGCCCCGGCCGCACCCGGGCCGGACAGGACGGCCATCAGGCCCAGGAAGGAGGCGGCCAGGAGCTGGCGGCGCAGGAGGGCTAGGCGCGGCACGATGCGGTTTCCTTTCGTCCTTGAGGCGAAGCGCTCGGTCACGGGAGGTTGGCCCAGAAAATCCCGTCCTGCGGGACCGCCAGGAACTTCCGGTTGATGGTCTCCTGGGTGGCCGCCGGGTCGAGGTCGGCGAACAGGTCGGGCTGGATCCATTTGGCCAGCACCTCGACCGCCAGTATGTCCAACGGCGAGTTCAGGAGCTGATGGGACAGGGCATGGGCGCGGCGCTCCGTCACCGCCGGAAGCTGGGCGATGCCCGGCCTTGCTGCCAGGCGGGCCAGCGCCTCCTGGGCCTGCGCCGCCGTATAGCCCGGTCCGATCACCAGGCCGCCGGCCTTCTCCAGGTGCGGCCCACCGGTGGCAATGTAGACGTCCGGTGCGGCGGCGATGACATATTCGAGGTTGAGACGGCCGAACGGCCGGTCCAGCACGTCCGCGCCGATATTGTGGCCGCCCGCCAGCTCGACATAGTCGCCGAGATTGCCCTTGCCCGGCGAGCTGCAGCAGTCATCGGACATGCCGGCATGCACCTCGACGAACACTTTCGGCCGGTCCGCCTCGGCCAGGCCCAGCACCCGCTTCGTGATGGCAGCCAGGTGCTCGTCGCGAAAGGCGATGAAGTCCGCCGCCGCCTGCTCCCGGCCGATCAGCTGGCCCAGGATGCGCAGGCTGGGCGCCAGGTTGCGCAGCGGGTGGGAGAAGAAGTCGATGAACACGACCGGGATGCCGGCGGCCTCGACCTGCGCCACCTGCTCCGGCGTCGGACCGGTGCCGACGGTGAACACTGCGGCATCCGGCGCGGTCGCGATCACCAGCTCGGTCGAGAAGTCCCCGGCCGAGCTGGGACCTGCCGGCAGGTCGGCCAGGGCCGGGAAGCGCTCCATGTAGCGCTCGTAGACGATCTGGCCGATCCGGTGGATGTCCTTCGGCCAGGCGGCCAGCCGCGCCACCGGATCAGGGTCGAGCAAAGAGAGGGCGATCAGCACCCGCGCATCGTCGATCAGCAGCCGGTCCACCGGCCCGTCCAGCCGGACCTCCCGCCCGGTGACGTCGGTGATCGCCAGCTCGGCACGGGCGCAGAGCGGTGATGCCACCAGCATCGCCGCCAGCACCAGCTGCCATGCCGCCCGGGCCACCCGCATGCGTCGGTTCCATGTCGTTGCTGGAGAATGCATAATGCTGGCGCGCCTTTGCGCCCGGGACGACTGCGATGTCAAGCTCACGTCACCACGATGCGTCAGGCAATCGCGTCAAGATGACGTCCGGATCCAAAAGACTAGTTTAGATTTATTATAGATCTTGAATGCGGATCATGCCCTGGCCGCGACTTGCCGCAACGGGAAACCATCTTGACCGAGCCCGCAGCCACCTCCGCCAACGCCACCGGCAGCGCCGTCCCATCCGGTGAGTTTCGGCTGGCCCGCACGTCCCGGCAGACGGTGACGGCCTCTGCCGGAGGGCGCCGCTACGAAGTGCTGCTGGCGGCACCGCCCGGCCCGCCGCCGCCCTGCGGCTACCCGCTGTTCCTGGTCCTGGACGCGGATCACCTGTTCGGCACGGCCGTGGAGGCCTTGCGCCGGTCCTGCCACCGGCCGAGCGCCACCGGAGTCAGTCCGGCGGTCATCGCCGGGATCCGGCCGCTGCCGGAGCCGGACGGCGCCGATCCGCGCCGGCGCGACTTCCTGCCAGCCAGTGCCGCCCCGTTCTTGGCCTGCCTGGAAGGGGACGTGCTGCCGGCCATTGCCCGGCACTTTTCGATCGACCAGAGCCAGCGCACCCTGTTCGGCCATTCGCTGGCCGGCTGTTTCGTGCTGCACGTGCTCCAGGCCAGGCCCGGCCTGTTCACGCGCTGGATCGCGGCCAGCCCCTCGATCTGGGCGGACCCGGAGCGGCTGGAGCAGGGCTTCGCGGCGCTGGCGGCGTTCGTGGCGGTACCGCCCTGCGAGCTGCGGGTCATGGTCGCGGTAGGCGGCTGGGAACAGGGTCTGGCCCCCTGGCAGGCGGCGGAGGCAGACGCCCCCGCCATGGCCAGCCGCCGTGCCGAGCGCGGCATGGTCGACCGGGCCCGGGCCTTCGCCCGGCGGCTGGATGCCCTGGCCGGCCCCTCCTTCCGGGTGCGCTACGAGGAGCTGGCCCATGAGGACCATGCCTCGGTGGTTCCAGTCGCTCTGGCCCACGGGCTGCGCTTCGCGCTCGCTCCCGCCCGGCTGCTGGACAACTGGCCGCGCCCGGCCCCCTGAGCAGCCGGCCGGGAGCCGCTCAGGCGGCGGTGGGCAGCTCGCCCTTGGCCTTGGCGACCTCGTCCAGCTTGTGGACGAAGGCGTCGTACCAGGTGCGCGCGGTCCAGGCCTGGAGCGGCTCCAGGCAGCGCCGCCAGCGGTCGATCCGCTCGTCCTTGGACATGGCCAGCGCGTTGCGCATCGCCAGCGCCGTGTGCTCGATGTCCAGCGGGTTCACCAGCAGGGCGCCCTCGCCCAGTTCCTCCACCGCGCCGGCAAAGCGCGACAGCACCAGCACGCCCGGATCGTCCGGGTCCTGGGCCGCGACATATTCCTTGGCCACCAGATTCATGCCGTCGCGCAGCGGCGTCACCAGGCCCACCTGGGCGACCCGCAGGAAGCCGGCCAGCACCTTGCGTGGCACCGGCTGGTTCACATAGCGGATCGGATTCCAGTCGGGCGAGGCGAACCGGCCGGCGATGCGCCCGGTGGCGCGCTCCAGGTCGGAGCGCAGGGCACGGTACTGGGCCAGCTCGCCCCGACTGACCGGGGCGATCTGCAGCATGACCACGTTGTGCAGCCATTCCTCGTAATGAGCCAGGAGATGCTCATACGCGGCAAAGCGCAACGGCAGACCTTTGGTATAGTCCAGACGTTCCACGCCCAGCATCAGGGTCCGGCCGCCCAAGGACTCCTCGAGATTGCGCACCTCCGGGGTCTGATACGAGGCGGCCGCCTCCTTGGCGAAGCCTACCGTGTCGATCGCCGCCCGGTAGACCCCGGTCGCGATCCGGTGACCCTGGTGGATCAGCGTGTCACCGTCGCGCTCGGCGCCGCACCAGCGCTCCAGGAAGTCGAGCAGGTCGTGGTGCGAGCGGTCGGTCTGCAGCCCGATCAGATCATAGGCCAGCAGGGCCTGGCCGAGCTCGGCATGGGCCGGCAGCACCTCGACAATGTCGCCCGAGGGGAACGGCACGTGGAGATAGAAGCCGATGGCACCCTTGAAGCCCAGCTTGCGCAGTTCCTCGCCCAGCGGGATCAACTGGTAGTCGTGCACCCAGACATGGTCGTCCGGCTTGAGCAGGCGGAAGAGTTCGGCGGCGAACTGCGCGTTGACCTTGCGATAGGTCCGGTAGCTCTCGGCCTTCCAGTCGACCAGACCCAGTCGGTAGTGGAACAGCGGCCAGAGCGAGCCGTTGGCGAAGCCGTAATAGAAGCCCTTGTAGTCCGACTGGTTCAGGTCGAGCAGCGCGTAGCTCATGCGGCCGCGGCTGGTCACCTTGGCAGGACCGGGCTTCTCGGCGAACTCGCCGCTCCAGCCGAACCACAGCCCGTCGGCCTTACGCAGCCCGTCGCGCAGGACCACCGTCAGTCCACCGGCTTCGACGCGCCGGCCCGTCGGCACGCTGACGCGGTTGGAGACGATCACGAGTCGCGCCAAAACGCTTCCTCCCAGGTCTTTGACAGGCGCATGCCGGAAATGATCAACCCCACCATCGAGTAGCTCTGCGGGATGTTCCCCCAGAGTTCCTTGGTCAGCGGGTTCACGTCCTCGGACAAGAGCCCCAACGAATTACGGCAGGAGATCAGCTCCTCATAGATGGCGCGCGCCTCGTCCTTCCGGCCGATCGCCGCCAGCGCATCGAGAAACCAGAACGTACAAACGGTGAAGGCGTTCTCCGGTTCGCCGAAATCGTCCGGGGCCTTGTAGCGGAACAGATGGTTGCCCCGGCGCAGATCCCGCTCGATCGCCTCCACCGTGCCGACGAAGCGCGGGTCGTCGGCGGCCAGGAAGCCCACCTCGTGCATGAGCAGCAGTGCAGCATCCAGATCCTTGCCGCCGAAGCTCTCGACGAAGGTC
Organism: Geminicoccus sp.; assembly: GCF_035556675.1. Taxonomy (GTDB): domain Bacteria; phylum Pseudomonadota; class Alphaproteobacteria; order Geminicoccales; family Geminicoccaceae; genus Geminicoccus. The sequence continues at coordinate 34,131 of NZ_DATMFZ010000076.1, read as the reverse complement.
TGCCGCTCCGCGTCCCACGCCTCCTCCAGGATCGCCCGGCGGATCCGGGCGGCATGGGCGCGCCAGTAGTCGCCCCGCTCCTCCGGCAGCCCCAGCACGCCCGCGATCTTGGCGAGCCGGGAACAGGCCACCCAGCACATCAGGGCGGAATGGGTGTGGACCCGCTCGCGGCCGCGATACTCCCAGATGCCGGCATCCGGCTCCAGCGCCAGGCGCGCCGCCTGCTCGCCCAGCCGCTCCAGGAGCTGGAACAGCTCCAGGTCGCCCCGCACCGGCAGGCGGTGGTCGTAGAACATCTGGGCGGCCGCCATCACCACGCTGCCATAGACGTCGTGCTGGCGCTGGAACCAGGCGGCGTTGCCGACTCGGACCGGGCCCATGCCCCGATAGCCCGACAGTGCCGGCGCCTCGGTCTCGTCGGGCGTGCTGCCCGGCAGGATCGGGTAGAGCGGTAGGAGCGTGCCGTCCTCGGACAGGGTCACCACCGTGGTGATGTAGCGCAGATAGTCCTCCATGGTCCGGGTGGCGCCCAACCGGTTGAGCGCGTGGACCGTGAAGTAGGTGTCGCGCAGCCAGCAGAACCGGTAGTCCCAGTTGCGCCCGGAATCGGGCGCCTCGGGAATGGAGGTGGTCAGCGCCGCGACCACGCCACCGGTTTCCTCGAAGGCGCACAGCTTCAGCGTGATCGCCGCGCGCAGCACCACGTCCTGGTACTCGAACGGCACCGACAGGTAGCGCGACCATTCCTGCCAGTAGAACAGGGTCTCCTCGTAGAGCTCGCGGAACACCTGGGCCGGTGATTCCAGCACCGAGGTGTCGGCGCTCAGGATCATGTGGATCGGGGCATGGACCACGATCGGCAGTTCCTCGGCGATGCAGGCCACCGACATGTCGGTGGTCAGCCGGATCGCCTCGTCACCAGAGATCAGGCGCAGGCTGTTGCTGAGCGCCACCGGGCGCATCGGCTCGGCGCCATAGCGGCTGTTCGCCCGCAGGCGCACCGTGCAGGGGAAGCGGCCCTGCACCGGCTCGATCCGGCGCAGGAGCGTGGCCGGGCGGAACATCCGGCCGAAGCGGCGGCAGCGCGGTGCCAGGTCGGTGATCCGGATCACCGCCCCGGTCTCGTCCTCGAGCTCGGTCTCCAGGATCGCGGTGTTGCCGACATAGCGCCGACGCGCGGTCGCGGGGCGGGTTGGCTCGACCGACCAGAAGCCGCCTTCGCCGCCCAACAGCGCGTGGAAGATCGGATCACCGTCCAGCCTGGGCCAGCAGGTCCAGACATGGCGGCCCTGCTCGTCGATCAGGGACGCGATCGTGCCGTTGCCGATCACGCCCAGGTCGAGCCCGCTCACGGGCTCTCTCCCTCACTTGGCCCGCCGCTTCGCAGGAGGCCGGCCAGCCAGGTCCGGACGTCGTGCGGGCGGCGCAGGGGTCCTGCCGGACCTACCAGCAGGCCATACCCGCCGCTGCGCTGCACCGTGTCGATCGCGTCCAGGTCGGTCGTGTCGTCGCCGATGAAGACCTGCGTACGGCCGGAGAACGGCGGCTGCTCGGCCAGGGTCGCCACCGCGGCCCCCTTGTGAACGCCCTTCCGGCGGAACTCGAACACCGCCTTGCCGTGCAGCACCTCATAGTCCGGGAAGTCGGCCACGATCCGCTCGACCGCCTGCGCGATCTCGCCCTCCAGCTCCGGCCGGGCCCGGACATGCAGCGCCACCGCACCACCCTTGTCCTCGACCAGCATGCCGGGATGCTGCCCGGCCAGGGCCACCGCCAGGTCACGCAGCCGGTCGGGCACAGTGCTGATCCGGCCGGTGCTGCCATCGGCCGCGATCCGCCATTCCGCGCCGTGCTGGCCCGCCATGGGCAGGCGCAGCGGCTGGAACAGCCGGTCCAGGTCGGCCACCGTCCGTCCGCTCACCAGCGCCACCGCACCTCCGGCCCGGATGAACAGCTCGGCCAGCACCGCCTTGAGCTCGTCGTTCACCACCACCGCATCGGGCGTGGGCGCAATGTCGAGCAGGGTGCCGTCCACGTCGAGGAACAGCGCCATCTGGTTGAGCGGAAGAGTCGGCAGCTTCGCCGCTGGTTGGATCAAGTTCGTCGTCCGCACGTGCTTTGGTCGTTTCCGGAAAGGCCCGGCCGCTGCCATGCCTTTGGCCCTAGGGAAACCCGACCGGCGCGTGAGGACAACCCCTGCCGTGCCTGGCAGTTCCGGCCCAGCCGGTTCAGCCCTCCCGCTCAGCCCTCTTCGTCGTGGTAGCGCTGCTCGGCCCAGGGGTCGCCGCGGTCATGGTAGCCGCGCTCCTCCCAGAAGCCACGCCGGTCCTCGGCCACGAACTCGATCCGGCGCAGCCACTTGGCACTCTTCCAGAAGTAGAGGTGCGGCACGACCAGCCGGATCGGCCCGCCATGCTCGACCGGCAGGGGCTCGCCCTCCCAGCTATGCGCCAGGAGCGCGTCCGGCGAGGCGAAGTCGGCGAGCGGCAGGTTGGTCGTATAGTCGTCATAGCTGTGCAGCACGACGAAGCGCGCCTCGGGCTTGGGCTTTGCCTGGGCCAGGATCACGCTCGTGGCGACACCGTCCCATTGATTGTCGTAGCGCGACCAAGTGGTGACGCAGTGGATGTCCGAGACGGTGCGGGTCTGCGGCTGGGCCAGCATCGTCTGCCAGTCCCAGGTGAAGGCCTCCTCGACCAGGCCGAACACCCGCAGCTGCCAGCGCTCAGGCGCCACATTCGGCCGGGTGCCCAGGTCCAGGATCGGCCAGTTGGTGACGACATGCTGGCCGGGTGGCAGGCGCTCGCCAGCCGGGCGGTGCTCGCCGGTCAGGAACCGGCCGCTCTCGGCCCAGCCCTGCTTGATCTCGGCGAGCCGCCCCCGGACCTTGGGCGTGGCGGGCAGGTCGTTGCTCTGGTCGGTCATGAGCCGGTCCCGTTCAGCTTGGCGGCAATGTCGGCGAGCAGGGTGAAGGAGGCCTTGCGCGCCGAGTGATCATAGAGAGGTGCTGCCACCATCACCTCGTCGGCTCGCGTGCGCTCCAGGAAGGCGGCCAGGCCATTCCTTACCGTGCCGGGCTCACCCACGAACGAGCAGGCCAGCATGTGCTGGGCCCGCATCTTCTCGTGCGGCGTCCAGTAGGCGTCGATGTCCTCGACCGGCGGGCGCAGCCGACCGGGGTCGCCGCGCTGCAGATGGGCGAACTGCTGCTGGATCGAGGTGAACAGATAGCGGGCCCGCTCGTCGGTCTCGGCCACCACCACGTTGGCCGCGACCATGGCATAAGGCTCGGCCAGCTGCGCGGACGGCTCGAAGCGCGCCCGGTAGATCTCCAGCGCCTGCATCAGCGCATCCGGGGCGAAATGCGAGGCGAAGGCGAACGGCAGGCCGAGCGCCGCGGCGAGCTGGGCGCCGAACAGGCTGGAGCCCAGGATCCACAAGGGCACCTCGGTGCCGACGCCCGGTACCGCCCGCAGCGTCTGGCCGGGCCGCTCGGGCCCGAGCAGGGCCTGCAGCTCGACCACGTCCTGCGGGAAGCGGTCGGCACTGTCCGGCGAGCGGCGCATCGCCTGGAAGGTGCGCATGTCCGAGCCGGGGGCCCGGCCCAGGCCCAGGTCGATCCGGCCGGGGAACAGGGTGGCGAGCGTGCCGAACTGCTCGGCGATCACGAGCGGCGAATGGTTCGGCAGCATCACGCCGCCGGACCCCACTCGGATCGTGCTGGTACCCGCCGCGACATGGCCGATCACCACCGAGGTCGCCGCACTGGCGATCCCGATCATGTTGTGATGCTCGGCCAGCCAGAAGCGGCGATAGCCCAGCTGCTCGACATGGCGGGCGAGGTCGAGCGAGTTGCGGAACGCGTCGGCGGCGGTCGACCCTTCCACGATGTGGGCGAGGTCGAGCACGGAGAAGGCTGGCACCGGTCGGGCACTCCGGGAAACGTTCGCCCTGATATGTACACGGAGCCGTGCCCTGCCAACCGCTGGCACCGTTTAGGGAGCGGTCGGCCGATGGTGCGCAGGCGGGCGGGTCATGCTATCTGCGCGGCCGCAGCAAGGCAGGGAAACCTACGCGTGGGCAAGGCGACGATCGCGTTCGGCGCGGATCATGGCGGCTTCGAGCTGAAGGCGCTGCTCGTGGCAGCGGCGGAGAAGCAGGGCCATCCGACGCTCGATCTGGGCACGCACGGGCCGGCCCCGGTCGACTATCCGGACATCGCCCAGGCGGTCTGCACCGCGATCGGCGAAGGTCGGGCAGCGCGCGGCGTGCTGATCTGTGGCACCGGGATCGGCATCTCGATCGCCGCCAACCGCTTTCGTCACATCCGCTGCGCCCTGGCCCACGACGTGACCACCGCCAGGCTGACCCGGCTGCACAACGACGCCAACGTGCTGGCGCTGGGTGCGCGGGTGATCGGCCCCCAGGTGGCGTTGGACTGCCTGGAAGCCTGGCTCGCGACCCCGTTCGAGGGCGGCCGCCACGCTGGCCGCATCGCCAAACTGACCGACCTCTAGCCCGCCCGATCCGGAAGAGAACCCATGGCCGCATCCACCGATCTTCCCCGGACCCGTTCCGCCGGCTTCTTCACGAGCGGGCTGGCCAGTGCCGACCCCGCCGTGTTCGGCGCCATCCAGGACGAGTTGCACCGCCAGCAGGACCAGATCGAGCTGATCGCGTCCGAGAACATCGTCAGCCAGGCGGTGCTGGACGCCCAGGGCTCGGTGTTCACCAACAAGTATGCCGAAGGCTACCCGGGCAAGCGCTATTATGGCGGCTGCGAGTTCGCCGACGTGGTCGAGCAGCTCGCGATCGACCGGGTGAAGGAGCTGTTCGGCTGCGGCTTCGCCAACGTCCAGCCGCACAGCGGGGCGCAGGCCAATTTCGCGGTCCTTCTGGCCCTGCTCCAGCCGGGCGACACGATCATGGGCCTGTCGCTCGCCGCCGGTGGGCATCTGACCCACGGGGCGCCTGCCGCCGTGTCCGGCAAGTGGTTCAACGTGGTCCGCTACGGGGTCCGCGAGGACGACCACCTGATCGACTATGACGAGCTGCAGCGCCAGGCCCTGGAAGCCCGGCCGAAGCTGATCATCGCCGGCGGCTCCGCCTATCCCCGGGTTCTCGACTTCGCCCGCTTCCGCCAGATCGCCGACAGCGTCGGCGCGATCCTGATGGTGGACATGGCCCATTTCGCCGGGCTGGTGGCGGGCGGCGTGCATCCCTCGCCGGTCCCGCACGCCCATGTCGTCACCTCGACCACGCACAAGACCCTGCGCGGCCCGCGCGGCGGCCTGATCCTGACCAATGACGAGGCGCTGGCGAAGAAGTTCAACAGCGCGGTGTTCCCGGGCTCGCAGGGCGGCCCGCTGATGCATGTCGTGGCCGCCAAGGCCGTGGCATTCGGCGAGGCGCTCACGCCCGAGTTCAAGGCCTATGCCCGCCAAGTGGTCGACAATGCCAGGGCGCTGGCCGGGGTGATGACCGAGCGCGGCTGCGCCCTGGTCTCGGGCGGCACCGACACGCATCTGATGCTGGTCGACATGCGGCCCAAGGGGGTCAAGGGCAACGTCGCCGACAAGGCCCTGGAGCGGGCCGGGATCACCTGCAACAAGAACGGCATCCCGTTCGACCCGGAAAAGCCCGCGGTCACCTCCGGCATCCGCCTGGGCACGCCGGCCGGCACCACGCGCGGCTTCGGCACCGCCGAGTTCCAGACGATCGGCCACCTGATCTCCGACGTGCTGGACGGCCTGGCCCGCAACCCCGAGGGCGACGCCCAGGTCGAGCAGGCGACCCGGCACAAGGTCGAGGAACTGTGCCGGCGGTTCCCGATCTACCGGCGCTGACGCCGCCACGCTTGACCGAGAGGCGATGATCCGACCATGCGCTGCCCGTTCTGCGGCTACGAGGACACCTCGGTAAAGGACAGCCGGCCGATCGAGGACGGCGCCGCGATCCGCCGGCGCCGCTCCTGCCCCGGCTGCGGCGGCCGGTTCTCCACGATCGAGCGGGTGCAGATCCGCGAGCTGACCGTGGTGAAGAAGGATGGGCGGCGGGTCACCTTCGAGCGGGAGAAGCTCGCCCGCTCGATCCGGATCGCGACCCGCAAGCGCGGCATCGACGAGGAGCAGATCGACCGGATCGTGGCCGGGATCATCCGCCAGCTCGAGGCATCCGGCGAGAGCGAGATTCCCTCGACCCGGCTGGGCGAGCTGGCGATGGAGAGCTTGGCCGACCTGGACCCGGTCGCCTACGTGCGCTTCGCCTCGGTTTATCGCGACTTCGCCGGCCCGGAGGACTTCCAGACCTTCATCGGCCAGCTGACCCGCCGCCCGGACTGAGTGCCTTGTCGGCCGATCCGGAACGCGATCAGCGATGGATGCGCATGGCGATCGACCTCGCCGCATTGGGCCTGGGCGCCACCTGGCCCAATCCTTCGGTGGGCTGCGTGATCGTCCGCGACCGCATGGTGCTGGCCCGAGCGGTGACCGGCAGCGGCGGGCGCCCCCATGCCGAGACCGAGGCGCTGCGCCAGGCCGGCGAAGCCGCCCGTGGTGCCACCGCCTATGTCAGCTTGGAGCCCTGCGCCCATGTCGGCCGCACCCCGCCCTGCGCCGATGCGCTGATCGCCGCCGGCGTGGCCCGGGTGGTGGTGGCCTGCGGCGATCCGGACCCGCGCGTGTCGGGGCGCGGCGTGCGCCGGCTGCGCCAGGCCGGGATCGAGGTCACCGAGGGCGTGCTGGCGGCCGAGGCCGAGCGCGACCATGCCGGCTTCTTCGCCCGGGTCCGGCGTGGCCGGCCGCTCGTGGCCCTCAAGCTCGCGACCTCGCTGGATGGCAGGATCGCTACCGCCACCGGCGAGAGCCAGTGGATCACCGGGCCAGAGGCCCGCGCCTATGGCCATCACCTGCGCGCCACCCACGACGCGATCATGGTCGGCAGCGGCACGGGTCTCGCCGACGACCCGGCGCTGACCTGCCGGCTGCCGGGCCTTGCCGCCCGCTCGCCGGTGCGGGTGGTGCTGGATGCCAGGCTGCGCATCGCCGAGGATGCCACCCTGGTGCGGACCGCCTGGCAGACGCCCACCTGGCTGTTCACCGCACCAGACCACGACCGGGCCAAGGCGCGGACCCTGATCGACCAGGGTGTGCGCATCGAGCAGGTGCCGGCCGCCTCCACCGGCGGAGTGGCACTCGTCCCCGTCTTGGCGCGGCTCGCCGAGCGCGGTATCACCCGCCTGCTCGTCGAAGGAGGTGCCGTGCTTGCGGCCAGCCTGATGCGGGAACATCTGGTGGATCGGCTGCACTTCCTACGCGCCCCGCTCCTGATCGGCGGCGACGGCGTGGCGGGCTTGGCTCCGTTCGGCGTGCGCCGGCTGGCCGATGCCCGCCGCTGGCGGATCATGGCGGAGCGTACCCTGGACGGCGACCGCCTGGTGGAGCTGGATTCACCGGGCAATCTTTGAGGACCTGTCGATGTTCACCGGCATCGTCACCGACATCGGCAAGATCGTCGCCGCCCGGCCAAGCGGATCCGCGGGCGGCGGGGTCGAGCTGACCGTCCAGAGCGGCTTCGATCCGGCCGCTATCCCGCTGGGCGCCTCGATCGCCCATTCCGGCGTCTGCCTGACCGTCACCGAGCGCACCGCCGACGGCTGGAAGGTCCATGCCTCGCCCGAGACCCTGCGGCTCACCACGATCGGTGGCTGGCAGGCGGGAACCCGGATCAACCTCGAGCGCTCGCTGCGCCTAGGGGACGAGCTGGGCGGCCATCTCGTGTTCGGCCATGTCGACGGGCTTGGTACAGTGGAATCGATCGAGCCCGAGGGCGAGGGCTACCGGCTGCGCTTCACCCTGCCGCCCGAGCTGGCCCCGCTGCTCGCGGTCAAGGGCTCGATCACCGTGGACGGGATCTCGCTGACCGTCACCGAGGTGGACGACCAGAGCTTCGCGGTCGCGATCATCCCGCACAGCTGGACCCACACCACCCTGTCCGATCGTCGGCCAGGCGACCTGGTCAACCTGGAGGCCGACATGCTGGCACGCTACGTCGCCCGCCAGCTCGGGCAGAAGCGATGAGCCCCGACGACCTGTCCAGCTATTCGGACTATCTCGCCTCGATCGACGAGGTGCTGGAAGATGCCCGCAACGGCCGGATGTTCATCCTGGTCGACGACGAGGACCGGGAGAACGAGGGCGACCTGGTCATCCCGGCCCAGTTCTGCGACGCGGTCGCGGTCAACTTCATGGCCAAGCACGGCCGCGGCCTGATCTGCCTGGCGCTGCAGCGCCAGCGCTGCGAGGAGCTGGGCCTGCCGCTGATGGCGCAGGGCAACGAGGCCCGGATCAGCACCGCGTTCACGGTGAGCGTCGAGGCGCGCACCGGGGTGACCACCGGGATCTCCGCGGCCGACCGGGCGCGCACCATCGCGGTCTGCATCGATCCGGCCGCCGACCGGCGCGACCTGGTCGCCCCTGGCCACATCTTCCCGCTGATGGCGCGCGAAGGCGGCGTGCTGGTCCGCACCGGCCATACCGAGGCCGCGGTCGACATCTGCCGGCTGGCCGGCCTCTACCCGGCAGGCGTGATCTGCGAGATCATGAACGACGACGGGACCATGGCCCGCCTGCCGGACCTCGTCGCCTTCGCCCAGCTCCACGGCCTCAAGATCGGCAAGATCGCCGACCTGGTGAGCCACCGCCTGCGTCACGACCGGCTGGTCGAGCGCGACGTGGTGACCAGCTTCGAGAGCCGCTATGGCGGCCAGTGGCGCCTGCAGGTCTACAAGTCGGCGATGGACAAGGTCGAGCACGTGGCCCTGGTCAAGGGCGACGTGCGCACGGGCGAGCCGGTCCTGGTGCGCATGCACTCCGTCCACATCCTGGAGGACCTGCTGGGTGCCGGCGAGAGCGGGCGCGGCGACCAGCTCCACCGGGCGATGGAGCAGATCGGCCGGGCTGGGCGCGGCGTGGTCGTACTCCTGCGCGAGCCCACCCCCAACGCGATCTCCGAGCGGGTCCTGGTCAGCCTCGGCCAGAAGGCCGCGCCGCCGGGCGACCTGCGCGTCTATGGCGTCGGCGCCCAGATCCTGGTGGACCTGGGTGTCCAGGACATGATCCTGCTTTCCAACACCGGCCGTTCGATCATCGCGCTCGACGGATGGGGGCTGCGGGTCGTCGAAACCCGCGCAATCGATTGAGGAACCTTCATGGCCGGCAGCGGCGACCAACTCTCCATCCCCGTGCTGACGCGCGCGCGCATCCTGATCGTGGAGGCGCGCTACCACGCCCACATCAACGACATGCTCCTGGCCGGTGTGCGGCGGATGCTGGAACGCGCCCGGGTCAACCGGGTCGAGCATGTGGTGGTCCCGGGTGCTCTCGAGATCCCGGCGGCGATCGCACTGGCACCCAAGAGCTATGACGGGTTCGTGGCCATCGGCGTGGTGATCCGCGGCGAGACTACCCATTATGACACGGTGGCCTATGAGAGCTCGCGCGGGATCACCGACCTCGCCGTGCGCGAGCAGCGCCTGATCGGCAACGGCATCCTTACCGTGGAGAACGAGCAGCAGGCGATCGTGCGGGCCGATCCGGCCCAGATGGACAAGGGCGGAGGTGCTGCGCTCGCCGCCTTGCACCTGATCGCGTTGCGAGACAGATTCCGAGGATGACCCGCAAGAAGACCAACAAGCCGATCACCAAGCGTCGCGCCGCCCGCTTCGCCGCGATTCAGGCCCTCTACCAGATCGAGCTGATGGGCGCGAAGCCCTCGGCGGTGGCCGCCGAGTTCGACGACCACCGGCTCTCCACCCTGTTCGAGCCGTTCCTGCCCGACGAGCCGGCACCCGAGGTCGACCGCGAGTGGTTCAAGCTCGTGGTGCTGGGCGCTGCCGAGCATGCCGATGCGCTGGACCGGCAGATCGCCCCCCTGCTCAGCAGCGGCTGGACGATCGAGCGGCTGTCGGCGCCGATGCGTGCGCTGCTGCACTGCGCCGGGTTCGAGCTGGCGCACCGCACCGACGTGCCGACCAACGTGGTGGTCGACGAATATGTCGAGCTGGCGTTCGGCTTCTTCGAGGGCGGCGAGCCCGGCTTCGTCAACGCGATCCTGGACCGACTCTCCCGGGTGCTGCGTCCGGCCGGCCCGACCGTCTGAGCCCGGAAGGAGGCTGCCGGATGGCTCTCGGCGAGTTCCAGATGATCGACCGGCTGCTCAAGCCGCTGGCGGCCGGCTGTCCTGGGGCGCTCGGGCTCACCGACGACGCCGCACTGCTGGCGCAGCAGCCCGGCACTCAGCTGGTGCTCGCCAAGGACGCGATCGTCGAGGCCGTGCATTTCCGCAAGGAGGACCCGCCGGGCACGGTGGCGCAGAAGCTCCTGCGCCAGAACCTGTCCGACCTCGCCGCCATGGGTGCGGAGCCCGTGGGCTATCTCACCGCGTTCGGCCTGCGCCGGGACCTCCCCGAGGGCTGGCTGGAAGCCTTCGTCGCTGGCCTGGCAGAGGACCAGGCCCGGTTCGGCATCCATCTGTTGGGTGGCGACACCGTGTCGACGCGGGGCCCGCTGTTCTTCTCGCTGACCGTTCTGGGCCGGGTACCGGCCGGCGCTGCGCTCACCCGGGCCGGTGCCAAGCCGGGCGACCTCGTCTGCGTGTCCGGCACGCTGGGCGACAGTGCCCTGGGCTTGGCCGTCCTGGAAGGCCGGATCGCCGCCCCTGCCGACTCGGCCGCCTATCTCGCCGGCCGCTACCGGGTGCCCGAGCCGCGCCTGGCGCTGGGCCAGGCGTTGCGTGGCCTAGCCAGCGCTTGCCTGGATGTGTCGGACGGCCTCCTGGGCGATCTCGGCCATATCCTGGCGACCTCGGGGTCCGGAGGCGAGCTGGGCGCCCTGGTCCGCGCGGGCGACCTGCCGCTCTCACCGGCCGCCGCCACGCTGCCCGGCGCCTTGGAAGCGGCACTGACCGGGGGCGACGACTACGAGCTCCTGTTCACCTTGCCGCCCCGGCACCGGGACAGGCTCGCGGAGCTGCCCGTGCCGGTCGCGGTGATCGGCGAGATCCGCAGCGGCGGCGGGACCGAGGTGCTGGATTCGGCCGGCGCCCTGCTCACCCTGTCCGGCCGAAGCTGGACCCATTTCTGACGAAGCCTGGCCGTTTCCGACGGCGGCCCGTCAGCTTCAGGCGACGCGCGGCTCGTTCGGCAGGACCGGCGGGCGCTGCAGGGAATGGCCCAGGATGCGCAGGATCGCCTCGGCTTGGTCCCAGGGCAGCGCCTGCTCGACCTGCAGCCAGACCCGGTTGCCGTCATCGGCGAGGTGGCGCAACGTGAAGCCGTGCGCCCTGCGGCCGTTCGGGATGTCCTGCTCCGGCATCGGGATCAGCTCCTCGGGCCCGACCGACAGGGCCGCGGCCAGCCGGTTGAGGATCGCGGGCCCAGGCAGGTTCTTGCCGCGGATATAGCCGCTGACATTGTCGCGGCCGATCCGGGCACGCCTGGCCAGCTCCGACTGGGTCCAGCCCCGCTCGCGCATCACCATCAGCAGACGCTGGGCGAAAGCCGCCTTCATCGCGTCGTCGGCCCGGCCACTGTCACGCCGGACTTCATCAATGCCCATGTCGTACCGTCCATGTCTGAACGATACCAATCTAATTCCACCATAAGTTTAATTCAACCATTCTTATGCACGCACCTGTCTGGATCTTCCGGCAGGTGCGTCCGGCCGGGCACAGGCCGGACCGCCACACCACAAGACAGCCTGGACAGGCGGGAACCTGCCGCTCAAGCTCCGGTTGTCGCCTCATTGCAGAATGGGTGGGCCGCCCTCATGTACAGTGCCACGACCCGGTCGATCGCCGTCTCGGTCGAGCCATTCTTCGTCGAAGACCAGTCCCGCCCCGAGGAACAGCGCTGGGTGTTCGGCTATCGGGTGAGGATCGCCAACCAGGGTGCCGAGCGCGTGCAGCTGCTCGGCCGGCACTGGCGGATCACCGATGCGCGCGGCCGGATGGTCGAGGTGCGCGGTGAAGGTGTGGTCGGCGAGCAGCCGCGCCTGGAGCCGGGTGACACGTTCGAATACACCTCGGGCACCCCGCTCACCACGCCGACCGGGATGATGCTCGGCAGCTATCAGATGGTGAACGACCAGGGCGAGGAGTTCGACGTCCGCATCCCGGCCTTCTCCCTGGACGCGCCGGGCACCACCGCGACACTGCACTGACAGGCCGCCAGACACGGACCGACCTTCCTTCGACCTGTGCACGCTTGCTCGGCAGGTACCCACCGGAACGGGCCGGACGCTGGACCGCGCGCCTGCCACCCCGTCGGGTCTCCGGTTCACCCCTGGTCGAAATCCTCCGTCCCCAGGCTGGTCACGCCGAACAGCTGGAGCGTCGCGACGAACGGCCGGAAGATGAACTCGGAATCGACCGTGATCGCGTCCACCTTGCCGAGATCGATCGACAGCGAGCTCTCGGTCGTTCCATCCAGGGTCAGCTGCACGAGGTCGGCTGCCGCGTCGTTGCCATCGACCCGGCCGTTCCCGTCCGCGTCGAGTTCGCCCAGCCCCAGGTAGGGCCCCGGTCATCCAGGTTCACCTGGAACAGGCGCAGCCGGTCCTCGTCTTGGGTGAAGTCGGCGGCGAGGTCGACGCCGCCCCCCTGGTCGTCGACCAGGAACGGCGAGAAGTCGTCGATAAGGCCACCCGCATCTGGAAGATGTCGCGACCCTCGCCGCCGATCAGCAGGTCATTGCCGCCATGGAACAGGCCGTCGCCTCCAGCAGATCGTCGCCTGCGCTGGCCAGCCAGGCAGGCCCGCTCCGCCGTCGAGCAGATCGTCGCCGGGACTGCCCTCATAGCCGAACCCGGTGCCGAGATCGCCCTGGAGCAGATCGGCGCCGGAGCCGCCGAAGATCCGGTCGTGGCCGATCCCGCCGGTCAGGGTATCGTTGCCGAGATTGCCGTGCAGGACGTCGTCACTGGTCCCGCCGTACAGCGAATCTGCCTCGTTGCCGCCCTGCACGGTATCCGCACCATTCCCACTGAACAGCCAGTGTCGCCGTTGCCGCCCTCGATGAGGTCGCTGCCATCGCCGTAATCCTGCGCCAGGGCCGCGGCCATGCCCGTGTCCTGGCCGAGTGGCGGCCGCCCGGAGGGATGGGCGATATAGTACAGCTCCTCGATCAGGCCGTAGATCCGGTCGTCGCCGTCGCCGCCGACCAGATGATCGGTACCCTGCCCGTCATGCAGTTCGTCGTTCCCCTGCCCGCCCTCGACCACGTCGTCGCCGTTGGCGCCGAACACCCGGTCGTTGCCCAGGCCGGCGAGCACCACGTCGTCACCGACCCTGCCGTAGATCGTGTCCTTGGCACCAGTGCCGGTCAGGCGGTCATTTCAAGTGTACCGAAGAAGACAGGCATCCTCTCCCCGTTCGATTATGTGCTCTGGTGCTAACCGACAACAGGATGTGGCGCAGGCTCGGGCTGCCCAGCACCACGACCAGGATGACGTAGAGGCATTACAGCCGTTCTCCCGCAAGACGTTTTCCGGATACTGATCGTTCATTCGAGAAAAATAGTCATGGAAAGTACCGATACTACTGCAGCGTGCCACCTACTCAATCAGGAAGCGTCAACCGTTGTTCCGCTTAGCCAGGTATGCGGCCACCGGGCGTATCAGTCACTGTCCAGTAGAACGAGCTGTCCCAAAGCATGAAGTATTCGAACATTCCGACGACCGGATGCGGCCGGTGGTCTGCGACAACGTCGCCCGGCACCGGAGCCAGTCCTGATCGTGATTGACGCGCTCTTGATCGCACCGCACCTTCGAGCCTGGGAAGGTGGGCGCGCCTTGCAGGGTCGCGGATACTTCGGCCTGCAGGCCTCATGATGACGGAGAACGTCGATGATTCGATCGCGACTGGCCAGCGGCCTGGGCGGTGCTGCCGCGCTGGCAGCCATGCTCCTGTCCGGCGCACTGCCGGCCCGGTCGGCCGGGCCCGCGCCGGCCCGGGTCCAGGCCACCCAGGCGATCGACGACCTGCCCAACCCGCCGGAACTGCGCAGCAAGGACGGGGTGCTGCGCGCCACCCTCAGGATCAGGCCAGCCGAGATCACCGTGCGCGGCCGCAAGGTCCGCGCCAACGTGGTCAACGGCGGCTACCTGGCGCCGACCCTGCGCATCCGCCCGGGCGACACGATCCAGGTCAAGGCGGTCAACGAGATCGGGCCGTCGCAGGTGAACATCACCCGGCCGCAGCCGACCAACATCCACTTCCACGGCATGGACGTCTCGCCCAGGCGCCCGAACGGCGACAACGTGTTCCTGCGGATCAACCCGGGCCGCGACCTGCGCTACGATGTGGCCGTGCCGCCCGACCATCCGCTGGGCCTGCACTGGTACCACGCCCACGTCCATCACTATGTCGACGACCAGATCGGCTCCGGCATCTCCGGCATGCTGATCGTGGACGGCACGTTCGAGACCCAGTACCCGGAATTGGCCAAGCTGCGCCGGCGGGTCATGGTCCTCAAGGACTTCACCTTCCCCGGCTTCAAGGACGGCGACGCCCGCGCCAAGTCGCTGAACGGCCTGGCCGACCCGCCGATCCGCGCGCGCCCTGGCGAATTCCAGGTCTGGCAGCTGGGCAATCTGGGTGCGGACGCCTTCTTCGACATGCAGCTCGATGGCCACAAGGTCTGGCTGCTCGAGCGCGACGGCAACCTGCTCGCCAAGCCGGTACGGCTCGACCACGTCTTCCTGCCGCCGGGTGCGCGGGCCACGATCGTGGTCGAGGCGGGCAAGGCCGGGCGCTACGCCTTCCGCCACCGCAAGGTCGACACCGGGCCCGCGGGCGACCCCAACCCGGCGGTCCAGCTCGGCACCTTCATCGTCGAGGGCGAGCCCCGGCATGCCAGGCGCTTCCTGAAGCGGCTGAACGAGGGCCCGGCCCGCCCGGGCCTGATCCGGCCCAGCGCCGCCGAGATCGCCGAGCTGAAGGTCGACCGGACCCGCTATGTCGACTTCTCCGAGAGTGCCGACGGCAACACCTTCTTCATCAACAAGAAGACCTACCGGGACGACCGGATCGACACGCTTACCCGGGTGGGCCAGGTCGAGCGCTGGATCGTGCGCAACTTCACCCAGGAATACCACGTCTTCCACCTTCACCAGACGGAGTTCCTGATCAAGCGCTTCTCCGGCGACCCGGACGAGACGCTGGGCGGCGGCCTGCGCGACGTGGTCAACATCCCCTATGCGAAGAACGGCAAGCCCGGCTTCGCCGAGATCATCATCCCGTTCACCAACCCGATCATCGCCGGCGACTTCGTCTATCACTGCCATCTGGTGCAGCATGAGGACGCCGGGATGATGGCCAACATCCGCGTCATGCCCCGCCGCACTGCGGCCGAGCAGGTCTGGGACAAGCTGCGCGACGTCGCCGGCCTCGACCTGCCCTCGCTTTGGCCGACCTCGACCGCCGAGGCCGGCACCTTCGCCGACCTGGACTCCCCCATCTGCCGGAGCGGCGAGACCGTCGAGTAGAACCTGGCTGCTCATCATGGCACCGGCGCCGCTTCCCTGGCCGGGCGGCCGGCGCTGCGCGTCCTACCTCTGCTTCATGGGGTGCGGCCCAGTTCCTTCCACTGCTCCGTGGCAGCGGCGATCTGGGCCTCGGGATGGGCCGAGGTCTCGTCCCGGCCCGCCCGGTCGTAGTGAAGGTAGAGCCGCCCGTCGACGATGACCCAGGCGTCGGGATCGATGGGCACCAGCCGGCCCAGCCCCACGCCTCCGGTGCAGAAGCCGCCGAACTGCGGGGCGTAGCGGTCGGGTTCGCCCGCGAACAGGTCCCGATGCTCGGCACTGGCGAACTGCCACCGTGCATCCTGCCAGGTATAGGCGAATTCGGGCTTGCCCCTGACCAGCCGCCCGTCAGTGAAGTAGGCGACCGTGTCGTAGCCGCGGATGGCGAGGTTGTCGGCGTCCTTGTTGATCCGCTCGCCCGCAGCGGCGGTGGCGGCCGCCAGGAGGATGGCGCAGACGGCGGCGCCCCGGATCCGACGGGTGACGCTCAGGTCGAGGTTCATTGCGGCACCTCCCGCAAACCCTCACTATGTCCATCGCACGTTCTACCCCTTGGCCGCGCGGGACGCTACGGGCCTACCGCCGTCGATGGGACACGGAATGGTGGCTGGACCCGCGGACGCATCACCTGAAGGTGCAGCACACGGCCGTCGGCGCAAGCTGGCCGCGATCCTGAGCGCCGACGCGGCCGGCTTCTCGCGCCAGATGCACGAGGACGAGGCGGGCACGCATCTGCGCCTGCGCTCCAGCCGCGAGATCATCGATCGGCTGGTCATGAATCATGACGGTCGGGTCGTGGGCTCGGCCGGCGACAGCGTCCTGGCCGACTTCCCGAGCGTGGTCGAGGCGCTCCACTGCGCGGTGGACATCCAGCAGGTTCTCCGCCGGCACAACGCTGCGCTCCCACCCGATCAGCGGCTCGAGTTCCGCGTCGGCATCAACCTCGGCGACGTGATCGTCGACGGCGCGGACATCTATGGCGATGGCGTCAACATCGCGGCGCGCCTGCAGCAGCTTGCCGAGCCGGGCGGCATCCTGGTCTCGCAGACAGTCCACAACCATGTCCGCGGCAAGCTCGACTTCGCCTTCGAGCCGCTGGGCAGGCACCGGTTCAAGAACATTCCCGAGCCGATCGCCACGTTCCGCGTGCGCCTGGACGGGTCCGGCGCCCCTTCGCCGGAGCGGCCGAAGCATCCGCTCCTGCACGCCAGGCCGGCCCGGATCACGACCGCATTGCTGCTGCTCCTGGCCCTGGCCGGCGCCGGCCTCTGGTTTGCCGGCCGAACCTTGGGCGACCGACAGGAGGAGCGTGCCGCGCCTGCCGGTCCAGGCATCATCGCCAGGCCCGTCATCGCGGTCCTGCCGTTCGCCAACCAGAGCGGCGACCCGAGCCAGGAGTATCTGAGCGACGGGATCACCGAGGACCTGATCGCGGCGTTGGGCCGCTTCTCCAGCCTGGGCGTGGTCGGCCGTGGCACGACCTTCAGCTACAAGGATAAGGCCGCCGATCCGGCCCGAATCGAGCGGGAACTGGGTGCCCGCTATGTCGTCGAAGGCAGCGTCCGCCGCGCCGACCAGCGGGTCCGGATCAGCGTCCAGCTCACCGACACGCGCGACGGGCTCCTGCTCTGGTCGGAGCGGTACGAGGAGAACCTGGCCGATGTGTTCGCTGTCCAGGACGCGATCATCCAGCGTCTGGTCGGTACCTTGGCCATGCGGGTAACCAAGGCCGAGCAGGAGCGCGCCCTGGCCAAGCCGCCAGGCGATCTCGCCGCCTATGACTATGTCCTGCGCGGCCACGAGCAGCTGGGGCGGCGCACCCGCAGTGGCAACGCTGAGGCACGCGAGTTCTTTCGCAAGGCCATCGAATTGGATCCGGCTTATGCGACCGCCCAGGCCGGCCTCGGTCGGGCCTATCTCGATGCGGCCTTGTTCGGCTGGACCGAATGGCCGACCAGGGCGCTGCAGAGCGCCAAGGAGTTCGCGGAGAAGGCGGTCGAGCTCGATGACGAGGATGCAGGCGGGCACGCCTTGCTCAGCTGGCTGTACGACTATGAGGGCCGTTTCGACCTCGCGACCGCCGAGATCGACCGGGCCATCGAGCTCAATCCGGGCGATCCGGACGTCCGGGCTCAGCGGGGTTCGATCTACCTCGCCAGCGGCAACCTGGACGATGCGATCCGCGAGTTCGAGGCTGCCCTATCCTTCGATCCGGTCCATGACCCCGCATGGATGGAACTGGGCGTCGTCTACTACGTCGCCGGCCGCCCTCAGGACGCGCTGGGCATCCTGGAGCGCAACATCGGCCGCAGGCCGGACCGGATACTGGCCTGGGCCGTGCTGGCGGCCGCTGCCACGGAACTGGGCCGCACGGCACAGGCGCAGGACGCCACAGCCAGGGTGCTGAGGCTCAATCCCTTCTTCGCATCGGAGGACCTTGCAGCCCTGTATGCGCAGCCGGCCCGCGAGCGATTGATCGCCGGCTTCCATCGAGCTGGCCTTCCCTGACCAGTAGCCAGCGCCCGCGCCGCTGCCGACGCACCGGACCGGCTTCGCCCCTCCAGCGGCGCGCTCCCTCGCGCGTCCTACACGTTCAGCAGCAGGTGCTCGCGCTCCCAGGAAGAGATCACCGACTGGTAGGCGGCATGCTCGGTCTCCTTGACCGCCAGCATCACCTCGACGAACTCCTCGCCTAAGACCTCGCGCATCGTCTTGGATGCCGCCAGCTTCTCCAGCCCCTCGCCCAGCTGGGTGGGGAGCGAGTGGGACAGGCGGTAGGCGCTGCCGGTGATCGGCTTGGTCGGCTCCAGCCCCTGGACCATGCCGAGATAGCCGCAGGCCAGCGACGCGGCGATCGCCAGATAGGGATTGGCGTCGGCACCCGCGATCCGGTTCTCGATCCTCCGCGATTCCGGGGCGCTGGCCGGCACGCGCAGGCCGACCGTGCGGTTCTCGGTACCCCAGTGGACGTTGATCGGCGCGGTCGAGAAGCGGCGCAGCCGCCGGTAGCTGTTCACGTTGGGCGCCAGCAGCGGCATGCATTGCGGCAGGTATTTCTGCAGGCCCGCGATGTGCGCCAGGAACAGGTCGGCATAGCCCTCGTCGCCCTCGGCGAACAGGTTCTGCCCGGTCCGGACGTCCACCACCGACTGGTGGATATGCATGGAAGAGCCTGGCTCCCGCTCCATGGGCTTGGCCATGAAGGTTGCGTAGATGTCGTGCTTCAGCGCGGCATGGCGGAGCGTGCGCTTGAACAGGAACGCCTCGTCGGCGAGGTCCAAGGGATCGCCATGGGCGAAGTTGATCTCCATCTGGGCGGCGCCCGATTCATGGGTCATGCCGTCCACGTCGATCTCCTGCGCCTCGCACCAAGCGTAGACGTCCTCGAAGATCGGGTCGAACTCATTGAGCGCGTCGATGCCGAAGCTCTGCCGCCCGGTCTCGGGCCGGCGCGAGCGGCCGATCGGCGGCTCCAGCGGATAGTCCGGGTCGGTGTTGATCTTGGTGAGGAAGAATTCCAGCTCCGGCGCCACCACCGGTTTCCAGCCGCGCTCCTGGTAGAGCCCCACCACCCGGCGCAGCACCTGGCGGGCTGCGATCGTCACCGGCTGGCCGTCATGGTGATGAACGTCGCAGATCACCTGCGCGGTCGGCTCGTCGTACCAGGGCACCATGCGCAGGGAATCGTGATCCGGCCGCATCCGCACGTCCCGGTCGGCCGGGTCGATCACGTCCTCTTCCGGATAGTCGCCGGTCACGGTCTGGATGAACACGCTTTCCGGGATGCGCAGCGTGTCGTCTTCCAGCGACTTCAGGAACTTGTAGGCCGGCAGCACCTTGCCCCGGCCGATGCCGTTGATGTCGACGATCAGGCACTCGACCTCGGTGATGTGCCGTTCCTCAAGCCACGCGGCGATATCGACCATGCTGCACCCTGGTTTGCGCCCGGGCACGGCAGGCATCCCCGAACGCCCGGAACATTCTGACGCTGTCCGGATTCTCCATCGCCCGCCATTCCGGATGCCACTGCACGCCCAGCACGAAGCCCGGCGCGTCCGGCACGGTCGCCGCCTCCGGCGTGCCGTCCGGGGCGACCGCCTCGACCCGCAGGCGTGCCGCCACCCGGTCCAGACCCTGGCCGTGCAGCGTGTTCACACTGGTCGTCTCCGCACCGTCCAGGATCCGCTGGAGCAGGCCGCCCGGGGTCAGCCGGATCTCGTGGCGCGGGTCGTAGCGCATGGCCGGCGGCCGGTCTTTTAGCGAGCGGTGGTCGAAGCGGCCCTCGACCTCGTGCAGGTGCTGGTGCAGCGTGCCGCCCAGCGCCACGTTCAGCTCCTGGAAGCCCCGGCAGATCGCGAAGATCGGCAGGCCCGCCTCGATCGCCCGGCGGATCAGCGGCAGGGTGGTGGCGTCACGCGCGGCATCGGCGATGTTGCCCTCGCGCGGCGGCGGCCCGGCATAATGCTCCGGCCCGACATTGCTCGGGCTGCCGGTGAGCAGCAGCCCGTCCAGCCGCTCCACCAGCAGGTCGGCGTCCGCGGCATGGCCGATCGCCGGGATCACGACCGGCATCGCCTGGCAGGCCTGGGCCACCGCATTCGTGTACTTGGCGCCGACCTGATGGCTGCCGAGCCCGTCCTCGCTCTCGCGCAGGCAGGCGGTGACGCCGATCAGGGGAAGCAGAACCCGGTCATTCATGCTGCACAGGTATCCCAGGGCTGAAGGGGCGACAAGCCGGCCCGGCAGTGCTTACGACAGGGCCCGGCTCGCCAGGGAAATGAAACGTTCGTCGGCCGATGTTGCCTGCGCCAGCGCCGCGCGCGCCGCCGGCAGCATTGCAGTGAGGTCGGGTACCCGGGCATGCGCCAAGCCGATGCGCACGCCGAGCCAGCGCTCGGCACCTGCCATCTCTAGCGGCTGCGCCAGCACGGCCGACAGCCGGGCCGCCAGCGTCTGCGCCCCCTCGGCCCCGCTCACCACCGCCACCACCGCACGCAGCCCGTCCTCCTGCGGTAGGAGATGGTCGACGGTGCGCAGGCTGGCACGCAGCCGCTCATCCAGCCTGGCGAGCACGGCATCGGCCGCGGCAAGGCCGAACGCGGCCGCCAGAAGCCCGACGCCCAGCGGCTCCAGCAGCAGCAGCGCCACCGCCCGGTCCTGCTCCACGGCTCTGCGCGCCGCATGCAGGAGCCGCTCCCCCAGCGGCGACAGGTCATCGCCGGCTGCGAACTGAAAGCCCCCTGCTTCCTCACGCAGGCCCGCAGGCGGGCGGCGCGTCTCCCCGCGCAGCACCCGCCTGCCCCCGCCCCCGGCCGGCTCGATCACCTCTAGCGCCACCGCACCACCATGGCGGGCCGGCAGCAGCACGCGCCCGTCCCGCTCCTCCAGCGCCACCCGGCCGTGGAGCACCGCCTCGTCCACCAGCAGCCGCAGCGCCCGGTTCGCGAGCACCACGCCCCCCGCCGGATCCAGCACCGCGAGCGGCAAGGGTGAACTCTCGGCGACGACATCCAGCAGCGTCTCGGCCATGGCGGCACCTGCGGCGGCGGGCTCAGGCAAAGAGTATTGCCAAGGATGCGGGGAGATTTTCAACCATTATACTATGTTATGTCGCCGTTTCTCCCGCGACACGACGGCGCGAGGCTGAAGCGGCGGTAGCCGTTCACTGGAACGGATTGCGGATGGTCAACTGCCCGACAACCACCATCCCGTCCTGCATGTCCTCGCTCCACAGGGTAGCGCAGCCGGCATCCAGGGCGGCAGCGACGATCATCGCATCATACGTCCTGAACCCATGATGGGCCGCCATGGCGCGGCCAAGATCGTGAACCCGGACGGTCAGGTCCCGCTCGGGCAGGAGCTCGCGGATCAGACCCATGCGCTCCTCGATCTCGGCCCAGGTCAGGCGCTGCTTGAGGCGCAGGACGTGCAGCACCTGGACGTTGATGGTCGGGCGGGTCCGTAGGATCTCCCAGGCCCGCTCCGCCTTCGAGCCGATGGTGAGCGCGTAGAGCACGACATTGCTGTCGGCAAAACTACCGGGCATTCGCCTCGTCCCGGTCGAAACCGGTAGTCCTCCGGCAACGCCGGCTTCTCCTTAGCGAGCCGGATCAGGCGCTCCAATGCCTCCTCAGCCTTGAGACGCCGGAAGACGGCAAGGCCACCCTCGACCCTCGTCAGCTCGATCTGGTCGCCTTCCTTCAGCCCCATTTCCTCGACCAGCTTGGCAGGCAGCCGGACGGCCAGGCTGTTGCCCCAGCGCGCGATCTGCATGGCTCGCCTCCAATACGGATATACACTAATGTATTATGTAGATCATTCGCCCCGATCCAGCAAGCAGCCGCCACAACCAGGCGCAGCCTCGTTCTCGGCCTCGCAGCTCCTGGGTGAAACGATCATGGCGACGTCGGTATCGGTGGCACGACCTGGTCAGCCTGGGCCCGCTGGATGGCGCATTCGCGGACCATGAAATCGACCAGCGCCCGCACGGACGGAAGCAGTCCACGCCGGGAGGGGAAGACCGCATGGACGATTCCCGACTGTGGTCGCCAGTCGGGAAGTACGTGGACGAGCCGGGTCGCACGGATATCATCCCAGACGAAGATGGTCGGCAGCTGCACGACGCCCGCCCCTGCGATCGCCGCGTTCCGCAGCACCGACAGGTCGTCCGTGACCAGGCGGGGTGCGTGCGGGACCGTCGCCACCCGACCATCAACGTGATGCAGGGTCCAGACATGGTCCCGATGCGGCCACTGCTGATCCAGGCTCGGCAGCATGCGGAGATCCGTGGGCGACTGGATGGTGCGGTCGGCCAGGCCAGGCGCCGCAACGAGGCACTGGACGCTCTCGTCCAGTCGCCTCATGACCAGGTCGGTCGGCTCCAACGGCGGAAACCGCACGCGAATCGCCAGGTCGAGCCCTTCGGCGATCACATCGACGCGGCGGTTCGTGCTCTCCAGCTGTATCTGGATGGCAGGGTTCTGCATCATGAAGCGGGCGATCAGCTCGCCGAACTGAAAGGACAGGAGCCCGGTCGGACAGCTCATCCGCACCAGGCCCCGCGGCTCCACCTGGATCGCCGCGGCGATCTGTTCGGCCGCCTCTGCTTCGACGATCATCGCGACGCAGCGCTCGTAGAAGTCACGCCCGATCTCGGTCACCGAGAAGCGGCGCGACGACCGGTTGAGGAGGCGAACGCCGAGGCGCTCTTCGAGGAGCAGGACCCGGCGGCTCAGCCGCGATTTCTGGATGCCGAGCGCGCGCCCGGCCGCTGAGAAGCCGCCGTGATCGACCACGGCCGCGAAGTAGTAGAGATCGTTGAGGTCCCGCATCGTCCTGACGGTAGGACGCTGCGTCGTACCGGGCAAGCTTTCTACATCATCGTTGCGCTTTTATCTCTGGCCCACGCAATCACGATGGGTTGCGACCCCGACAAGGGCCGGACCGGACAAGGTCGGCTTCCAGTTTCCCGAGGATGGCACGCGCTCGCCCGCCCGTCTGGTCGAGGCTGCGGACCGCCTCCAGCGCAATATGTCCCATCACGGCAGGAGGCCTACCAATGGCCAGTGAAACGATCCGCAACGTGCAGACCGACCATCTGCTCACGCCAGAGAATTCGCTTTTCATCATCATCGACTATCAGCCGATCCAGGTCTCCTCGATCCGCTCGATGCCCCGCGAAGAGCTGGTGTTCAACATCGTGAGCACCGCGAAGGCGGCGGTGAACTACAATCTTCCGATCGTCCACTCGACCGTCAATGTCGCGACCGGCCGCAACAAGCCACCGATCCAGGAACTGCAGGACGTGCTCGGCCACCTGCCGACCTACGACCGCACGTCGATCAACAGCTGGGAGGACACCGGCTTCAAGCAGGCGGTCAAGGCGATCGGCCGGCGCAAGCTCATCATGACCGCCCTCTGGACCGAGGCGTGCCTGACCTTCCCGGCACTCGACGCAATCCAGGAAGGCTATGAGGTCTATGTGCCGGTCGATGCGGTGGGCGGCACCTCGCTGGCCGCGCACGAGGCGGCGCTGCGTCGCATCGAGCAGGCTGGCGGGAGGCTCATCAGCCGTGTGCAGATGTATTGCGAGCTTCAGCGCGACTGGGCGCGTGAGGCGACGGTGCCCGGCTTCATGGGCGTCTTCGACAGTTTCGACGGGTTCAATCCCGAGAAGGCAGCCGAGAAAGCGGCCAAGGGCTGAGGCCGGACGATCCCGCCGTCCCGAACCGCCGCAGACAGAAACCTGAACAGCGCAAGGAACAAGCACATGACGGTTCTCGATCTTCCCAAGGCAGTTCTCGCAGCTGCACTTGCGATGGGCCCGCCTGCCGCAGCGCAGGCAACGAGTTCGCCGGATCAGTCCGCCGCGTCCCTGGCCGTCGTCATGGATTTCCTGGCCAACACGGCCCCGGACAAGGTCGAAGCTGCGGCCGCCCGCCTCGTAGCGCCCGACGCCGTTTACGTATCGCTGAACTTCGACAACCCCGAACTGAAGAAGATCGAGCCGTGGGCGGGGACTGCCACGGGCCCTGGCGCGTACAGCAGCACCTTCCTTCGGGTCGCAGAATATTGGCAGATCGAGGACTTCACGATCACCGACAAGCTGGCTTCAGCCGAGGATGTCGCCATTTTCGGCAAGTTCACCTATCGCTCGGTCGAAGTAGGCCATGTCTTCACCTCGCCCTTCTCGATCCACGCCAAGGTCCGTGACGGCAAGATGGTCTACTTCCAGTTCATGGAAGACACCTACGCATCGGCAAGCTCATTCCGGCAGAGCGGCTCGTGGACCGTAAAGACGACCAAGGGGACCCCGGCATTCGAAGTCGGCGCAAGGTGAGCTTGTCCGGCGCACGGCTGGACAGGGTTCGGCGGAGTGACGGGCACTAGCTCCGCAGAACCTGCGGCGAGCGCCAAAGCCTGCAGCCGGTGGCAGTCACGCCCGTCTAGTGCGCCGCCCCCCAGCTGTGCCCGGTGCCGACCTCCACCTCCAGCGGCACGCTCAACGACGCCGCCCCCTCCATCGCCGCCCGCACCAGCGCCGCTGTCGGCTCGACCTCGCTCTGCGGCACCTCCAGCAGCAACTCGTCATGGACCTGGAGCAGGAGGCGCGCGCCCGCCCGCTCATCGGCGAGCCGTCTGGCCAGCCGCAGCATCGCCCGCTTCATGATGTCGGCGGCCGTCCCCTGGATCGGCGCGTTGATCGCGGCGCGCTCGGCATAGGCCCGGCGGGAGGGCAGCTTGGACAGGATCTCCGGCACCCAGCAGCGCCGCCCGTCTACGGTCAGCACATAGCCCTTCTCGCGCGCCTCCGCCTTGGTCTGGTCCATGTATTCGCGGATGCCCGGATACTGCTCGAAATAGCGCTCGATATAGTCCTTGGCTTGGGCGTGCGGGATGCCCAGGCGCTGCGCCAGGCCGAACGCGCCGATCCCGTACACGATGCCGTAATTGATGGTCTTGGCGCTGCGGCGCAGGTCGCCGCTCACCTCCTCCACCGGCAGGCCGAACATCTGCGCTGCGGTTAGCCGGTGGATGTCGATGCCGTTGGCGAACGCCTCCTTCAGCGTCGCCAGCTCCGCCATGTGCGCCAGGATGCGCAGCTCGACCTGCGAATAGTCGGCCGACATCAGCACGTGGCCAGGCTCCGCGATGAACGCCTCCCGGATCCGCCGCCCTTCCTCGGTGCGGATCGGGATGTTCTGCAGGTTGGGCTCGGTCGAGCTGAGCCGCCCGGTCGAGGTGGACGCCAGCATGTAGGAGGTGTGCACCCGCCCATCGACCGGGCTGATCTGCTCGATCAGCGCATCGGTATAGGTGCGGGTCAGCTTCTGCAGCTGGCGCCACTGCAGCACCACCTTCGGCAGCTCGTGGCCCTGCTCGGCCAGCTGCTCCAGGACGTCCGCATCGGTGACATAGGCCCCGGCCTTGCCCTTCTTGCCGCCGGGAATGCCCATCTCGTCGAACAGCACCTCGCCCAGCTGCTTGGGCGAGCCGATGTTGAAGCTGTGGCCCACCAGCTTTGCCGCCTCGGCCTCGTAGGCCGCCATGCGCTGGCCGAACTCGCCGGACATCCGCCGCAGCAGATCGCGGTCGACCGCCACCCCGTGCAGTTCCATCTGCGCCACCACCGCCGGCAGCGGCCGGTCCAGCTCCTCGTAGACCCGGACCATCCTCTCCTCGACCAGGCGCTTCTTCAGCACTTTCCAGAGGCGATAGGTGACCAGCGCGTCCTCGGCCGCATAGTCGGTGGCCTTCGTGACCTCGACCTTGGCGAAGCCGATCCGCGACTTGCCGGTGCCGGTCAGCGAATCGTAGCTGATCGTGTCGTGGTCCAGATGGCGCTTGGCCAGCTCGTCCATGCCATGGCCGTGCCGGGCCCCGTCCAGCACGTAGCTGATCAGCAGCGTGTCGTCATAAGGGCTGATCGTGGTCCGGTACTTGGCCAGCACACCCATGTCGTATTTCAGGTTGTGCCCGATCTTGAGGATCGATGGATCCTCCAGGATCGGCCGGAGCCGGTCGATCACCGCATCCGTCTCGAGCTGCCCCTCGCAGCGCTGGCCGAACGCGTCCTCGTGGCAAAGGGGCACATAGACCCCCTCCTCCTCGTCCACCGCCATGGACAGCCCGACCAGGGTCGCGTCCATGATGCTGAGCGAGGTGGTCTCGGTGTCGATCGCCAGGTAGCCGCCGGCCTTCGCCCGCGCCAGGAACCCGTCCAGCTCGGTGAAGTCGGTGATCGCCCGGTAGCGCAGCTCACGCTTGACCGCCACCTCCTGGTGCACCGCCGCGGCCTCGGCCAGCAGGCCCACCCGGGAGATCAGCGTCTTGAAGCCGTTCTCCTGGAGGAAGGGCAGCAGCGTGCCGGGGTCGATCGAGGCGCGGCCGATCTCGGCGAAGGTCAGCGGCAGCGGCGCGTCGTGCTTCAGCCCCACCAGCTCGTAGGACAGACGTGCCTTGTCCGCGTTGGTTTCCAGCGTCTCGCGCCGCTTGGGCTGCTTGATCTTCGCCGTGGACGCCAGCAGTTCCTCCAGGGAGCCATACTCGGTGATCAGCTGTGCCGCCGTCTTCACCCCGATGCCCGGCACGCCCGGCACGTTGTCCGAGGTGTCGCCCGCCAGCGCCAGCACGTCGCGCACCCGCTCCGGGCCCACACCGAACCGCTCGACCACCTCGTCATGGCCGATGTTCTTGTTCTTCATCGGGTCGAACATGAACACGCCGTCGGCGACCAGCTGCATCAGGTCCTTGTCGGAGCTGACGATCTCGACCACTCGCCCTTCCGCCCTGGCCGCCCTGGCATAGGACGCGATCAGGTCGTCCGCCTCGTAGCCTTCCAGCTCCACCACCGGCAGGCCGAACGCCCGCGCC
Source organism: Geminicoccus sp. (assembly GCF_035556675.1). Taxonomy (GTDB): domain Bacteria; phylum Pseudomonadota; class Alphaproteobacteria; order Geminicoccales; family Geminicoccaceae; genus Geminicoccus. Next base: position 7,177 of record NZ_DATMFZ010000076.1, on the reverse strand, counting down.
GCATCGCGCACCAGCGAGAACTGCGGCCGAAGCTCCGGGGGCGGCTCCGCCCGGTTCGCCTTGTAGGCGTCGTACATCTCGTTGCGGAACGACAGCCGCGAATGGTCGAACACGACCAGCAGGTCGTCCTCCGCCCGGTCGGTCATCAGCTTGAACAGCATGGACGCGAAGCCGAACACGGCATTGACCGGCGTGCCGTCCGGCCTTGTCATCGGCGGCAGCGCGAAGAACGCCCGGAAGATGTAGCCGGAACCATCGACCAGGACGAGGCGGGATGCAGTGCTCATGGGCAGGGAACCTAGCCGCGGCGAAGCCATCCCGACAGAGGGCATCCCATCCGGATGCGCACGGAACAGGGTCAAGCCAGCCGGTCGAGCAGCGCCCGTGCCTGCCACAGGTCCGGTATTTCCTGGTCGTCCCCGAACGACGCCACGATCGGCGCCAGAAGAGCGCGGCCAGCGTCGCGCCCGTCGCGACCGTCACGGCCGGCCCGGAACTGCGCCAGCGAGGTGGCTGCCCGCAGCTCCCAGAGCTTTACCCCCTGGCTGCCCGCCAGCAGAAGTGCCTGGCGCAGGCAGTCCTCGGCCCGGATCAGGTCGCTCCCAGCCAGCAACTCGCCCTGGCGCCGGAGCAACTCCGCGTTGAACCAGCATTCGCCGGTGCGCGCCGAGTCGGAGAGCGCCGATGCCAGGGTGGCGCCCGCCTCGTCCGCCCGGCCAGCGGCGAGCTGCACCTCGGCCAGCAGGGCCAGATAGTGCGGTGACAGCAGCTTCGCCTCGGTGGCCTGGTGCGCGGCGATGCCAGCCTGGATATGGCGGGTTCCGGCCGCGACGTTGCCGCCGCGTGCCAGCGCCCAGCCACGGAAGATCTCGCCCATCGCCGACCAGAACGCGAAGCCCTGGCTGGCGCAGGCACCAAGCATGGCTTCCGCGTGCAGCGCCACGGCAGGATGGTCGTCCAGGAACTGCGCCACCGTGCATCGGCATTGCAGCACCACCGCCAGCGTAGGCTGGTGCCCGAGCGCGCGCGCCTCGGCCAGGGCGCGCTCGACCAGCGGCACGGCTTGGTCGGAATGTCCCATCATCAGCAGGATCCAGGCGAGGAAGCCCCGGCCGGTCACTCGCGGATCGGTCGGATAGAGCGACGCACCGAACGGGCCGTCGCTTCCCGCCAGCTCCAGCAACGTCTCCAGCTGCGCGCGGGCCTCCTGCAACCGCGCCAGGAACAGGAGGGTCGTGCCGCGCGCCCGCAGCCCCAGAAGCTGGGCCAGCCGGTCGTCCTGCGCCTTCGCCAGTTGCAGCAGCTCGCCCGCGATGGCCTCGGCCGGGGTGAGTTCCGCGCGGGTGTTGTGCGAGGCCCAGAGCCCGAACAGCACCGGGACGAGGCGACGGCTCTCGCCCAGGCGCCGGCACAGCTCGCGGGCGCGCTTATAGGCGATGGCGGTCTCGCCGGCCGCCTGCCCCTTCGCCGCGAACAGGGCCGCACCCAGTGCCGCCTGGAGTTCCAGCTCGCGGCGCTGCCGTTCCTCCCCCTCGGGCAGGCTGCGCAGCGCCTCCAGCCCGGCATGAAGCTGCGCCATCGCCTCCCGCGTCGCGGAGCGGACCAGGGCCTGCTCGCCGGCCCGCTGGTGCCAGGCGGCCGCCTCCGCCATCTGCCCACTTTCTGCCCAGTGGCGCGCGATCACCTCGGGCGTTGCCTGCGCCAGCCCGGGGAACTGCTCCACCAGCACCTGGGCGATCCGGGCATGGACCGCACGGCGCCGGCTCCTGAGCAGGCTGCCATGTGCCGCATCGCGCAGCAGGGCATGCTTGAAGCTGTAGATGGCATCCGGTGCCTGCCCCCGACGGAACACCAGCTCCGCCTGGATCAGCTCGTTCAGCGCACGGGTCAGCTCCGGCTCGGGGACATCGGCCACCGCTGCCAGCAGGTCGTGCCCGAACTCGCGGCCGATGCAGGCTGCGACCTGGGCGATCCGGTGGGCCACAGGCGAGCGGTCCAGCCGCGCCATCAACCAGTCGTGCAGCGATCCCGGAATGGTCTCGGCGGTGGCATCGCCGTCCAGCATCGCCCGGGTGACCTCCTCTAGGAACAGCGGCACGCCCTCGGCGCGCGCCAGGATCGCGGAGCAGACGCCATCATCCAGTGGCCGGTCCGCGGCGAGGCCCGTCACGATTGCCCGGGCGGCTTCCCGGTCCAGCCGGCTGAGGGTGATGCGCGTCAGATGCGGGTGACCAGCCAGCACCGGCTGTCCTTCGGTCCGACTGGTCAGCAGCACCAGTACCCGCGCCTCGCTGATGGCACCCAGCACCTGCTCGGCGAGATCCAGCGTCGTCGGATCGATCCAGTGCACGTCCTCGAACAGGAGCAGCACCGGCCTTTGCCGCGCAAGCCCCAGCAGCTGGTCGACCAGTGCGGTCAGCATGCGGCTGCGCTTCTGCTGGGCGGTCAGCATGACCGGAGCATCGTTCGAGACGATGCCCAGCAGTTCGGCCAGGAGGGGTAGCGCCTCGCCCGGATCGGGAACGGCACGCCGGAGCAGGGCTTCCAGGCTGGCGAGCCGCCCCTGCTCGTCGCTTTGCCGGGCAAACCTGGCCGACCAGCGAAGCTGCTCCGCCACCGGCCAGAGCGGGCTGTCCTTGTGCTGGGGCGAGCACTGGTAGCGCAGGGCGAGATGATCCTGCCCCACCAGGGCACCGGCCAGGGCCACGGCGAGCCGCGACTTGCCGATGCCCGCCTCGCCCAGCACCATGATGGCCTGCCCCTCGCCCATTCGGGCGCGCTCCCAGCGGTCGAGCAGGAGTGCCAGTTCCTGGTCGCGGCCGACCATTGGTGCCAGCCGCACCGCCTGCCGCGCCTCGAACCTGGTGATGGCGCTCCGGTCCGCCTCTACCTGCCAGCAGGGTACCGGCTCCGGCAGGCCCTTCAGCGTGACCATGCCCAACCCCGCCAGCTGGAAGCGGTTGCCCAGGAGCCATCTGGTCCTGGCTGCGATCACCACCTTCCCGGGCGGCGCGCTCGCCTGCAGCCTCGCGGCGAGGTTCGGCGTCTCGCCGACCACCGCCTCCTCGCGAGACGTTCCCTGCCCGATCAGGTCACCGACCACGACCACGCCGGTGGCGATGCCGACGCGGGCGGCGAGCGGCTGCCCGCCCGGTGCCCGGAGCGCCGAGACCACGCTGGCAATGGCGAGACCCGCCTGCACCGCGCGCTCCGCGGCATCTTCATGCGCCCTTGGCCAACCGAAATAGGCCAGCACGCCATCGCCCATGAACTTGCCGACATGGCCGCCGAAGCGCACCACCTCGCCCGCCACGGCGTCCTGATAGCTGCGGATGACCTCACGCATGTCCTCGGCATCGAGCCGGCAGCTGAGCTCGGTCGATCCCGCCAAGTCCACGAACATCACGGTGAGCTGCCGGCGCTCGGCCTGCGGGCCGGCAACGACGACATCCGGCCCTGCCGCCGCCGGCGCTGGAGGGGATGCCGGCACCACCGCCGCATCACGCAGCTGCGCGATGGCCTTGAGGAGCTTCATCCGGTGGCCGAGCGGCAGGCCCAGTTCTCGCAAATGCTCGTCGCGCAGCTCGACCAGCGTCTCGACGTCGATCGCGGCGTCATGGAAGGCAGGTCCGTAATGCCCGAGGCCAAGGCCATCCAGCCAGACGCCGATGTCCATGCCGCCTCCCCTGGCTCCGGCAGCCCCATGCCGGGCCGGGACTATATCACGGGCCAGCCCGCGGCTGCATGCTGGACGAGGGTCCGGCGGCTCCCTGCTTGCGCACGACCCCGAAACGACGGCGCCGCCCGGCCTGCTGCGAATTGATCAGGGACTGGACAATCCCGTCACCGATCGAGACAAGCCCCAGCGCTGGAACGCTGACAGCCATGCCCGCCTACACCCACATGGAAGATACATGTAGCCGCATTCATGTTTTATTTGAACAAGATCGGACGAGTGGCAATGGAACCGCCAGGGATTCGGCCCGTTCGCGCCACGGCACGCCAGGGGAGGACGCATCATGAACATGATTTCTGGGACGGAAGAAGGCGACCTCCTGCGTGGCACGAAGGTGGCCGACACGATCCTGGGCGATGCCGGTGACGATGTGATCGGGTTCGGGACCGATGCGGACGGCCAGGCGGTCTTCCTCGCTGAAGAGGGCGACGACGTCATGGCCGGCGAGGCCGGCGACGACCGGCTGAACGGTGGTGACGGCGACGATCTCCTGGATGGCGGCCGGGGCCTCGACATCCTGTTCGGCGGCGACGGCGATGACCGCCTCGTGGGCGGATCCGGTGACGACTATCTCAATGGCGGCGCCGGCCATGACTGGCTGCATGGCGGCAGCGGCCATGACGAGCTCTATGGCGAGGTGGGCAACGACTATCTGATCGGCGGCGACGGCCAGGACCGCCTCTATGGCGGCGATGGCCGCGACCGACTGGCTGGTGGCGACGGCCACGACATCCTCACCGGCGACGGCGGCAGCGACTATCTGAATGGCGGTGCCGGCGACGACATGTTGTTCGGCGACGACGGCAGCGACCGCCTGTCCGGCGGCAGCGGCGACGACGAGCTGCATGGCGGCGAGGGCGACGACGTGCTGGCTGGCCAGGATGGCGAGGACGTGCTCTTCGGCGGCGACGGCCAGGACCAGCTGATCGGTGGTGCCGGCGACGATGGCCTGATCGGCGGGGCGGGCGACGACGTGCTGGATGGCGGCGAGGGCAGCGACGCCGCCCTGTTCTCCGGTGCCTTCGCCGACTACGCGGTGAGCCAGCAGGCCGATGGTGGCTGGAGGGTCGCACACCTGGCCGGCGGCGATGGCACCGACGTCCTGCACCAGATCGAGTTCCTGGTCTTCACCGACCGGACCATCGCCCTCGCCTGACCGGCGTGCCCTTTGCCTGAGGGAATGGCCGGGAACCACCCCGGCCACCACTTCAATTACCGCAAGAACAATTTCCGACTATACTTGCCGAGGTGATCTCCGTCACATCCGCGCACACGAACATGTGATAGATTAGGCACTGCCAAAACCCTGGCATGAAGAAGCCGAGCACGAGCTTCATTGGTCAAAGCGTGCATGGAGGCACCTACGCCATCGCCATGACTTTGATGAGGAGCGTGCCATGAAGTACATGATCAGCAGCAGAATTCGACACATCGCCGCGACACTTGCCTGCGCCGCGACGGTCGGATGGGCCAGCGGCGCCCTGGCGGACGGCTGGCCGTCGAGCATCGCCGGCACCTGGAGCGTCGTCGCCAACCAGACCTCCGGCCAGCTGGTGATCTCCCAGGCGGGGGCCGGCACCTGCAAGCGGATCACCGGCACCATTTTCGGCGCCCAGATCCAGGGCTCCTATTGCCTGGGTGCCGGCACCGTCACCTTCCACCGCTATCGCAATGCCGCCAAGGAGGCGAGCCAGTTCTACCGGGCGAATGTTTCCCAGCAGCAGGTAGGCCGGCCCATGCGCATGAGCGGTTCCTTTGCCACCCGCTCCGACCTGGACAGTCCCGGCGAGTACAGCTTCTACGGAACCAAGTAACAGATCTCGCGTTACACCCTGCCCGGTCGGCACAGCCCTTCCCCGCAACCCGGCCGACATGAGCCCCCAGCCGCGATCGCCCGAGGCGGCGGTCGTGTGGATCCGGCAGGCACGCCACCCGGAAAGGGCGGGCGTGCCTGCCAATCCTCATGCCGCCGCGTTCGGCCCCGCCCCCGTTTCGAGCAGCTTCACCACCTCCCCCAGCTTGTCCGGGTTGCGGGTGATGTAGATCTCGGCGATCCGGCCACCCTCGATCGCCAGCGCCGTGGTCTGCAGCACGCCGCCGCGCTCGCGGCTGAGATAACCCGGCAGGCCGTCGATCCAGGCCGGCCGCAGCCACGTCCCCGAATGTGCGCCGTACTTGCGGTAAAGGCCGCGGTACAGCCGCAGCACCCGCGCCATGCCGGCCACCGGATTGAGGAAGGCCAGCACCTTGCCGCCGCCGTCCGAGCGCAGCACCACGTCCTCCGCCAGCATGGACTGCAGGGTGGCCAGGTCGCCGCTCTGCACGGCGGTGAAGAAGGCTTTTGCGATCCGGCTGCCCTCCTCGCGCGTCACCGGGAAGCGCGGGCGTGCCGCCTGGACGTGGCGCCGCGCGCGCACCGCCAGTTGCCGCACCGCCGCCGGCTCGCGCCCCAGCGTGCGGGCGATCTCGTCCAGCGCCACGTCGAACACGTCGTGGAGGAGGAAGGCCGCGCGCTCCAGCGGCGAGAGCCGTTCCAGTGCCAGCATCAGCGAGAGTGTCAGCTCGTCGGCCGCCACCGCTTCCTCCGGCTCCTCGACGATCGGCTCCGGCAGCCAGCTCCCCACATAGGTCTCCCGCCGGGCCCGCGCCGATTTCAGCGCATCCAGGCACAGCCGGGTGACGGTGCGGGTGAGATACGCGCCGGGCTCCCGCACCGTCCCTGGCTCCACCTGCTGCCAGCGCAGCCAGGCATCCTGCACAATGTCCTCGGCCTCGGCCGCCGAGCCCAGCATCCGGTAGGCCAGCCGCACCAGCCGCCGCCGGTGCGCCTCGAACAGTACCGTCGCGCCGTCCTGTATCGTCATGTGCCGCATCATCGCCCGCCTGCCGCCGCCGATCCAGCAGTGACGAGGCGAGCGGGCCGCGTGTGACATGGCATGGCGCTGCTGAAGGCGGCTCCTGGCCAGACCTGCCCTTCTTGACTGCCCGGGCATTGTTTGTTGGGCTGCGGGGCAGGCTTGCTCGGAGCCTCCGTGTCCGCGGGAAGGGCTGCGCCCACGTTCATGAAGAGCGGCCCGGTTTTCCATCCACCCTTTCCGGTCTGATCGGCGGACGCAGACACGAGGAAGGGGCTTGCCTTGTCCGATCCATCCAGCACCGCACCTGCGTCCGGAGCCCGGCGCGCCGCCTCCCCGTTCCGCCTGAACCTCGAGCAGCAGCGCAAACGCGCGAAGGAGCTGCTCAAGGGACTGCGGACCGGCGACGCCGGCGCTTGGCACCGCTTTCGGATTCATCATCCCCGATGGCCGGATCATGAGCAGGCCGCGCCACCGGACGCAGCCCTGCGCTTGAGCGAGGCGCAGCTGGTCATTGCACGCGAGCTGGGTCTGCCGACCTGGCCGCGCCTGAAGGCGCACATCGCCGCCATGGACCGGACCTGGT